>JAICYS010000282.1 GCA_025934105.1 Myxococcota bacterium | reverse complement strand
CCAGCACCGGCTCGACGACGATCGCCGCCACGTCCTCGGCGGGGCAGGTGGTCGCGAACAGCTCGGCGACGCTGGCCGCCTCGCCGTACGTCGCGTGGTAGACGCCAGGTAACAGCGGCCCGAAGCCGCGCCGGTACTTCGCCTTGCTGGCCGTCAGCGAGAGCGAGCCCATCGTGCGCCCGTGAAAGCCGCCCCGAAACGCGATGATGTTGGGGCGCTTCGTGTGCTGCCGCGCCAGCTTCAGCGCCGCCTCGACCGCCTCGGTCCCGGAGTTGGTCAGGAACGTCTGCCACGGGTGCGCGTTGGGCCCGATCCGCTGCGCCAGTTGCCCCAGCCGCTCGCAGATGGCGCCGTAGCCGGGGTAGTGGAAGTCGGTGCCGCAGATGTGGATCAGCGTCTGGGCCTGCGCGGCGACGGCCGCCGCCACGGCCGGATGGCAGTGCCCCGTCGACGCGGTGGCCACTCCCGCCTCGGCGTCCAGGTAGACGTTGCCGTCGACGTCCTCGACCATGCAGCCGGCGGCCCGCTGCACCATCAACGGATAGCAGTGGATGAGCGAGGGCGACAGGTGCGGCGCGGCCCGCGCGATCATCTCTTTGGCGCGCGGCCCGGGCGGCGGGACCACCACGCGGATCGGCTGCGAGGCCAGGTCGCCGGCCGACGGGGCGCGGGCGCCGGCCGTCACGCGCACACCGTCCGGCTCTGCTCGCGCAGGTAGCAGGGCAGGGTGTAGACGCCGCCGATGTTCTTGCCGGTCGACCCGCTCCCCTTCCACCCGCCGAACGGCTGTACCCCCGGCCAGGCGCCGGTGGTGGCGCCCGCGGCGCGGTTCACGTAGACGACGCCGGCCTGAATCCGCTCGAAGAAGGTGTCGATCTCGCGCTGGTCGCGCGCGAACAGCCCGGCGGTCAGGCCGAACTTGGTGTCGTTGGCGCGCTCGAGCGCCTCGTCCAGGCTGCCCACCGACTCGACGGCGACGATGGGGACGAACAGCTCCTCGCGCAACAGCTCGTGCCCGGTCGGCAGGTCGGCCAGCACCGTCGGGCGGACGAAGTAGCCGTGGGCGCGGGCGCCGTCGGTCAGCACGGCCCCGCCGGCCCGCACCACGCCGGGGCCGGCCGCCCGGGCCGAGGCCACGTACCGCTGATAGTCCTCGTAGCTCTGCTTGGTGGCGACCGGACCGACGAACACGCCCTTGTCCAGCGGATCGCCCGGGTCGATCGCGTCGGCCAGCCGCGCCAGCTCGGCGACCAGCCGGCCGGCGACGTCGCGGTGAACGTACACGCGCGAGCAGGCAGAGCACTTGTGGCCGTTCATCCCGAACGCGGATCGGTAGATCCCTTGCGCGGCCTGAGCCAGGTCGGCGCTGGGCATGACCAGCGCCGGGTTCTTGCCGCCCATCTCGACGACGGCGGGCTTGGGAAAGGCGCGGGCGAATTTCTGGTAGATGCGGCCGAACCCGACGTCGAACGAGCCGGTGAAGGTGATGCCGTCCACGTCCGGATGGCCGACCAGCCCGTCGCCGATCACGCGCCCGCTGCCGGGCAGGCAGGAGAGCGCGCCCCGCGGCACGCCGGCGGCTTCGAAGATCTCCGTCAGCTTCAGCGCCGACAGGGGCGTCTCGGAGGATGGCTTGCACACCACCGTGTTGCCGGTGACCAGCGCCGCCGCGATCGGCGCGCCCATCAGCGCGTAGGGAAAGTTCCAGGGGGCGATGACGGCCCAGACACCGTACGGCCGCAGCACGCTGGTGTTGCGATCGGTCGGCGCCAGGCGTCCCATCTCGCGCACGTACCCGCGGTTCTCGCGCATCTGGCCGGCGTAGTAGGTGAGGAGGTCGGCGGTCTCTTCGATCTCGCCCAGCGCTTCGACCCGGTTCTTCCCCATCTCGAGGATCATCCAGACCGACAGCTCGAAGCGGCGCGCGCGGATGGCCTGGCCGGCCTTCTCGACGATGGCGGCGCGTTCTTCCCAGGGGCGCGCGCTCCAGGCGGGATAGGCGGCGCGCGCGGCGGCCACCGCGTCACGCAGGTCTGACGCGGCGGCGCTGGCCACGCGGGCGACGACCTGGCGCGTGTCGGCCGGGTTGCGGCTTTCGATGACGCCGTCGCTCGGTCGGTCCTCGCCGGCCACGCGCGCCGGATGGGTGCGGTTCATGGCGCCGCGCGCGGCGGCAATCGCGGCCTGGAACCCGGCGTCGATCTCCGGATCGTCGGCTGACAGACTGACGTAGGTCACCTTGGTGGACGTCGTCATCGCAAGTTCACTCCCGGCGCCCGTTTAGAATACGCCAAAAAAACATGCCGCGCGTCGGCCGTTGCCGCGTTGACACATCAATTTCGAATCCGTACTCTGGCCGCCCCGTGAGCTGGGGACCGGGAGAGACGACATGACGAAGGCGGAGCTCATCGAGCGTGTTTACGCCGGCAAGAACCTGCCGCGTGGGTTGACGAAGCGGGCGGTGGCCCAGATCGTCGACGCCGTGTTCACGGAGATGGGCGACTACTTCATCCGCACGCGCGTCACCCGCAACCAGACCGCGCGGCTGACATACCCGGGTTTCGGCACCTTCGCGAAGCGGCGGCGCCCGCCCCGCATGGTGAAGAACCCGGCCACCGGCGCGCCGATCACCATCCCGCAGCAAGAGACCATCATCTTTTCGCCCGGGCAAGAGCTGCGGTCGCTGCTCAACCGCAACGGCCAGTCCAAGCCCGCCGTGGCCCTGCCGGCCCCCGTCAAAGCCGCCGCCGGCAGCCGATAAGCGCGCCGCCGCGCCTATCGCACCTGCGCGTGGAGCGTCACACCTCCCAGGGCGCCGTCGGGCGCGCTAAGATGAAGGTGAACGATGCTCGACCCCGCCCTCGAGCTCTGCGATCTGCACATCCACGTGGGTGGCGCGGTCGCGCCCCACGTCCTGTGGTCGATCGCGCACGAGCAGGGATTCAAGCTGCCGGTGTCGACGTACTGGGAGTTCCGGGACCTGGTCACCGCCAAGCCCGAGAACATCGCCTCGCTCGACGACTATCTGGCCATCCTGCACCACTGGACCGAGAAGATTCAGTCGTCGCCGGCCGCCATCGAGCGCTCGGTCTACGAGATCATCGGCAAGGAGTTTCGGTCGAGCGGCGTGTCGTTGATCGAGCTGCGCTTCAATCCGATGAAGCGCAACCTGGGCGGTGAACGCGACCTGGACCACATCATCCACGCGGCCCTGCGCGGCATGGATCGGGCCTGCCTGGAGTACAGCGTCCGCGCCGGACTCATCTTCTGCCTGGCCCGCGAGTTCCCGCTGGAGCTGAACGAGATCCTCGTCAAGAAGGCGGTTAAGTACCGCGCGCGCGGCGTGGTCGGCATCGACCTGGCCGGACCCGAGGTCCACACGCTGGAGCTGCGCGACGAGGTGGCGGGCTATCGCGACCTCTTCGCGCGCGCCCGGGCTGCGTCGCTCGGGACGACGGTGCACACGGGCGAGACCCCATACACCGCCGTGCCGGGTGTGCTGGCGGTGCTCAAGGAGCTGGCGCCCGCCCGGATCGGCCACGGCGTGGCGGCCGCCAAGAGCGAGGAGGCGGTCCGGAAGATCGCCGAGAGCGGGACCGTGCTGGAGATCTGTCCCAGCTCGAACCTGCGGACCCACGCCGTCGAGGACTTGCAAGAGCTGGGGCGCGCGCTGCAGGCGTTCGAGCAGGCGGGCGTCCGGTACACCATCAACACCGACGGGCCGTACCTGCTGAACACGCACCTGCGCGGCGAATATCAGCTCTTGCTCGACGCGCAGCTCATCACCGACGCGCAGGCCGAGCGCAGCGTCGCCGTCGCCCGCGCCGCCACCTTCATTCGATAGCCCCTCGCGGCAGGTCCAAGGAACACCCTTCCAGGGTTCCTGTTTGACGACCTGGACGGAGCTGGGCTGTGCCCAGCGGAGTCCGTCGCGGCAGGTCCAAGGAACACCCTTCCAGGGTTCCTGCCAGATCACCGTGGTACCTTGGCCGAGTGAGACTCGGGTCTCTCCCGGCGGTCGCGCTGGCCACCGCCGCCGCTCTGACGCGTCCCGCGCTGGCTGCGCCCGATCCGTTCGCCTGGACGCCGGCGCGGTCGGCGGCGGTCGCGCGTGGGCGTGAGACGGCGGCGCGCTTCGGCGTCGGCTCGCTGACCGAGATCGAAGTCGAGGTCGACGACCTCTACGACGCGGCCAACCGGCACGCCGTCGAGGTGGCCGAGCAGCGGCTGGCGGCCGTGCCGGGCGTGCGCGCCGTGTTCGGTCCGTCGGCGTTGCTGGACATCACGGTCGACGCCGCCGGAAAACCCAGCGCCCGCCGCGTGCTGGGACGCGGGCGCGGCGCAATCATCGATCTCGGGCGCATCGCGCGCGGCCCCAGCGCGCCGCGCACCCCCGCCGGCGCCGCCGCCCAGGAAGAGCGCGAGAACGAAGAGGCGCGCCAGCGCATCGTGCGGCGGGCCGACGCGCTCGGCTGGTTCCTGACCGAGAACGGGCGCCGCGTCCGCCTGCTGGTCGACGTCGCGGATTGGCAGAAGAGCGAGCCCGCGCTGGCCGCCGCCGTCCAGGACTCCGGGCTGGCCATCGTGCCGTCGGCGGGGGGCCTGGAAGCCCGGCCGCTCTGGCCCGATCCCCGCCGGCATCGCGCCCGCCTGCTGCCGCCGGCGTTTGCGGCGGCCTGGGTATTCTTCGTCTTGCTGGCCGCCCGCCGGGCGCGCTTCCCGCTGGGGCGGCGCCGCGGCAGTCGGGCGCTGGCGGTCGCGGCCGCCGCGGCGGCGCCCTTCGCGTTGGTGCCGGTGGCGGGCGTGCGCTGGATGGGGGCCGCCGCCGCGCTGGCGGCCGGGGCGGTGGCGCTGTTCGGGACGCGCGCCCGCGACGCGGCCGACGCCGCCGCCGGGCGGCCGCGATGGCTGGGACTGGTGCTGGCGCTGGCGGCCGGCCTGGTGCTGGAGACGGCGGCGCTGGCGCCGCGCGTCCGGGTCGAGACGCGCCAGTGGAGCGCGGCGCCGATGTTCTTCATCAGCCTGCGCGGCGACCTGGACGAGCCGGTGGTGCTGCGCGAGCTGCGCCGGATGGCCGACGATCTGCGGGCCCAGCCCGGCGTCGCGAACGCCTGGTCCGTCGCCGACCTGTTCCTGGGCATCACCTTCGAAGGCAAGGAGGCGAGCGGCATACCCGACGATCCCGAGGAGCTGCGGCGCATTCTGGTGCAGGCCCGGACCGATCCGGCCGTGCGCCTGGAGCTCTCGGCGGACCACCGCGAGGCGCTGATTGGCGTCCGCTTCGACGACGACCCCACCGTCGATCACGCGGCCATCGTGGCGCACGCCGAGCGCTACGCCGATCGCGAGCTGCGCCACGCGCTGGCGCGGGTCGAGCTGACCGCGCCCGGCACCGACCCCAGCGCCCGCCTGGTCGGCGAGGGGATCCTGGCCGGCGACCTGGCGCAGCGGGTGATGCGGATCTGCGCGCGCTCGGGCCGCCCGCTGAGCGCCGCCGAGTCCACCTCCGTTCAGCGGACGGCGCGGGCGGTGGCGTTGATCCCGGCCGCCGATCCGTCGCGCCTGGACGGCGAGATCGGCGACGCGGTCCGCGATTTCGCCGCGCACCACCCGTTCCCGCTGGCCGCGGGGCAGGTCGAGCGGCTGGTGCTGGGAGCGCGCGCGCTGGCGACGGGGGCCAGCACCGACGACGTCCGCACCATCGTCGAGGCGGTGTACGGCCCGCGCATGCCGCCCGAGGTGGTGGCGGCGACGGCCAGCTCGCTGGCGCGGCTCCTGGCGGCGGTGCGCCGCCGGCACACCGCCCGGCTCGACTTCCGCGAGATGCTCTACGGCGCGAACCTGCCCACCGAAGGCGTCCTGGCCGACGAGGTCCGCAGCGCGACGCTGGAGGGGCTGGGCCCGCTGGTCGGGATGCCGGTGGCCGCCGACTCGCCCGGCGCCTTCCGGCTGGATGCCGAGCCGATCGGGGGCGTGGTCAACGACCGGGCGCTGTCGCTGGTCTGGAACCCGGCGCTGCGGGCGGGGCTGGTGATGGCGGCGGCCACCATCGCGATCCTGCTCATGCTCAGCGCAGGGGCGCGGGGCCTGCTGGCGTTGCCGCTGGCGCTGGCGCCGATGGCGGCCGCCACCATCCCGGCCGCGGTGCTGCGCGAGCCGGTCGGGCTGCCCATGCTGGCGTTCTTGGCGGGCGCGTTCGCCGGCGGGGCCTTCTTGGCGATGGTGGCCGTTCCGGCGCCGCGGGAGTGGGGGCGATGAGGCCAAGCTGGCGCGGGGCAGCGGCGGCAGCGGTCCTGGCGGCCGGATGCAGCGCGCCGCCGTGGCAGTTCGGCGCGCCGCTGAACGGACGGCGGTCGATCCCGGCCCACAGCGCCGTCCCGGCGCCGCGCGAGTCGCGGTCGGCGGCGGTGGCGGCGCGCGCGGCCGGCCAGCCGGTGCTGGAGATCCAGGCCCTGCAGGCGCTCGTGCGTGCGTACCGGCAGGACGGCGATCGGCGCGCGCGCCCGACGCCGGCCGAGGCCGCCCGCCTGGCCGAGCTGCTGCAGGCGCGCGCCGCCGCGTTCCACGCCCTCGGCCGCGCCGTGCCGGAGAGCCGCGACCTG
>JAICYS010000138.1 GCA_025934105.1 Myxococcota bacterium | reverse complement strand
CCCGCGCCCCAGCCGCCGTTCTTGAAGCTGCGCCAGTAGACCGGGCCGACGACGGTGGTGTCGTCGCGCGGGCCCGAGCGGTGCTCGAACAGCGGGAACAGGGCCGTCGCGGTGGCGCCGGTGGCCGCGTCCCAGAAGCGCCAGAACAGCGGGAACAGCGTGGTGGTCGAGCCCTCGGCGTCGGCGCGCCGATAAAACAGCAGCCCGGCCAGGTGCGTCGTCGCGCCCTGGTCGCGATCGACGTGGCTGTAGTAGAGCGGCGTGATCAGCTTCCGCTCGCCCCCGCGGTCGCGATGCCCCCAGGAGAGGAACGGCAGGATGAGCCAGCTCCGGGTGCCGGCCGCCGTGTCGCGCGTGTAGCCGCCGACCGGCGTCACCAGCGTGGCCGCGCGGTCCTGATCGGAGCGGTGCCAGTAAAAGAACGGCAGCAGCAGGCGCGTGAGCCGCCCGGTGTGATCGTCGCCGACGCCCCAGTAAAGCGGGAAGAACGTGTCCAGCGACCAGCTTCCGTCGCGCACGTGGACGACGTTCGCCGCCACGGTGGTGTTCCAGCCGGGACCGCGGAACCGCCAGAACAGCGGGAAGCCGATGGTGGTGCGCTCTCGCTTCCCCTGGAAGTCCCAGAACAGCGGGAACAGCACGTGATAGCTGGAGGGTTCCTTCTCGTTGCCGCCCCACCAGTAGAGCCAGGCCAGCGAGCGGCCGAATTCCGAGCCGTCCCGGTGCGCGTAGCCGAGCCAGGTCAGGAACCAGCCACCGGTGGGGTGGCTGCTCCAGTAAAGGAGCGGCACGGCCAGGAGGTGCTTGTGGTCGACGCTGCGCCAATAAAAGTTGAGCGGCAGCGCAAACGTGAACGCGCTGCCGGCCGTCCGCGTGGAGACGAACAGCGGCAGGCCCACGTCGGTGGCGCGCGCCGGCGTGCGCCGCCACCAGTAAAGGAACGCCGCCGCGCCGATCGACGTGCGGGTCTCGGGGTCGTGGAACGAGAACGTGCCCAGCAGCGGCGCCGCCCAGCCGCCACCGGCGGACGCGTAGAAGATCGGCATGAGGCCGAACCCGTGGCCGCGCGGTCCGCTGGTCACGACCGCCGGCCCGTACCAGGTCATGGTGCTGCGCGCGGCGCGGTCCTCGAACCGCCAGTAAAACGGCGCCAGGATGCGCGTTTCGGAGGTGGCGCTCCAGTAGTGCCAGTAAAGCGGCGCCAGCACCGTGTAGCCGGGGTTGGCCTTGCGCGCCCAGTAGAGCAGCAGCGCTTCCCGGAACGTGCCCTCGCGGTAATAGAGGTAAAGGACGTTGGTCCGGATCTGGATCGGCTTGCAGGCGCCCGCCTCGCAGATGCTCTCGTCGCCGCAGTCCTCGTCGCGCTGGCAGCGCGCGGCGACCGGCGCGGGCGCTCCGGCGGCCGCCCCGTCGTTGGCGGCCAGCTTGCGGAACGGATTCAGCTCGATCGGCCGGGCGATCGGATCGATCGTCGTCGTGGCTCGGGCCGTGGCGGACCCGAGGCAGACGGTGGCGGCGACCAGGAGGAGAAGGCGCGTCTTCAAATCGAGATCACGAGCCGCTCACTGCGGCGGGAGCATCTTCCATTCGCCGTTTTCTCTGACGAACGCGATCTCGCCGGTGTCGCTCTCGTCGCCCTTTTGGCGGAGGACCTTCAAGGTGGCGGTGTCGCCCTTGGTCTTCGCCTCCTTGATCTGGAACTTGGTCCCCTCGATCTCCTTCTGCATCTTCTTCATGCCGTCCTGGGTCTGCCCGAGGCCCATCTGCGTGGCCAGCATCCCCTGGTACATGAGGGCGTAACAGTCGATGACCCGCTCGGCGGCGCCGTCCGACAGGGCCTTGCGCCAGCGTTCGAAGGTCTTTTCGGGCGTCGAAAACTCGGCGCGGGGCGGCGGCGCCTGGAAGCTGATGGTGCGGATCTTCTCGCGCGGCAGCTTCATCGTCTGGCCGTTGGACTCGATGGTGTAGACGCCGTCGTAGTAGTGGATCACCTTGGCGTTCAGCTTGGTCTTGTCGAGCAGCTCGATCGTCTCGCCGCGCGCCAGGCCGGTGAACGCCAGCAGCAGCGCCAGGGCGGCCGCGGTCTTCGTGAAAGGGGTCAGCATCGTGCCGTGGATTCGACCACCGCCGGCTAGGCGGAGATGCCCGGGGCCGGGAACTTCCGCGTCACCTCGCGGACCTCGGCCAGCACCTTGGCCGCGGTCTCCTCGCTCGGGTCGGCCACGACCCGGTCCATCCAGGCCGCGATCAGCTTCATCTCGGCCTCGCCCATGCCGCGGCTGGAGACGGCCGGCGAACCGAGCCGGATCCCCGACGGGTCGAACGGCTTGCGCGTGTCGTAGGGGACCGAGTTGTAGTTCAGCTCGATGCCCGCCTTGTCCAGCGCCTTGGCCGCCACCTTGCCGGCGACCTTCTTGTTGGTCAGGTCGATCAGGATCAGGTGGTTGTCGGTGCCGCCCGACACCACGTCGAAGCCGCGGGCCATCAACTCGGCGGCCAGCGCCTTGGCGTTCGCCACCACGCGCTTCGCGTACTCCTTGAACGACGGCTGGGCGGCCTCTTTCAGCGCCACCGCCAGCGCGGCGGTGTTGTGCACGTGGGGCCCTCCCTGCAGGCCGGGGAACACGGCCCGGTCGATGGCCTGGGCGTGCTCGGCCCGGCAGAGGATCATGCCGCCGCGCGGCCCACGCAGCGTCTTGTGGGTGGTGGTCGTGACCACGTCGGCGTGCGGCACCGGCGAGGGGTGGACGCCGCCCGCCACCAGCCCGGCGATGTGGGCGATGTCCGCGCAGAACCGCGCGCCCACGTCGCGCGCGATCGACGCCATGGTCTCGAAGTCCCACAGCCGCGAATAAGCCGTCCCGCCGGCCCACAGCAGCGCCGGGCGCTCTTTCTTGGCCAGGTCCCGGATCTCGTCGTAGTCCAGGCGCCCGGTGTCCTTGCGGACCCCGTACTGGACGGGCGTGAAGAACTTCCCGGTGATCGAGACGTTCCAGCCGTGCGTCAGGTGCCCGCCCATCGGCAGCGCGAGCCCCATCACCTTGTCGCCGGGCTTCAAAAACGCGAGGTACACGGCCAGATTGGCCGGCGAGCCCGAGTAGGGCTGCACGTTGGCGTGCGCCGCGCCGAACAGCGTCTTGGCGCGGTCGATGGTGAGGGTCTCGAGAGGATCGACGAAGTCCTGTCCCTCGTAGTACCGCTTGCCCGGATAGCCCTCGCTGTACTTGTTCGTGAACACCGTTCCCGACGCCTCCAGCACCGCCTTGGAGACGTAGTTTTCCGACGGGATCAGACGAATCTTCTCGGCCTGGCGGCGCTCCTCGGCGCGACAGAGCTCGAAGACTTCGGGATCGGCCGTCGAAAGCGGGTCGTTCATGGCAGCGGAACCTAGACCCCCGGCCGGGCGTTCGTCAATGGATCTCGCCAGTTTCGGACTTAGATCGAAATCTACGGTTGTGGTAAACGGGGCGAACGGCAATGCAGCTTCACTCGGGAGTCAAATGCATCCACTGCGCGGCGCGCTGATCGGGTACGGGTTCATCATGGAAAAGGGGCACGCCGCCGGGTACCGGCAGCGCGCCGAAAACGGAGGCGACGTCGAGATCGTCGCGATCGCCGACGTCTCGCCCGAGCGGCGGGCCGCCGCGCAGGCCGCCTGGCCGGGGGCCCGCGTCTACGCCGACCACCGCGCCTTGCTGGAGGCCGAGGCCGGGCGCCTGGATTTCGTCGACATCGCCACGCCGCCCTCCGAGCACGCCGCCGTCGCGCTGGACGCGCAGGCGCGCGGGCTGCACGTGCTGTGCGAAAAGCCGCTGGCGGCGTCGATCGAGGAGGCGCGCGCGATGCTCCGGCAGGCCACCGCCGTCCAGCGGGTGCTCTACCCGTGCCACAACTACAAGCACGCGCCCGTCATCAAGACCGTGCGCAGCCTGATCGGCTCGGGTCGCATCGGCAAGGTCCACCTGGTGACGTTGCAGACCTTCCGCAACACGCACGCCAAGGGCGTGCCGGCCTGGAGGACGGACTGGCGGCGCGAGCGGCGCTACTCCGGCGGCGGCATCGCCATGGACCACGGCAGCCACACGTTCTATTTGGCGTTCGAGTGGCTCGGGTCGTACCCCGTCGGGATCAGCGCCCGCACCACCACGCTCGGCCCCTACGACACCGAGGACGACTTTTCGTGCAACCTGCGCTTCCCGACCGGGATCGCCTCGGCGCACCTGTCCTGGAACGCCGGCGTGCGCAAGGTGCTCTACACCGTGCACGGCGACCGGGGCGCCATCCGCGTCGAGGACGACGACGTCGAGCTGGCCGTGCAAGAGCGCGGCGCCGGCGGCGCGATCGGATGGACGTTCGAGCGGCAGGCCATCTCGTCGGACTGGATGGACTCCAGCCACGTCACCTGGTTCAACTCGATGTTCGACGACTTCAAGACCGCCATCGCGCGCCGCGAGTTCGTCGGCCGCGAGGCCGAGGAGTCGTTCCTGTGCGTCCAGCTGATCGCCACCGCGTACGCCTCGGCCCGCGAAGGCGGGCGCGAGCTGCCGCTCGAGGGGCTGGCGGCGCTGGACGGCGACGAGGTGTCTGCGAAACGCACGCGCGCCTCGGGGGCGTCGTCATGAGGAGCTGCCCATGGCCGACCTGAAGATCTCGATCGCCACCACGGGGCTGTTCGTGGCGCTGTCTATAGCCTACGCGGTGCGGTGGGCGCTGGTGGGGCGCGTCCACCACAAGCGCACCGACGCCGACGGCGGCAGCCTGTTCCTGAACAAGCCGACCATGGAGATGGTCTACTGGATTCTGGATCCGCTGATCGACTTCATCGCCGCGCTGCACATCACCCCCAACCAGGTGACGCTGGCCTCGCTGGTGCCGGCCGCCGGCGCCGGCGTGGCGCTGGGCTTCGGCTGGTTCGGCCTGGCGGGAACGCTGGCCATCCTGGCGGCCTTCGGCGACATCATCGACGGCCTGCTGGCGCGCAAGACCGGCCTGTCGTCGGACGCCGGCGAAGTGGTCGACGCCGCCGTCGATCGATATGGCGAGCTCTTCTTCTTCGGCGGTCTCGTCTACTACTACCGCGGCCACGATCAGGTCCTGTTCATCGTGCTGGCGGCGCTGGCCGGCTCGTTCATGATCAGCTACGCGACCGCCAAGGCCGAGGCCATGCGCGTCGAGGCCCCGCGCGGGGCGATGCGCCGCGGTGAGCGCGCCGCCTATCTTCTGACCGGGTCGACGCTGACGCCGATCTGCAGCACGCTGTTCGCGGGCTCGCCGTCGCTGGCCCTGCGCGAGCTGCCCATCATCTTCAGCCTGACCATCGTGGCCGTGGTGGCCAACATCTCGGTCCTCCAGCGGCTGTCCGCGGTGGCCGCCGCCCTGCGGGCGCGCGAAAAGGCCGCCCGGGCCGCGTTCGAGGGCCAGGACGGAATTGCCACCAAGCCCGACGTGCCCGTCGGAACCGTGTAGCGCGGTTTGACGCAAGAGCAGCAACACCCGCCGCCCGCCGCCCCCCGCGGCTGGCGGCAACTGGCACGTCATCACGCGGCCGCCATCACGGCCACCCTGGTCGACTACCTGGTGATGGTGATGGGCGTCGAGTGGGCACACCTCGACGCGGTGGTGGCGACGGCGCTCGGCGCCTTCAGCGGCGCCGTGGTCAACTTCATCATGGGACGGCGCCTGACGTACAAGGCCACCGATCTGCCGGCGTCGCACCAAGCCTGGCGGTACGGGATCGTGTCCCTGGCCAGCCTGGGGCTGAACACCGGCGGCGAGTATTTGTTCCACGTGGTGCTGCGCATCGAGTATTTCTTGGCCCGCGTGATCACCTCTGTGATCGTCAGCAACGCATGGAACTACCCGATGCAGCGATACTTCGTGTTCGCTCGCCCCGAGGGGCGGGTGGGGACCTGATGAACCAATCCCAGCCGAAGAACCAGAAAGCCAACCTGCGAACGCCCGTCCCGGGCCCGGAGAGCCAGGCGTTGCGAAAGCGCGAGGACGCCCACGCCGCGCCCGGTTTGCAAGGCTACGCCGTCATGGCCGGCATCGTCGTCGAGGAGGGGCAGGGGAGCGCGGTCACCGACGTCGACGGCAACACCTACCTGGACTTCATCGGCGGCATCAACGTCAACGCGCTGGGGCACAGCCACCCGAGCTGGGTGAAGGCGGTGCAGGATCAGGCCGCCCGGGCGTCGGTCGGATCGTTCACCTCGCGCGCGCGGGTCGAGCTGTCCGAGCGGCTGGCCGCAAAGCCGCCCGCCCCGGGCGTCCACCGCCTGCAGCTCTATTCGGGCGGCGCCGAGGCGGTCGAGAGCGCGCTGCGCCTCACCAAGTGCGCCACCGGCAAGTACGAGTTCGTCAGCTTCTGGGGCGGCTTCCACGGCAAGACCATGGGAGCGCTGTCGCTGATGGGATCGACGTTCAAGGACAAGCTGGGCCCGATGCTGCCGGGGTCGCACCAGATCCCGTACGCCGACTGCTACCGCTGTCCGCTGAAGCTGACCTATCCGAGCTGCGGCATCGCCTGCGCCGAGCTCGGCGCCAAGCAGGTGAAGACCGCCAGCGCCGGCGAGGTGGCGGCCGTGATCGTCGAGCCGATGCAGGGGACGGCCGGCAACGTGATCCCGCCCAAGGAGTTCCTGCCCGCGGTGCGCGCGCTGGCCGACGATCTGGGGGCGCTGCTGATCGTCGACGAGATGATCACGGGCCTCGGCCGCACCGGCAAGCGCTGGGGGCTGGACCACACCGGCGTCCGGCCGGACGTGGTCACCATCGGCAAGGCGTTCGGCGGCGGCTTCCCGCTGTCGGGGCTGCTGACCACCGACGCCATCGCGCAGGCCAAGCCCTGGGGGAACCCGTCGGGGTCGTCGTCCAGCTATGGCGGCAACCCGCTGGCCGCCGCCGCCGGGGCCGCCGCGCTGCGCATCATCGACGAGGAGAACCTGACCGAGAACGCGCGGCTGGTGGGCGCCACCCTCAAGCGCGAGCTGGAGGCGTTCGTCGACCGCTACCCGTTCGTGGGCTACGTGGACGGCGCCGGCCTGCTGATCCGGATGGAGCTGGTCGCGGACAAGAAGACCAAGGCGCCGCTGCCGCGCAAGGTGACCGAGCGCATCTTCAACGAGGCGGTCCGCCGGGGGCTGCTGACCATGGCCTACGCGGCCAGCTTCCGCATCCAGCCGGCGCTGACCATCGACGAGGCGACCGCGCACAACGGCGTGGCCATCCTGCGCGAGGTGTTCGACTGGGTCGAGCGCGAGCGCGCCTGGTTGCCGTGACGGACGACGCAGGGCCCCCGCCGCTTCGGTCGCCCGCCGACGTCCTGGCTCACGTCCTGTCGGTCTGGTTCGGCTGCGGCCACCTGCCGCTGGCGCCCGGAACCTGGGGCACGCTGGGCGCCATCCCGCTCTATCTGCTGCTGCGCCCGCACGGTCCGGCAGCGGTGGCGATCGCGGCGGCGCTCGTGACCTGGATCGGCATCTGGGCTTCGGGGCGCGTCGAACGCCGCCTGGGGACCGAGGACCCGCAGATCGTCTGCATCGACGAGGTGGCCGGTGTGCTGGTGACCTGGATCGCCGCGCCGCCCACCACGCGCGCGCTGGTCGCCGGCGTGGTCGCCTTCCGGATCTTCGATCAGTTCAAGCCCTGGCCGGCCCGGGCCGCCGAAAACCTCCCCGGCGGCCTCGGCATCATGCTGGACGACGTCGCCGCCGGCGTCTGGGGCGCCGCCGTGCTGCTGGTCGGGCGCGCGCTCGGCTGGCTGTAGCCGCGCCGGCTATCCCTCGCCCCGTTCGGCGGGGACGGGGCGCGCCGCCGGGGTCGGCGACGGGAAGCCGTCCGAGCCGATCTCGGCCGCGGCCCGCGTCGCCTCGTCCCAGTCCAGCGACGGCGGTTGCGGGGGAGGCGAGCGCCGCACCAGCAGCAACACCGCCGGCAGCACCACCACCGCGGTGGTCAGGCACGCGATCTCGCCGAACACCGCCAGCAGGCCAAACAGGAACAGGCCGACGTTCTGGGCGATCAGCAGCGACGAGTACCCGACGATGGTGGTCAGCGAGCAGAGGCCCACCGCGCCGCCCGTGCCCCGCACCGCGCCGGCCACGTCCCGCGCGCCGTCGCGCAGATAACGCGCCATCACGTTGACCGCGTAGTCGACCCCGATGCCGAAGGTGATCGGGAACGCGATGAAGTTGACGAAGTTGATCTTGATCCGCAGCACGATGGTCAGCGCCAACAGCCACAGCACGCCGATCACCAGCGAGCCGATCACGAACGGCGTCGCCAGCCCGCGCCGGAAGATGATCAGCACCGTCGCGACCACGCCCAGGAAGGCCAGCAGCGAGGCCAGGGGGCCGTCCCGCTCCATCGACGAGATGATGTCGAACGACAGCGCCGGCCCGCCCGCCACGCGCGCCGGCCGCCCGCCCAGCGCCACCGGCGCCTGCGCCACCTGCCGGAGCTGCTTGACGAACGTCGAGATGGTCTCGCCGCGCCACCACCCCTCGGCCGGGTTCGGATAGACCAGCACCGCTCGGCCGGCGGTTCCGTCCCGCTCGCGCAACCCGCGCGTCATCACCTCCGGGACTTCGGCCGGCCGGATGGGCGGGGGCGGTTCGGCGGCGGCGCTCCCCGGCTGAACCGGCGGGCCGATCAGGCGATCCAGCTTTTCTCGATCGGCCGCCGGCATGTTGTCGCGGACGTTGGGCGTCATCTTGCGGCGCAGGATCGCCAGCTCGGCCTGCTTGGCCGGCTCGTCGGGCGGGACCAGGTCGTCGTAGGTGCGGATGGACGCGATCATGCTGGCCAGCGGCGGGTGCGAGGCCTCCGCCCGCAGGCGCGCGGCGACGGCCCGCGCCTCGGCCTGGCTGTCGGTCAGGATGACGGTGGGGGTCAGGTAGCGCCCGAGCAGCGTGTCCATCCGCTTGCCCCAGTAGCCCTCGCCCGAGGTCCAGGTGTCGCGGCGCCGCAGCCGCGAAAAATCGTATTCCAGCCGATCGCGCCCGAACCGCCGCACTTGCCAGAGCGACAGCGCCGTCAACACGGCGGCCAAGACGACGAACAGACGCGGCCGCGCCGCCACCGTCCGGGCCACCGCGCCCATGATCCGCCCCGAGCTGCGATGCGCGCCGGGCGCGTGCCGGCCGCGGTCCAGCCACGACAGCAGCGGCGGCATCAGCACCACCGTGGTCACCCAGGCGAACACCATCCCCAGCCCACCGATCACGCCGAACTGCCGGAAGCCGCGGAACTGCATGGCCACCAGCGACGCATAGGCGACGCCGGCCGCCATGGCCGCCGAGAGCGTCCCCCAGCGGGTCCCCCAAAGCGCGATGGCCAGCCCGTCCTCGACCGAATGGCCGTTGCGGCGGGCTTCCAGATAGCGCGCCAGCTGGATGATCCCGAAGTTGATTCCGTTGCCGACGATGATCGACCCCAGGAAGGCCGTGTTCGAGTTCAGCTCGGTCACCCCGAAGGGGGGCAGGCTGGCCAGCCCGAACGCGTAGAGGGCCGCCAGCGCCAGCGGGAAGAACAGCGCGGGCAAGCTGCGCGACCACCGGTAGAAGAAGTAGAGGGCCAGCAGCACGGCCACCACCACCAGCACCGACGACAGCGTCAGGTCCTGGACCAGCGCGGCCATCTCCTCGGCCGAGATGGCGACGTCGCCGGCCAGGCCGATCCGCATGCCGGGCGCGTAGTGCTGGGGCCCGCCCAGCGCCCGGACGTCGGCTTGCACGTGCCGGATCAGCGCCGCCGCCTGGGAGGCGCCGGTCGAAAAGCCGCCCACCTCGATGATCATCAGGGTCGAGGCCAGCGCGCGGTTTGAGAAGCGATTTCGCTCGAGGTCGCCGCCGCCCAGCTGGCTGGCGTACTTCCGCTCGATGTCGCCGAAGTTCAGCGGGGGCGCCGGCTCGTTCTCGTCCAGCAGCGTGCCGGTCTTCTTCGCGTACTCCCAGTGGAGGCGGTCCTCGATCCGCTGGCGGATGGTGGTGAGGTCTTCGAGCGCGATCAGGCTGCCGGCGTGCGCCTCGACGAAGGCCCGCTCGGCCGCGTAGCCGGTCCGCACGTCGCTGACCTCGCTGCGCGGATAGCGGCGCACGCGGGCGGCCAGGTCGTCCAGGAAGCGCTCGCCGGCCGGGATGTTCTCGGGGCGCCCCACGTCGACCATGACGCCCAGGTACTGCAGGCCGGCCATCCGCCGGCGCAGCTCCTCGATGGCCACCACGCTGGGGGCGTTCCGCGGCAGCAGCTCTTCGATGTCGCTGCGCAGGTGCTGGTAGAGGCGCACCGTCCGCCAGCCAGCCGGCACCGCCAGCAGGATGGCGACCGTCCACAAGAGCGCCCCGTGCCGGAGGGTCCAGGCCACGAACCGCCGGGTGCGAAGTCCGGGCGCCGGGGACGAATCTGCAGATTGCACGAGGAAGGACCGACGACCGCCGATGATAACCGAATCCGTCCCGCTTACCCGATTTCGCTGCCGATGTCCGCCGGATCTCGCGTCGAGCGAAAACTTCCGCGACCGGTCGCGACGGTCCAGCGCCCGCCTCGGTCAGCGCGTGACGCGAGCCACTTTGATCGCCGTGGTATGGTGTCGAGCTCGTGCGTTTCGTCCCCGATCGCGCTGGTTTTCTCGACCTGGCCCGCCGCGGCCGCCTGGCCTTCGTCTATCGTGAGGTGGTGGCCGACAGCGACACGCCCGTGTCGGCGTACGCCAAGCTGGGGCGCGGGCCGTACTCGTTCTTGCTGGAGAGCGTCGTCGGCGGCGACAAGTGGGCCGCTTACAGCTTCGCCGGCGTCCGCCCCCGCGCGGTCATCCGGGCCCGCGGCTCGGCCGTCGAGATCCTGACGGACGACGGCAGCGGTGAGCTGCGCGCGGTCGAGAAGGTCCGGGCCGACGCGCCGCTGCGCTTCGTCGACGACTACCTGTCCCGGCTGGCGCCGGCGGTGCCGCCCGGGCTGCCCCGCTTCTTCGGCGGGGCGGTGGGCTGGCTGGGCTACGACGCCGTCCGCAGCTTCGAGCGGCTCCCGTCGACCAAGCCGGACAAGCTGGGGCTGCCCGAGGTCTGCTTCGCGCTCACCGACACGGTCGTCATCTTCGACAACCTCCGCGGCACCGTGAAGGTGGTCGCCGCCGCCGACGTGGCCGAGGGCGACCCGGGGCGCGCCTACGACGACGCCTGCGCGCGCATCGAGGCGGTGCTCGATCGGCTGGCCCGCCCCGCGCCGCCGCTGCCCGTGCTGGACCCGCGGCCGCCCACGGCCACGCCCCACTCGACGGTGCCGCGCGACGCCTACCAGGCCGGGGTGCGCCGCATCCAGGAATACATCCTGGCGGGCGACGCCTTCCAGGTCGTCTATTCGCAGCGGTTCGAGACGCCGCGGGCCGGGGTCGACCCGTTCGACGTCTATCGGGCGCTGCGCGTCATCAACCCGTCGCCGTACATGTTCCATCTGGAGTTCCCCGAGGCGGTCGTCACCGGCGCCTCGCCCGAGACGCTGGTCCGGCTGGAGGCGGGCGCGGTCGAACTGCGCCCCATCGCCGGCACGCGGAGGCGCGGCGCGACGCCCGAGGAGGACGCCGCGCTCGAGCGCGAGCTGCGGGCCGATCCGAAAGAGCGCGCCGAGCACGTCATGCTGGTGGATCTGGGGCGCAACGACGTGGGCCGCGTCTCGGCGCCCGGGACCGTCAAGGTCGGCGACCTCCTGGCGGTCGAGCGCTACTCGCACGTCATGCACCTGGTCTCGAACATCCGCGGGCGCGCCGCCGACGGGGCGCGGCCGTCGGACGTGATCCGGGCGGCCTTCCCGGCCGGGACGCTCTCCGGCGCGCCGAAGATCCGCGCCATGCAGATCATCGAAGAGCTGGAGACCTCGCGCCGCGGCATCTACGGCGGCGCGGTCGGCTACATTTCGTACGCCGGCAACGCCGACCTGGCCATCGCCATCCGCACGCTGGTCACGGTGGGCGACACCATCCACGTCCAGGCGGGCGCCGGCATCGTCGCCGACAGCGTCCCGTCCGAGGAGCACCTCGAATGCGTGAACAAGGCTCGGGCGGTGCTGAACGCCGTCGAGATGGCGCGGGCGGTCGCCAAGTGAGCCGGGAGTAAGGCCATGCTGCTGGTCATCGACAATTACGACTCGTTCACCTACAACCTGGTCCAGTACCTGGCCGAGATCGGGCCGGAGGTGCGGGTGGTGCGCAACGACGAGATCGCCGCCGCCGACATCGCGGCGCTGGCGCCGTCCCACCTGGTCATCTCGCCCGGCCCCTGCACCCCCAACGAGGCCGGGATCAGCCTGGACGTCATCCGCACCTACGCCGGCAAGATTCCGATCCTGGGCGTCTGCCTCGGCCATCAGTCGATCGGCCAGGCGTTCGGGGGCAAGGTGGTGCGGGCGCCGCGGGTGATGCACGGCAAGACCTCGCAGATCTTTCACGACGGCCAAGGGGTCTTCACCGGCCTGCCCAACCCGTTCGAGGCGACGCGCTACCATTCGCTGGTGATCGAGAAGACCAGCGTGCCCGCCGACCTGGAGGTCACGGCCCGCACCGCCGACGAGGAGATCATGGCGGTGCGCCACCGGACGCTCCCCGTCGAGGGGGTGCAGTTCCACCCGGAGTCGTTCCTGACCACCGCCGGCAAGGACCTGCTGCGCAACTTCGTCGCCCGGGGAGGCCGGCCGTGAACGTGCGCGAGGCGCTGGCGCGCATCATCGACCGCCAGGATCTGACCGCCGAGCAGATGGCCGAGGTGATCGGCGAGATCATGGACGGCCAGGCCACGCCGGCCCAGATCGGCGGGCTGTTCATCGGCCTGCGCATGAAGGGCGAGACGGTCGGCGAGCTGGTCGGCGCGGCGCGCGCCATGCGGCAACGCATGCTGGGCGTCGCGGTCGACGACGGCGTCATGGTCGACACCTGCGGCACCGGGGGCGACGGCTCGCGGTCGATCAACGTGTCGACGCTGGCGGCCTTCGTGGTGGCCGGGGCGGGCGTGGTGGTCGCCAAGCACGGCAACCGCGCGCAGTCGTCGCAGTCCGGCTCGCACGACGTCATCGAGGCGCTGGGGCTGGACCCGGCGCCCAGACCCGAGGTGGCGGCGCGCTGCCTGCGCGAGGCCAAGCTGGCGTTTCTGTTCGCGCCCGCGCACCACGCCGCCACCAAGCACGTCGGCGGCCCGCGCAAGGAGATCGGGGTGCGCACGCTGTTCAACCTGCTGGGGCCGCTGACCAACCCGTGCGGCGCGCGCTTTCACGTGAACGGCATCTTCAGCCGCGAGCGCTGCGAGCTGCTGGCGCAGGCGCACGCGGCGCTGGGTTCGGCCCGCGCCATGGTCGTGCACGGCGCGGGCGGCCTCGACGAGTTCGCGCCGGCCGGGGCCACCTTCGTCGCCGAGCTGTCCGACGGCCAGGTGCGCGCCTACGAGCTGAGCCCGGCGGACTTCGGCCTGGACGAGGCGGATCCGGTCGGGCTGCGCGGCGGCGTCCCGGCCGACAACGCCCGGATCGCGCTGGAGGTGCTGGGCGGAGGCGGCCCCGAGGCGGCCCGCAACGCCACGCTGATGACCGCCGGCGCCGCCATCTACGTCAGCGGCGGCGCGCGCGATCTGCGCGCCGCCACCGCCGCCGCGCGCAAGGTGCTGGCGGGCGGCGGCGCCCTGGCGGTGCTCGAGAAGCTGCGGGGCATCGCGCCGCGCTCCGCCCCGGCGTCATGATCCTCGACGAGATCCTGGCGCGCACGCGAACCGACCTGGAGGCGCGGCGGGCCGCGCGCCCGCTGGCCGCCGTCGAGGCGGACGCCGCCCGCCGGCCGCCCGCCCGCAGCCTGGCCCGCGCGCTGAGGCAAGCGGGCGAGGTGGCCTGCCTCGCGGAGTTCAAGCGGCGCTCCCCCTCGGCCGGCTGGATCGCGCAGGCGGCCGACCCGGCGGCCGTGGCGCGGGCCTACGCGGCCGGAGGCGCGCGGGCGATGTCGGTGCTGACCGACGGTCCGTTCTTCGGCGGTGGGCTGGCGGACCTGACCGCCGCCCGCGCCGCCTGCCCGCTGCCGATCCTGCGCAAGGACTTCGTGGTCGACCGGTATCAGCTCGTCGAGGCGCGGGCGGCCGGCGCGGACGCCGTGCTGCTGATCGTGGCGGCGCTGGACGATTCCAGCCTGCGGGCGCTGCTGGCGGCGGCGGGCGAGGTGGGCCTGGAGGCGCTGGTCGAGGCCCACGACGAGGGCGAGGTAGCGCGGGCGGTGGACGCCGGCGCGGCGGTGGTCGGGATCAACAACCGCGATCTGCGCACGTTCCAGGTCGATCGCGATCTGGCCACCCGGATGCGGGCGCGCGTGCCGGTGGATCGGATCATCGTCGCCGAATCGGGGATCCGCGACGCGGCCGACGTGGCCCGCCTGCGGGCCGCCGGCGTGGACGCGATGCTGGTGGGCGAGACGCTGATGCGCGCGGCCGATCCGGCCGCCGCTCTCAAGGCGCTGAGCGGCTGATGGGGCTGCTGGTCAAGATCTGCGGGGTCACGACGGCCGAGGACGCCGCCATGGCCGCCGCCGCCGGGGCCGACGCGATCGGCGTCAACCTCTGGCCGGGATCGAAGCGCCACGTCGCGGCCGCGGCGGCCCGCCACGTGCTGTCGGCGGTGCCGGCCGGCGTCCTGAAGGTGGGCGTGTTCGTGAACGCGCCGGCCGCCGAGATCGCGGGCGCCCTGGCGGAGCTGGGGCTCGATCGGGCGCAGCTTCACGGCGACGAGCGGGCAGCCGACTACGCCCAGCTGGACGCCGGCCGGATCCTCAAAGTGGTCCGCGTACAATCCGACGGCTCGATGCTGGGCGCGGGTG
>JAICYS010000184.1 GCA_025934105.1 Myxococcota bacterium | reverse complement strand
GAGATCGAGCTTCCACTGCCCGCGGACGATGGCTGCCAGCCCGTCGTGGCCGCGGCGCATGTCCACCTGGCCGATGGCGAGATAGATCCGAACACTGGGCGGAAGCGTCAGCACGGGCGCGCCTCGCGGAGCGCGGCCGCGAGCCGCGCTCCGTAGGTCGGATCGGTGCCCACCAGCACCCGGAGTCGCGCCCCCGCCACGCGGAGTTCCAGCCGCGCCATTGCCGGCGGCCGCGCCTCGACGGGTGACCGGGACAAGCCGGACCTCGGCGCTCCGCCGGCTGGCGAACGGCCCTCGCGTCACCGTCGCGCCGCACCTTGTAGAGCCAGTACTGGAAGATCGCCAGGCCGACGCCAGCCTGCGCTGCGAACGCTCGCCGGCTCTCCCCGCTCCCCTCGTATCGGGCCAAGTTCCATTCTGCCGAACGATCTCGGTGATCTGCAGCAGGCCGGCCGCGTGGCTCGCCGGGTTCTCCTTCCTGGAGTTCCCACCCGACTCGCCGTGGATCAACGCCCGGAGGAACGCCGTGGGCACCCGGCCGGCGTACTGCTCGATCACCGGGTCCCAGACGGCGAAGATCATGACGGTCGCCATCAAATACCCAGCTCGAAGACGCCTCGGACGCGCGCCGCGAGCGCACCGGCGCCGGTGTTTGTCAGGACGACCGCTGTGATGTCGGGTGCCAGGTCTCTGAGCGGCGCGGGGGCCCCGGCCGGCACCTCAATCGAGTAGACAGGCGACACCTACGCTGAGTGCGCGGGGCCGGCGCGCTCGGCCGGGCGGAAATCTTAGCGGCCCGGACACCCAGGTTGACGACCGTCTCTTGTTCGGGCCGTCCGTCGCTCACGCGGCATGGCGGCGTAGATAGTCGAGGCTGCCCGGCAAGTCGCGCATGAGCCTCAGCAGCACATCCATCGCCTCCGTCTGGACGTTCCTGCCCGACTCCCACCGCGAAATCGTGTTAGCGCCCAAGTGGAGGAGATGAGCAAGCTCGCTCTGAGTGAGACCGAAGCGCTCCCGGATGCCGCGGATTTCGTCAGCTGACAGCAGACCGTGCTTCTTCCGGTAGACGGCGATCGCATCCTCCTGGAGACGCTTCCCATCGCCAAACCGCAGCACGACCTCGCCACACTTTGGGCAGCGGAGGTGGACCGCCGAGGGCACGGATACGTCCTCACCATTGACCGGGACCTTCAGGGCGGAACGTCGTTCGACCATCGTCGTGCCGCACCGCGGGCAGGCATCGTCGGCCAGGATCCGGCGGCTGGCCACCCGGGGAGGCGCCTTCTTCGTCCCGCTAGTCTTCATCGACTTCTCCCTCCTCCTCATGGAACGAGACCACCACGCAGGCGGACCGCAGTAGCAACTTGAGGTAGACCAGCGTCTCAGCGACCGATGGCTTGAAGACGTACATCCATTCGCCCGTGTGCTCGGACTCGAAGCGTTCCGCAAAATCGTCGTTGGTCAGCGCGACCAGCACATCGCAGGCGTCCTGCACGTCCAGCGCGGCGCCAAGAGACGCCAGCTCTCGCGCTGCCTTCAACGTGAGCCGCACCTGGCCTCGGCCCGCCAGCTCGTGGATTCGGCTCAGCAACCGTGGAAGCCAGCGAGGCATGGGGGCGGGTCCGGGTCATGGTTTGATGAATTTTGCATATGGGTAGTCAGGTCCGTCAAGGTCGGCCCTTCCGTCGCTCCAGGACAGCCCTCAGGTCATCGGACCGGACCCGGATCGAGTTGACGATCCGACTGTGGGGCAGCTCCCCGCGTTCACCGAGGCGATAGATGGTCGCGGCGCACACCCCCACCCTTTCGGCTACATCAGAGACGCTCGGCAGCCCACCGCGGCCACCGTGAGGCGCGCAGCGAGGTCCGCGGTCGTGGGTGTTGTCGCGACCTCAGGTGCGGTGCCGGGCGCGAAGCGAGCTCCGCCTGGTCCTTCCTCGCCGCCACCTACGTCCAGCCCGTCACCCTCCCCAACGACGTCATCGACCTGCTTCACGCCGGTCACGCAACTGAACTGTCCGGATGAGAGCTACACCCAAACGGTATGGCGGGGAGGACTGCGGCCGGAGCCGACAGTGCGTTGGTTCAGATCGGGGTGGGCACCTGCGGCTTCGTCGCCCAGTTGATGGCGGTCACGCCGGAACGATGTCATTCACCGTCGATGACACACGGGGCAACGGGGCCGACGGTCTGGAGATCGCGGTCATGGGGACGAGCACCCCGACACCCTCCAACCGGGCTCACAGACCGAGCAACCCGCCTGCAACAGCTCCTGCAGTCATCCACGCGGGGGTGACGATTGTCCCGGCCAGCCCGAGTCGCAGCTGGCATCGCCGATCGCGTTGGTAAGGAACTGGGGAATCGGGCAATTCGAACTGGCGGGGCGCTGGAAGGCGACCGTTTCTCGGGAACGCTTCGTTGGCGCAGGTGATTCGGGTATCATCGACTCTCGGGTGACGCAATGCGGCCATTTGGTTGGAACTGTGGTGCGCGTGGACGGTCGGCCGGGTGGCGCGCCGGCTGGAGAACTGTACGAACCGTGAGACGGCCGACGTTACGAGGGATGTCGCTCGTGATTCTCGCCGGCCTCCTGACGACGGCCTCAAGCTGTGGTGGCCCTGCTCCTCCGCCGCCGGTGGCGCACCCCGACACGGGCATCGGCGGGGGCGAGACACCGCCCGCGACGGTGAACTGTCTGGACCTGTGTCTGCGGGGCGCGTATTGCGCCGGGGCGCTGTGCAACGAGGACACAATGTCGACCGGCTACACCGCGCTCGCTGAGCAGCTCGACTCGCAGTGTGAGATCGACTGCTCGGTCGCCGAGACGTTGGTCTCTTCGCGTTCAACTACCCAGACGACCGATCCAACGACCGTCGCCGCTGAATGGCAATGCATGTTTCAATCGAGTTGTCGTCAGGTCTTTCAAGACGACGTCTGCGGCGTGCAAGCCACCTACTCTTGCGGAGCGTGAACGGGGACAGACGTTGAGGCGACCCGCAGCAGGGACCCCGCGGCACCGCTCGCTTCGACGTCGACCCGATCGACCGAACCGACGCGACTGCCGGCGTGCGCCAGCAAGGGCGTGCAACCGAGCGCCAATCGCGCCATCGCGCCATCGCGCCGCGCCGGCGTGGAGCGAACTGGCCGTCAGCAGATCGATGAGCAGGTGAGCGGGGAGGCCCTCCTTCAATGAGCTGAGCCGGTCGGACTTTCAACTGGTCGTCGAACCTGCAATGACGACCGCCTCCAGCCGCAGCCGGAGGGCGGCGAGATGGCGGTCGACAGCTTCGACGATCGGTCTGGGAAGCCCGGGCAGCCAAGCCGGTATCGGAATAACCGATACCGGCAACGACCCCAGGCGGCACCGCCGGTCGAGCGCGGCGAGCCAACGCGATTCGGCGCCTTGCTTCCACGCGTCAGCCACGTACTTGGCCAGGTCGCCGGCCGCACCTGGCTCGAGTTGATCTCGCGAACGTGAGGCAGCCCCGGGTCTCGCAGAGGCGGTGCACCGTCGCGCTGCACACGCCGAGCTTCTTCGCGAGGTCCGCCACTGGGAGCAGTTGGCCGCGAACGAGCACCGCGAGGTCGACCGTCGTCGGCAGCCTGACGGGCCGACTCCCGGTCGCCGCGCGCTCGAGGGTCCTTGCCGCCGACGGGCAGTGCCCCCACGTAGCATCCGCTCTTGGCGACCACATTTTGGGTCAGTCGTCCTGGGGAGCCGGCTTCGCCGCCCCAGCAACGACGTCGCGCTCAGCGCCTGGTCTCGTACCTGGTCAGGACCACGCCGCCGGGAAAGGTCCGCGTCTCGACCAGGTTCACGTGCACCCAGCTCTCCAGGGCGGTGAAGAACGGGGTGCCGCCGCCCACCAGGATCGGATGGGTGACCATCGCGTACTCGTCGACCAACCCGGCCCGCATGGCCGCCCTGGCGAGCGTGGCGCCACCGACCCTCATCGGGCCACCGCGCTCGGCCTTGAGCCGCGTCATCTCGGCGACCGCGTCACCGGCGACCAGGCGGGCGTTCCAGTCAACCTTGTCGATCGTCGAGGAGAACACCACCTTCGGCTTGTCCCGCCAGTTCCGCGCGAACTCACTTTGGGCCAAAGTGGCGCCCGGTCGCTGGTCGCCGGTCGGCCAGTAGGAGCTCATGGTCTGCCACAGCTTGCGCCCGTAAAGAAACAGATCGATCGCCAGCTCCTGGTCGAGCCACCACCGGAACAGCTCGTCGCTCGGCCCGCTCCAGCCGAGGTCGTCACCGGGCGCGGCGATGTAGCCGTCCAGGGTCACGTTCATGCCGTAGATCAGCTTCCGCATGGCGCCATACCTTTCTCAATCGGTTTCGGGAGTCTGACTGTTAATCGATGCTGCGTCGCGATCGGCCCGGTGGACGGTCAGTCGTGCGACACGCGCGTCTGCGCGGACAAGGAGCACGGCACGCTGCCGCGGGTCGAGTCAACCGGGTTGATGGCGCGGCTCATGTCGCGCTCCATCGCGACAACGTGATGGGCGCGCTCATCGGCAAGAAATTTGCCGCGCGGGCTCTTGCAACCGCGGCTGAATGGAGTGGCCGTCGCCGAGATCGGCGAGCGTGACGAACTCTTCCTGAGAGAGCCGGGCGCCCGGTGCCCTCGAGCTCATCGTGCGCCGAGGGCTCCAGGCGCGGGACGACGGCGCAACCTCACCGGGGTCCGGACGTTGGTGGACCGGCGCCGCACTCCCCGTCCGCGGGAAGGACTCGCGCCGTGCCGGCGTCAGCGCGCGCGCAGCCTGATCCTGGCGCGCTTCGTGGCGAGCAACTCCTCGGACCGCACACATCAAGCCTTCCCCTCAATCGGGGCCGGATGAAATCGGATCTGGTTTCGTGTCAGAGTCGCCGGTTCGAGCCGGCGTCTCCCGGATCGTGAACATGCTGGCGATCGTCTTCCTGAGCAGCGTGGCTGTGGCGCTGGGTGTTCTGCGGCGCTTGCGATTCGACGGGCGCACCAGCGGGGTTGTCGTTGCCGGCCTGGCGCTCTATGCGGACTACCTGACGTACACCTCGGTGTCGCAGCGCAATTACGACGGGGTGTCGCACGTCTTCTACGTCCGGGCCATCGCCCAGCACCTCCACCTGCCGGCCATGTCCGCGTGTCTGGCTTGCGGGCACCCGCCGCTCTACTACGTGCTGGCGGCGGCGTGGTCCAGGACCGCGCTCGCCGGCGGATGGATGCCGTTCGAGCTGGGGCTGCAGTGGTTCTCGTTGCTCCTGTTCGTCGGCTTCGTGGTGGTGGCGCTCTTGGCGATCCGCAGCGTCGGGGCATCTCCAACCGCCCGGTGGCTGGCGGCCGCGCTGGTGGTGTTCTGGCCCTCCAGCGTTCTCAATTCGGTGCGCGTTCACAACGACGCCCTCGCCTCGCCGTTGATTCTGGCGGCCGTCTACTTCACCGCTCGATGGGACGACCAGGCACAGCCGCGCCACTTCTGGCTGGCGCTGGTGGCGGCGGCGCTGGCGATCCTGACCAAGGCCACCGGTTATGCCGCCGCGGCGACGTTGATCCTGTTCGCGCTGGTGCGTCTCCGCACGACGAAGTTCGCGCGACGCGAGCTCGCGCGCACGGCGAGCGCGTTCGTGCTGCTGGCGGCGGCCGCCGTGCTGGCGGTCTTCTCGCGCCTGGAGCAGAGTCCGCACCCGCTCTGCCAAGAGGTCCTGGGGCATGCCTGCGACGGACGCTACTTGCCGCCCGTGCCCGACACGCCGAGCCGCTTCGTCTTGTTCGATCTGCCGGACTTCATCCGCCGCATGGACGCGGTGCCGGACTACCACAAGCCCGACTACTTCTGGAATCGCTTCGCGACATCGAGCTTGTTCGGCATCCGGCCGCTCGGAGACGAATTCCAGGCGGCCCGCACCAGGGCTCTGGCGATCGCGATCAAGTTGCTCCTGCTCGCGATGGTGAGCATTTGCCTGTGTGGCGCGATCTTCCTGCGCGGCGTGCCGTGGCGGCGATATCGCGTGTATGCCGCTGCGGCCGTCACCATGCTCGCCTTTCTCGTGGCGTTCCGCGTCCGGGTCCCGAACGAGTTTCACGAAGACTTTCGCCACGTCTTCGCGCTCCTGGTGCCGTTTTGCCTGGCCTATGCCCTGGTCGTCGATCGGGCACGCCGTGGATTCCGCGCGCTTTACTGGGCCGGAGTCGGCATCGCTCTGTTGATGATTGCCTCGTCGGTGGCGTTCTTCGTCCGCGCGCCGTGAACCGCGTCGCGGCCGGCCACGGCTGACGATCTCACGCCCCCTCGACCTTTGCTTGCAGGCCGGCGGCCGGCGTGGTACATGCTTTACCAGATGGTTAACCATTTCAGCGCCCGCCTGGACGCCTCGTTCGCCGCGCTCTCGGACGCGACCCGACGCGGCGTCCTGGAACAGCTCGGACGTTCCGATGCATCCATCACGGACCTTGCCGAGAAGTTCCACATGACCTTGGCGGGCATGATGAAGCACGTCGGGGTCTTGGAGCAGGCCAAGCTGGTCAGGACCGAGAAGGTCGGCCGCGTGCGGACCTGCAAGCTCGGCGCACGCCGGTTGGACGAAGAATCGGCCTGGCTCGCCAGGCACCGTCAGCTCTGGGAATCGCGCTTCGACGAATTGGACAACGTCGTCGAAGAACTCAAACACAAGGAGACCGCCGATGGACGCAAGACCAAACGTTGAAACCCCGACCACCAAGAACCCGACCACGGTGGAACGGACATCCGAGCGCGAGCTGGTCATCACGCGAACCGTCAATGGCCCGGCGCGGCTGGTGTTCGAGGCGTTTGCCAAGCCCGAACTTTTTCGGCGCTGGTGGGTCCCGAAGTCGTTCGGCGTCTCGCTGCTCTCCTGCGAGGCGGACGTGCGCGTCGGGGGCAGGTACCGCTTGGTGTTCGGACAAGGCGGCTCGAAGCCGATGGAATTTCACGGCCGGTACCTCGAAGTGACGCCACACGCGCGCCTCGTCTGGACGAATGAGGAAGCCGGTGACAGCGGAGCGGTGACGACGGTGACCTTCGAGGAAAAGGGCGGCAAGACGCTGCTGATGCTGCGTGACCTCTACCCGTCGAAGGAAGCTCTGGACGGCGCCATCGCGTCGGGAGCGACCGCGGGGATGCCCGAGACGCTCGAGCAACTGGACGAGCTCGTCCTCACCCTGAGCGCGGGATCGGGACCGTCGTAGGCGCGGCGGCGGCCAACCGCCGCCCGCGGGAGCGCCCGTCGCCGTCGCTGCCCGGATCGGCCGTCGCGGGAGCGTCGGGCCTGGGCGTTGACGCCCTCCCCGGCCATCCGGGTCGCCGCCGGCGACGGCGGCGATGGCGGACAAGCCCCTGCGGACGGTGCGCGCCGGGGGTCTATCCCCACCTCACTCATCCGGCGGGGACCCGCTGGCGGCCGTGCCACTCTTCCATCCGAATCTGGCGCAGGTTCTCGCGGACCAGGGCGGCCATCGACTCGCACTTCAGGACCACCTCGGCCTCGAAGTGCTCGGCCAGATCCTGGCGCAGCCGGACCACGTTCTCGGGCGGCGCGATGAGGTCCACGTGCATCGCGTCCAGCAGGATCTCGAGCCGCTGGTGCGACACGTCGGCGCGCTGGAGCAGCAGGGTCCGCTCTTCGCGCTGGTATTGGTAGGCGGTCTTGAGGTCCAGCAGGTTGGTCGTGAACTGCACGAGGGGAAGGTTCTCGCGGAAAAACTGCGGCAAATAAAACGAACGCCGCCCGTTGAAGGACTGCTGGTCGAAGTCCATGGCCCGGATGCGCACCTGCCAGCCCTCGAAGTCCGGGGTCAACACGAACACGAAGTTGTAGCTGCGCATGTCGCCCAGCAACCGGATGAAGCAGCGCTCGTTGAACTTCACCAGCTCCTTGGCGATGCGGACCGGCTTGATCTCGCGATTCTCCAGCCAGCGCTTGATGAAGACGTCGCCCGGCACCCCCGCCACGTGCTCCTCGACCAGCGTCGATCCGAACGTGACGTAATTGATCCGGTTCGGCGAGAGCTGGTGCTCGAGCTCGAGCCCGTAGACCCGCGAGGCGTCGGCCTTCTTGACGTAGAAATAGTCGGGATTTTCGTTGATGCCGTTGACGATCCGGATCCGGAACGGCAGCGAGTTGCCGAAGCTGCAGAAGTCGATGCGGTCGACGTAAAGGTGGTCGACGACTGACAGGTCGCCATGGACCTTGAGGAGCGCGTAGACGTACTTGAGGTCGACCTTCAGCGCCTCCATCTCGTCGGGTGGGTAGAGCACCGACTCCCACAGCGTGTCTTGCCCCTCCGCGCTCCGAAGCGGCAGGCTCTCGCGAAAGCCCTCCAGCCGCGCGTAGCTGACCGGCAGCTCCAGCTCGCGCCGGAAGCGGGCCAGGTAGGCCGCCAGGCGGCGGCTGATTGGATAGCTCGGCTTCCGAAGCGTGCGGCCGACGACCGTGTTGTCGGCCGCCGCATCCTGGATCGCATGAGTCGCCATGGGTGCCGCGCCCTCAAGGTTAACACCCTGCCGGCGCGCCGCTCCCCCATCCAGCCGCCGATCCTCGCCGTTCTGCTCTATTGCCTGACGTGTGCCTCTGGCCGGCCAACCCAGGTTCTGAGGCAGGAGGTCACATGAAATTGCTCAGGACACGGAGCCGCCCGGCACCAAGCTTCGTCGCGGCCGCTCTCGTGGGCCAGACGTTGCTGCTCTGCGCGCCGGCCGCCCGCGGGCACCCGGCGCCCGCTCCCGCCATGGTCCCGGTCGCGCCGCCTCCCTCGTCGGCGGAACTGGCCGCCCCGCACCTCTACGGCTCGCGGCTGGGGTTCGCGCTGCAGATCGGCGGCGGGTTCCAGGAGTTCACGAACCGGTCGCTGCGCGACTCCACCGCGACCGGCGCCTCGTGGGACGTCCGTCTGATCGGCGGGACGCACGCGCTCCTCGGATTCGAGCTGGCCTACATCGGCGCAACGCGCCAGTTCACGCCGCTCGGCCGGACCTCGACGTCGTCCCTGTTCTCGACGGGCGGCCAGGCGGCCTTACGGCTGAACGCGCCGATCGTTCGAGGGCGGATGTTGTTCGAGCCGTTCGGCTTCGTCGGTCTCGGCTGGGAGCACTACGCCATCCTGGACTACAGCGCCGCCTTCTGGGCCGACTTCACGGCCACCGACGACGTGTTGACCATCCCCTTCGGGGGCGGCCTGGCGTTCGCCGACCGCGCGCTGCTGCTGGACGTCCGCGCCTCCTACACACCGACGTACGACAACGACATGGTCCGCGGCGGCAGCGGGCTCGATCACTGGGGTGTGAGCGGGCACGTCGGGCTCGCGTTCTGACCGGCTCACGACGGGCAGCAGGCGCTGAGGCCGGCGGCGCGATCGACCGTGGCGTTCGTCCCTGGACGCCGGCGGTGGCCGGCGGCGAGCCGAGGCGCTGTCCTGAGGCTTGCGCTCGCCTGACGGCGGTCCGACTGGTAAGGTGCGCCGCCATGAGCAAGCGCAATCGACCCCGCACGGCCGCAGAAGCGACCCACCGCCGCGAGCGCCACGCGCGCCGCAGCGAGTACAACTCGCCCGAAAACAAGGCGGCCCGCGCCAAGGCCGCGGCTACGGCCAAGCCGGCCGCGCCCAAACCGCCCAAGCCCGCCAAGCCGGCCTCCAAGCCGATCGCCGGCTGAGCGTCGGCGGGCGGCGATCGGCGAGGGCCGGCACATGGCGGACGCAGCTCGGTACGACGCGCGGGACGGCATCGGCGTCATCACGCTGGACCGGCCCGACAACCGCAATAGCATGACGCCGGAGCTGCTGGACGCGTTCGCGCGCGCCAGCGCCGCGGCCCGCGCCGACGCCGAGATCCGCGCGCTGGTGGTCACCGGCACCGGCAGGTGCTTCTCGGCGGGCGCGGACTTCAAGGCGGGGTTGCAGCGCGGCAGCGGCGATCTGCCGCCCGCCGAGCGCAGCTACGCCATGTACGAGCCGTTCCTGTCGCTGCTGGACGTCGAAGTGCCGGTCATCGGGGCGCTCAACGGCCACGCGATCGGCGGCGGCTTCGGGCTGGCGCTGGTGTGCGACCTCCGGATCGCCGCGCTGGAGGGCAAGTACGGCGCGAACTTCGTGGCGCTGGGCCTGGCGCCGGGCATGGCGATCAGCCTCCTGCTTCCGCGGCTGGTCGGCGTGGCCCGGGCATCGGAGCTGCTGTTCACCGGCCGCCTGGTCGACGGGGCCGAGGCCGAACGTCTGGGCATCGTCAACCGGGCCGTGCCCTCGGCGCAGGTCATGGACGAGGCGATGGCGGTCGCGCGCGCGATCGCCGGCAACGCGCCGTTCGCCCTGCGCGCCACCAAAGCCGCTCTCGGGCGGGGTCTGGCCGCCCAGGTCCGGGCCGCCGCGCGCGCCGAGGCCCAGGACCAGGCGGCCAGCCTGGCCACCGACGACGCCCGCGAAGGGATGACCGCGCTGCTCGAAAAGCGAAAGCCGCGCTTCACCGGAGGAGCAGGCCCGACCGGCGGGAGCGCCGGCTGAACCGCGCGCGGCCGAGCCGGCCGGGGCAAGCCGGTTCCCTCAACGAGCTGGCGGCGGCGGTGGCGGTTCGAAGGCCGGGCAGGCGGCCACCGGCTGGCGCGGGTACCTGACCGCGAGCGCGCTGCACATCACGAACACCGACCGCGCGCCGTTGACGACCCGATGGTGGGCGCAGCGCCAGCAGAGGCTCTCCGGATAGGGGTTGTGGCTGCGGTCGCGTTTGGACAGCTCCGGACGTTCCCAGACGTCCCCGAACAGCACCTCGTCGGTCAGTTGGGCCAGCTTGGGCGCGAAGTCGCCCGGCGTCTTCTGCGCCGTCACAGGCGGTTGCTCGCTGTCCATGATCTCCGTCCTTTGCAAACTGGAACGACCCGGACAGCATGGGGCCGGCCAGCCCCGCTCGCCAGCCGGGCCGCCCGTTCTCGGTCGCCGGCCCCGGCGCCACCACGCTGCGAACGCAGCACGCCGGCGCGTCCGCTTCTGCCAGGGACGGAATCAGTCGGCCCAGACCTCGGCGCGGGCGCGGCCGTGGCCAGGGAGGTTGCCGTAGGCGAACTCGACGCTTCGGATGGCGCGGCGGGCGCCGGGGAGAGCGATGACCTGCGAGCGCGTGTTCGCGCCAAAGACGTGGCGGGTGCTGGGCGAATATCGGCTGCCGTCCGTGAAGTTGACGGTCAGGTCGTACATCTCGAGCGGGCCGTGGTCGACGACGATCAGAATTCGGCGATAGCCGCCTTCGCGGGCGCCGACGGGGATGGCGTCGCGATCGTGCGCGCCGTCGACCCAGCGTTCGCCCAGCTTGCGCCAGTCGCCGCCGGGCACGGGCCCCCCCGCCCGCTGCGCGGCACGTTCGCCCGCTCCGCGGTGCGCGCACCCGAACGCCATACCGGTCAGAACCGTGACGAGCGCGATGGTCCGCATGACCGGTTATGTTCGGCCGCCTGCCGCCGTTTTTGAAGCGGGCGCGCGGG
>JAICYS010000396.1 GCA_025934105.1 Myxococcota bacterium | reverse complement strand
GTCGGCTACCTGCTGACGCCGCCCCGGACCTACGGCATCGAGCTGCAGTACCGCTTCTAAGAGGGCTGACAACGGGGACGAGGCGCTCCGCGGCGACGCGGGGCGCCTTTCCTTTTGGGCCGCGCCCTTGCTTCGCCCAACTTGCCGCGCTCAAGCTAGGGCCATGCGGCTGCTCATCGCCGAAGACGATCCGATGCTCGGGACGGGCTTGCGCCGTGCGCTGCAGCGTGCCGGCTATACCGTCGACCTCGCCGTCACGGGCGACGACGCCATGGCCGCGGCCCGCGCGCAGAGCTACGCGCTCATCCTGCTGGACCTCGGCTTGCCCAACGTCGGTGGGATCGAGGCGCTGAAGGCGATCCGCGGCCGCCGCGATCCGACGCCGGTGATCATCGTCACGGCCCGCGACCGGCCGGAACAAAAGGTCGAGGGCCTCGACGCCGGGGCCGACGACTATGTGGTCAAACCCTTCGACCTGGACGAGCTCCTGGCCCGCATCCGCGCCCAGATCCGACGCGGCGAGAAACGCACCTCGGATGCGCTCTCCGCCCACGGTGTCAGCATCGACCTGGCGGCGCGAACGGTCGCGCTCGGCGACCGCGCCGTCTCCGTGACCGCCAAGGAGTTCAAGGTGCTCGCGGCCCTGATGCGCCGCATGGGGCAGTTCGTATCCAAGGAAGAGCTGGAGGACGCGCTCTACGACGACACCGCCGAAGTGGAGAGCAACACCATCGAGGTCGCCGTCTATGGCCTCAGGCGCAAGCTCGGCGCCGGGCTGATCGTAACCGCCCGGGGCCTGGGCTACACGATCCCGAAGCAGGCATGAGCCGGCGGCCGCGCGCGCGCCCGAGGTCCCTGCTGACGGAGCTGTTCGGCCGGGTCGGGGTGCTGTTCCTGATCATGGTGCTGGTAGTGGGGCTGCTGGCGTTCTTCACCGCGCAGCGACGGATCAACGAGGTCTATGACGCAGAGCTGATCGTGGGCGCCAACGTGCTGCGCGCCCTGGTGACCGATGAGATCAACGAGGCGCCGAGCGGGGCGGTCCCGCCGCAGCTCTCCATCGACGATTCCGCGATCCTGAGCCCGGAGGACCGCGAGGCGTTCGACAACTACGCCAACTGGCGGATGTTCAGGATCTGGGTCGGGCCGAAGCTGGTGCTGAGCTCCGATACGGGGCCGAAGATCGCCATGCCTCCAGCCCAGGCCGGGTTCGGCGAGGTGGCCACGCCGGAAGACGCGTGGCGCACCTACACACTGAAGGTCCCCGACAAGCAGGTGACCGTCGAGATCGGCGAGCGCAGCGACATCCGGCTGGTGCTGGTGCGGGGCATCGCGCTGGGCCTGGCCTTGCCGCTCCTGCTGCTGATTCCGACCGCGGGGGTGCTGATCTGGCTGACGCTCAGCGACGGCCTGCGGGCGCTGCGCACGCTGGTGGCGGAGATCGGCCGCCGCACTCTGCGGGACCTTGCGCCCCTGCCGCTCGATCCGTGGCCGCGCGACCTCCAGGCGCTGGTCCGGTCGATCAACCGGCTGTTCGAGCGCATCGATCGCGCGTTGCAGAACGAGCGCCGCTTCCTGGACGACGCCGCCCACCAGCTGCGCACCCCGCTCGCCGCCGTGAAGCTGCAGGCCCAGCTGATCGCCGGCGAAGCCGATCCGGCCGAGCGCCAGGCCATGACCGCCCAGCTGGTGGACAGCGTCGACCGCGCCTCCGACATGACCGACCGCCTGCTCACCCTCGCGCGGCTGGAGGCGCGGCGCGGCGCGGGCGAGGAAGGGGGCGACCTGCGCGACGAGACGGTGGCGGCCTTGGCCGACCTCGCACCGGTGGCCGCCCGCCGGCGCGTCGAGCTCGCCTTCGAGGGCGAGGGCGCGCTTCCGGGCGGCGATCCGGTCTTGCTGCGGCTGATCGCGGCCAACCTGGTGGAGAACGCGATCCATCACGCTCCCGAGGGCTCGGAGATCGCCGTCCAGCTTTCGACCGCCGGCGGGCGGCGACGGCTCAGCGTGGTCGACGCAGGCCCGGGAATCGCCGCGGCCGAGCGGGAGAAGGTGCTGGAGCGGTTCTACCGCGGCGCCGGCGCGGGGGCGGCCGGATCCGGTCTGGGCCTCTCCATCGTCGGCGAGGCGGTGCGGCTGCTCGGGGGGCGGCTGGAGCTGCGCGACCGGGCGGACGGGCAACCAGGGCTTTGTGCGGTGGTGGATCTTCCGGCCGCGGGTCTGTTGCAAACCTGAAATCGTCAGCTTGGCGTCAGCTTGACGGTCTAAGCCGCCCCCGGGGACGAGGGGCGCGTAGCAGTCGATGCAAGTGTTCTGCGATTTCGACGGGACGATCTCGGTCGTCGACACGACTGACGCCGTCCTGTCCAGCCTCGCCGCGCCAGACTGGGAGCGGCTGGAGGCCGACTGGCTGGCCGGGCGGATCAGCGCCGCGGCCTGCATGAAGGGCCAGATCGCCCTGATCGGCGGCTCCGAAGTTGACCTCGACGCGGTTCTGGAAGGCATCGAGCTGGCGCCGGGGTTCGTGGAGTTCGCCGCCTGGTGCGAGGCCGCGGACGTGCCGCTCACCATCGTCAGCGACGGCGTCGATCACTTCATCCGCCGCATCCTGGCGCGCCACGGGCTTGGCCACCTGCCGGTGGTCTCCAACAGGCTGGCCGGCGAGCCGGGCGCCCGGCGTCTGGCCCAGCCGCACAGGCGAGAGGGCTGCGCGGCCGGCGCCGGCGTCTGCAAGTGCGACGCTGCGGCCCAGCGCCTGCGCCCCGACCAGACGATGGTCTACATCGGCGACGGCCGGTCGGACTTCTGCGTCTCCGGCCGCGCCGACGTGCTGTTCGCCAAGGACGCGCTCGCCGACTACGCGCATGGCCGCGGCCGGCCGCACCACGTCTTCAAGACCTTCCACGAGATCACCGCGACGCTGGCGCCCCTCGCCGAGGCGCGCCGCGCGACCGCGCTCTAGGAGATACCCGATGTACGACGCGCCGCTCAGCGCCCCGCTGGACGAGGCCGAACTGCGCCGCCTGGAGACCGAATACTGCTCCTGGGGCGACACCGTGCACTACCTGCCGGACCCGAAGTTCTTCACCGGGTGCGACGGCTCCTATCTGTATGACGCCGAGGGCCGCGAATTCCTCGATCTGCAGATGTGGTACTCGGCCGTCAACTTCGGCTACCGCAATCCGCGCCTGAACGCGGTGGCCGCCCGCCAGCTCGACACCCTGCCGCAGGTCGCCTCGCAGTACCTGCACCGCGAGAAGGTCGAGCTCGCCGCCACGATCGCCCGCGATGCGGAGCGGAAGTTCGGCCGCAAGGGCCGGGTCCACTTCAACGTCGGCGGCGCCCAGGCGGTTGAGGACAGTCTGAAGAT
>JAICYS010000099.1 GCA_025934105.1 Myxococcota bacterium | reverse complement strand
CGCCGGCGCCGGCATCGGGCACGAAAACGGGGGCTCGCCGCTGGGCGCGCGCGACAGCGGGGGCGCGGCGGCGGGCCGCGACGCGCGCGTCCCCGTGAGCGACGGCGCCGGTCCCAGCCGGGCGCAGGTGATCGACGGCGCGGCCGGGCGCGGCTTTGCCAGCCGCCCGTATGCCCGCGTCTACGGCGAGTACCGGGCAGCCCTCGAAGACGCGCTGGGGACCACCGGCGTCGCCCCCGGCCAGCAATACCTGGTCCGGCGATACTTCGATCTGATCCGCCCCCGCGCGGGTGACCGGCGATGACCGCGACGCACACCACCACCACCGCCGATCAGACCGTCCAGGCGGTCGAGGGCTTCCGCGCCGATCTGACCCGCCTGCTGGACGAGATCGGGCGGCGCCTGGTCGGGCAAACCGAGGTGGTGGGCGCCGTCGTCTCGGGACTGCTGGCCGGCGGACACGTGCTCATCGAAGGCGTGCCCGGCCTGGGCAAGACGCTGCTGGTGCGCACGGCCGCGGCGGCCATGGACCTGACGTTCTCGCGGATTCAGTTCACGCCCGACCTCATGCCGGCGGACGTGATCGGGACGAACTTGATCGCCGAGGACGCCGGCGGACGGCGGTTCGAGTTTCAGCGCGGGCCGATCTTCGCGCACGTGGTGCTGGCCGACGAGATCAACCGCGCCACGCCCAAGACCCAATCCGCGCTGCTGGAGGCGATGCAGGAGCAGTCGGTCACCGTGGGCAAACAGACCCACGCGCTGGCGCCGCCGTTCTTCGTGCTGGCCACGCAGAACCCGATCGAGATGGAGGGGACCTATCCGCTGCCGGAGGCGCAGCTCGATCGCTTCTTCTACAAGGTGCGCGTCGACGCCCCCAGCGCGGCCGAGCTGCACGCCATCTTGGACCGCACCACCGGCCATGACGAGTCGGCGGTGCGGGCCGTGCTGTCGCGCGAGCGGCTGCTGGAGATGCGCGCGCTGGTGCGCCAGGTGCCGGTGGCGCGGCCGATCCAGGACTTCGTGGTGCGGCTGGTCGAGGCGACGCAGCCGTCGCGCACCACCTCCGCGGAGGTGCGCCGGTTCGTGCGCTATGGCAGCTCGCCGCGCGGCGCGCAGGCGGTGATTTTGGGGGCGAAGGTGGAAGCGCTGCGGGCGGGCCGGTTCGCGCCGTCGTTCGCCGACGTCCGGAAGGTGGCGCCCCCGGCGCTGCGCCACCGCGTGCTGCTGAACTTCGAGGGCGAAGCCGAGGGGGTCACCTCCGACGGAATCCTGTCGCGCCTGCTGGGCGAGCTGCCGGAGACGCCGTGACCGCGGCGACCGCGACCGCGACCGCGGCCGCAGCCGGTCCGCGCTTCGACGAGCGGTTCCTGCGCAAGCTGGAGACGCTGGAACTCGCCATCCGGCGGGCCAGCGGCGGCCGGGCCCGCGGCATCCGGCGCAGCCGGCGGGTGGGCGCCGGCCTCGAGCTGGCCGACCATCGCGATTACGTCCCCGGCGACGACCTGCGCTATCTGGACTGGAACCTTTACGGGCGGCTCGATCGCCGGGCGCTGCGGCTGTTCGAAGAGGACGAGGACGTGTCCGTCGACGTGCTGGTCGACGCCAGCCGATCGATGGCGACCGGCGCGCCAGCCAAGCTGGAGCTGGCGCTGCAGATCGGCGCCGCGCTGGCGTACGTGGCGCTGGCCAACCTGGATCGCGTCGGGGTTACGGCGCTCGGCGACGCGCCGGCCAGCCTGCCGCCCCAGCGCGGCAAGAACCGCATCCTGGGGATCCTGCGATTCCTGGCCCGGGTCGAGGGCGACGGGCGGCAGCCGGTCTCCGCCACGCTGCGGGCGTTCCTGGGCCGCCGGACGGCGCGCCGCCGCGGCGTCGCGATCTTGATCTCCGATTTTTACGACCCGGCCGGCGCGCGGGCCGCCTTGGATCTGCTGCGCGCGAACCGCGTGACCCCCATCGCCGTCCAGCTGACCGCGCCCGACGAGCTGGCGCCGGCCTGGCGCGGCGACGTTCGGGTGCGCGACGTCGAGACCGGCGAGGCGCACGACCTGACCGTCTCGCCGGCGGCGCTCGACGCCTACCTGCGCCGGCTGGCGGCGCTGCGCCGCGAGCTGGAAGCGCACTGCCGGGAGCGGGGCCTGTCCTGTTTCACGGTCGTCTCCGATCAGCCGCTGGAGGCGATCGTGCTGCGCATGTTCCGGAACGGCGGCCTGTTGGGCTAGGGCGCGACGTGGGGTTCGGCTGGCTGTTTTCAGGCGCGATGCCGGCGGCCCTGACGGCGGGCCTGGCCGCCATCGCGGGCGCGGCCGTCGTCGCGCTTCACTTCGTGCGCCTGCGCCGGCGCGAGGTGCCGGTCCCGTTCGCGGCCCTGTGGCTGGGGATGGCCGGCGCGGCGGCGGCTTTGCGCCGGTCGCGGCGCCTGCGGCACTGGCTGGCGCTGGCCTTGGCCCTCACGATCTTGGCGGCCTTGCTGCTGGCTTCCGCCGATCCGCGCGGGCGGCGCGTCGATCCGGGCGGGCGAAGCTGGGTGGTCTTGATCGACCGATCGACCTCGATGTCGGCCACCGACGAGCCCGGCTCCCGCCTGGAGGCGGCGCGCGCGCGCGCCCGCGCGCTGGTGGCCGGGCTGGCGCCGGCCGACCGCGCGCTGATCGCGTCGTTCGCCGGCGAGGCGCTGGCCGAGAGCGGCTTCGAGAGCGACGGGGCCGCGCTGGACCGCGCCATCGCACGCGTGCGAGCCACCGACGAGGGCGCCGATCTGCCGCGCGCGCTGACCTTCGCGGCGGCCGTGCTGCGGAACCGGCCGCGGCCCACGGTGGCGTTGATCAGCGACGGCGGCTTCGCGCCCGACGCGCTCCGACAGGCGCCGGCCGGAATCGAGCTGCGCTACCTACCGGTCGGCCGCCGCGCCGACAACGTGGGCATCCTGGCGCTGGGCGCGCGGCGGGTGCCGGCCGATCCCGCCGTGCTGGACGTGGGCCTGACCGTGCAGAGCTTTCGAACGGCGCCCGCGCGGGTGCCGCTGGAGATCTCCAGCGGGGGCGCGATCGTCGAGCGCATGACCGTGGCCTTGCAGCCGGGCGAGCGCCGGTCGGTCGCGCTGGGCGACCTGTTCGCACCGGGGGCGCGGATCGAGGCGCGGCTGGCGGCGGCCGACGATCTGGCCGCAGATGACCGGGCGGCCACCGCCGTTCCCCCCCTGCCCCACCGGCGCATTCTGCGCGTGGGCGGCCCCGATCTGTACCTGGACGGCGCGCTCCTGAGCCTCGGCTCCACCGTCACCGTCGATCGCCTGGGGCCCGCCGACGCCGATCGCGCGCTGGCGGCCGCCCCATCGTACGACCTCACCGTGTTCGACGGCGTGACGCCGGCCGACCCGCCGACCGCCGGGCACCTGCTGTACTTCGATCCGCGCGGCGCCGGCAGCCCGCTGGCCGTGCGCGGGCGGCTGCGCGATCCCGTGCTGGACCCGGCCGGCGTGCGGCGCGAGCACCCGCTCTTGCGGCAGGTCGACCTGGGCGACGTCAACATCGCCGAGGCCGGGCACCTGGTGGCGAGCCCGGGCGATCGGGTGCTGGCGGCCTCGTTCGGCGCGCCGCTGATCGTGGTGCGCGAACGCCCGGGGCTGCGGGTCGCGGTCCTGGCCTTCGATCCGCGCCGGTCGGACCTGCCGTTGCGCCCGGCGTTTCCGTTGCTGATCGCCAACGCGCTCACCTGGGCGACCCACGACGGCCCGCGGGCGAGCGGGCCGCTCGCCGAGGCCGCGCGCGACCCGCGCGAGTCGAACACCGCGCCGGTGGCCAGGCTGCAGATCGGCGGCCGGATGCTCGCGCCCGTCGAGGCTGGACCGCCGCGGCGCCGGTTCGACGTGGGCGGCTGGGCGGCGGCGGTCGCGGCACTGCTGCTGTTGCTCGAGTGGGTCAGCTATCACCGGCGGTGGACGGCGTGAGCGCGCTGTTCGGCGGCCGGCTGGCGCTGGCGCATCCGGCGGCCTTGCTGGCGTTGCTGGCGGTGCCGGCGCTGGCGCTGGTCGCTCGTCGCTCGCTGACCGACTTTTCGACGCGGCAGATCGCGTTGCAGACCGGCCTGCGCGCCCTGGTGTTCGCGGCCGCCGTCGCGGCGCTGGCCGGTCCCGAGTGGCGCGGCACCGCGCGCGGCGTGTCGCTGGTGATCGCGGCCGACGTGTCGGACAGCGTGACCGACGTGTCGCTGGCGGCGGCGCAGGTGCAGATCGCGCAGGCCGCCCGAACCGCGGCGGCCCGGGGCGATCGACCGGTGCGGGTGGTGAGGTTCGCGGCCGAGCCGGAGGAGGTCTCGCCCGACGGGCCGCTGGGGCGAATGGGGGGCGGCGGACAGGCCACCGACCCGGCGCTGGCCCTGGGTCTGGCCGCCGGGCTCGCCGACACGACGGCGGTCCCGCGGCTGCTGCTGGTGTCCGACGGGCTGGCCACGCACGGGGATCTTCCCGGGCTGGCGCGGCGGCTCGGCGAGCGCGGGGTGGCCGTCGACGTGCTGCCGCTGCCGGCCGCCAAGCAGCCCGACGCCGCCGTCGCCGAGCTGTCCGCCCCGGACCTGGTGCGCGCCGGCGAACCGTTCCGGCTGGAGGTGCGCCTGGTCTCCGACCGTGCCGTCGACGCCCAGGTTCGCGTCGACGGCGGCCGTGACCTCGCGGTCGACCCGCCCGTCCAGACCGTGTCGCTGGCGGCCGGCTCGACGACCGTGGCGTTTCGGGCGCGCGCGCTGGTGGCGGGCACCGCCGTGATGCGCGCGCACGTGACCGCCCCGGGCGATCGGCGTCCCAGCAACGACGACGGCGTGCTGGCCGTCGCGACCGAGAGCGACCCGCGCGTCCTGTGCGTCGAGGGGACGCCGGGCGTGGCGGCGGCGTTCGCCCGCGCGCTGGCGGCCCAGCGGATGGTTGCCACGGTGCGGCCGGCCCGCGGCCTGACCGCCGGCGCGCTGGCGGACCAGGACCTGGTGGTGCTGGCCGACGTGCCGCGGGCCGCGCTCCCGGACGATCGGCTGGCCGCGCTGGAGGCGTTCGTGCGCGCGGGCGGCGGCTTGCTCGTGGCGGGCGGGACCCAGAGCTTCGGGCCGGGCGGCTACGCGCGCAGCCGGCTGGAGGCGATGCTGCCGGTGCGCCTGGACGTCCCCCAGGTGCAGGAAGAGCCCGGGCTGGCGCTGGCGCTGGTGATCGATCGGTCCGGGTCGATGACCGGCCCGAAACTGGAGCTCACCAAACAAGCGGCGCGGGCGACCGCCGACGCCATGGCCCCGTCGGACCAGATCGCCGTCATCGCGTTCGACAACCAGGCCTCGCCCGTGGTGCCGGTCCAGTCGGCGGCCAACCGGCCGCGCATCGCGCGCGACATCGGGCGGATCACGGCCGGTGGCGGCACGAACATCCTGTCGGGGCTGCGCGAAGCCGTCGACGAGCTGCAGCCGATCCGGGCCCGCAAAAAGCACGTCATCCTGCTGTCCGACGGGCAGTCGCCCTACGACGAGATCCCGGACCTGATCGACACCGCGGCGGCCGCGCGGATCACCATCTCGGCGATCGGCGTCGGGGACGGCGCCGACCAGACCATGCTGAAGCTGATCGCGGCGCGCGGCGGCGGGCGCTTCTACCAGACGCGCGACCCGGCCAGCATCCCGCGCATCTTCTCGCGCGAGACCTCAGATCTGGGCGATCGGTCGGTGGTCGAGCAGCCCACCCGAGCGCGCGTGGACAAGGCGGCGGCGATGCTGGCCGGGACAGACCTGGCGACCGCGCCGCCGCTGGGCGGCTACGTCGTGACCCGCCGGCGCGCGCAAGCCGAGACCGTGCTGGCGGCGCCGGACGGCGCGCCCTTGCTGGCGCGGTGGCCGCTGGGGCTGGGGCAGGTCGTGGCCTGGACCAGCGATCTGGGGGCGCGGTGGGGGGCGGCGTGGGCGCGCTGGAGCAACTTCGACAAGCTGTGGGCCCAGGTGGCCCGGGCCGCCATGCGGCGCCACCCGCCCCATCACTTCGCCGTCATCAGCGCGCGGGCCGGAGACCGCGTGCGCCTGACCGTCGACGCCCTGGGCGCCGACGACCGGTTCCTGCGCGGGCTTCAGGGAAACGTCGCCGTCACCGAAGTGGACGCCCGTGGCCAGGCCCGCGCCGCGCGCACGATCGAGTTGAGCGAGACCGCCCCCGGCCGTTACGAGGCGAGCCTGCGGCCGGAGGTCGGCAGCGGCGCCTTGCTGTTCGCGGCCACGCTGAGCTCGGCCGGGACGCCGGTGGCCGACGCCAGCGGGCGGATGGCGCTGCCGCTGGCCCCCGAGCTGATGCCGCACCCCGACGGGGACCGCGAAGGCGCCGTGGCCCTGGCCGCGGCCGCGTCCGCGAGCGGCGGCCGGATCGTCGCCAGCGCCGTCGAATCCCTGGATCCGCGGGACGCCGCGCGCCGCACGCCCCTGCCCCTCCGCCGCCCCCTCCTGCTGGTCGCGGCGCTGCTTTACGTCGCCGACGTCGCCCTCCGCCGCCTCCGCCTCCCCGAAGCCATTGACTCCCGACGGTAATTTTGGCATGAAGCCGGCACACACAAACGGGGCGTGGCGCAGTCTGGTAGCGCGTTCGGTTCGGGACCGAAAGGTCGGAGGTTCAAATCCTCTCGCCCCGACAATTTAAACCCGCGAGAATCCTTCCCAGTTCTTCGGCGGCGGATCGGCGGTGGGTGGGCTTTTGGGGGGGTGGGTACCAAATGGGTAACAAACGGAGCCGCGAGGCGCAGCGGCGCGCGCGTGTCGGCGGGTAGCGGCGACTCCGAAGCGCCACCCGCCGCGAGCCGGCTCTGCTGCCCCTCGGCCGCCTGAGAGGCCCGGCCGCCGCCGCTCAGGTCCGCCGGCTCCGCGCCGAAGCTGAGGCGGTCGATCTGCGTCTTGAGGTAGGCAGTCTGCAGGTGCCCATAGACCTCCGTCGTGATGCGGGGGTCCTGGTGCCGCATGATCCGCTGCACCGCCGCCAGGTCCGCGCCCTTCATGAGCAGCAGCGACGCGGTCGAGTGGCGCAGATGGTGGAACCGAATCTTGCGGACCTGGCCGACCGGGAAGAGCTTGAAGTTGCACTCGCCAGGGCACCACCGGGGGTTCGCGTCCGGCGCAGCCTCCTGGTGGCCGCATCCCTGGCGCCGGCACTTGTGGACCCAGCCCGTGACCAGCCCCGCCCGGCGCATCGCCCGGCGGAGTACCTCCTCGAGCGCCGTGTGCTTCGGCAGCATCGTCCCGTCGTCGTTCGGAAAGACCAGCTCGGAGGGCGAGGCGGTGATCGCCTTCTTCAGGTACGGCACGAGCTCGTCGTTGATGGGCACCGCCTCGACCCGCCCGCCCTTGGGGATGTCGCGATCGTGCGAGCAGCTGACCATGATGACGCCGGCATCGAAGTCGACGTCGCGCTTCTGCAGCGCGAACAGCTCGCCCTTGCGCATGCCCGTGTAGAGCGCCGTCGCGAAGAGCGGCTTCCACTTCGGCTTGAGCGCCGCGATGAGCGGCTGCACCTCGTGGGGCCGTAAGTAGTCCGGCAGCCGCTTCGCCACCTTCCGCTTCGGCACGTCCGCGACGGGATTCGGCCGGGGAAAATTCTCCATCCGTCGCGCCACCGTGAACGCCCGGCTCAGGTAGGCGCTGTCTCGTTCGACGGGTACCGCGACACGGCAGTCAAACCCGCGCCTCTAGGCGACCAGCGAATATTCGAAGCCGCTGTTTCTCCGGGCGACCTATTGATTAGTCGATCGAACACACGCGACAGAGTCGGGCTGGCCGGCGTCTACACGGGCAATCCATCGCCATGCTCGTATCCTGATCTTCTCATGCGCGTCCGCGTCTCCGACGGAGTCCTACCTGAGTTCGTCGAGGCAACTTTGCTGAGCGAACGCGGGCGCCGATACTTCGCCGATCGCGCGCGCGGCACCAGCGAGTCTATGGTAGGGAGATCGTGTCTGGGTTCCCGCTCGCCATTCCGCCGCCCGAGGAGCAGGCCCAGATCGTTGCCGCAATCGGAGCAGTGGGAGAGCGTCAGAGAGCCGAGGCCCGTATGCGCTCACAACTCCTTGCCCTCAGAGCCGACCTGCTCTCGACCCTCCTCACCGGAGAGGTCCGCGTCAAGCCTGACCGTGATCGTGAGGCGGCCGCGTGAGCCGCGCGCCCGGGCGTGGCTGGAACGAGGCATCGCTCTCCGAGGACCCTGCGGTCGCGCTCCTTGAAATGCTCGGGTACCCGCGAAGATCGTGCCGAGCCAGTTGCGCCGGGTGGAGACGCCGCTCGTCCCGCCGGACTCGATGCGCGAGATCCTGGTAAACGCCCTCATCCACCGCGACTACTCGATCGCCGGCGGCGCGGTGTCGCTGGCGATCTTCGATGATCGCGTCGAGGTCTGGAGCACGGGGCGGTTCCCGAACGGCATCACGCCGGAAGCGCTCAAGCGCGATCACCTGTCGGTGTTGCGCAACCCGATCATCGCCGACGTTTTCCACCGGGCGGGGCTGATCGAGAAGTGGGGCCGCGGCACCAACCGCGTGGCCGAGATGTGCGCGGCGGCGGGCATCGCGCCGCCCGAGTTCACAGAGGTCACCGGCGGCGCGGTCGTCACGTTCCGCGTACCTGTAGCGGGGGTAGAGTCGACCGGGGAAGTCACCGGGGAAGTCGCCGGAGAAGTCGGCCGCCTGCTGACGGCGTTGGCGGGGGCAACCCTCAGCCGGAAGGCCCTGCAGGACGCTCTCAAGCTGCGGCACGAGGACCACTTCCGCAAGGCGTACCTGGTGCCAGCACTCGAGGCTGGGCTCGTCGAAATAACCATCCCTGACAAGCCCAACAGTCGCCTGCAAAAATACCGCCTCACGGGCGCAGGCCGGGCGCTGCTCGCCAGGGCAGGAGTTCGATGACTGGCCGCCGGCCCGTTCAGCTTAATGCCGGTCAGCACGTCAAGCGAGTGGTGCTCGAAACCGATGGGCGGGGCGTTCACCGGAACATGCTGCTGCTACCACCGCGAGCGAGGGTCGACACGTTTAAGGGTCAGGTACGTCAATCTCGAGGTGAGCATCGGTGCGGTTACTCTGGCGGCATCTTCCGCCTGTGCAGGCGGCGCCGCTCGGATGCCGCACCGAACGGGGCGAACGGGCACAACGTGGGCGCGCACTCGGCGCAGGGAGCGCTGCGTCCTGCGCAGGCGTCCCCTCGCGCGACGCGGTTCGATTTAGAGCAGAACGCGTAGAGAGCCTCCTGCACGACCCTCGGCGAGTATGCAGGCAGCTCAGGCTCGAACGTACGGAGATCCAGCTTGGCCGCCTGCTCACTCACCCACCTCTCACGCGCGTCGTAGGTTTTGGACGCGCCGGGCGGTCGGAGGGCATCGACGGCGCGCGCGACGTTTGTGTCGACAACCACCAGCTCGTTGCCGTCAATCTGTGGGAACCACGGCGTCAGGCCCGGGGCAAGCGCTGGAGTGGAGAGCGCGCTGACGAACACGGTCCTCATTTCCTGATGACGACGCGCGAAGTACCAGCGCAGGGTCGCGATCAGCGATGACTCGGCCGGTTTCATGATGCCACCATCCACCAAGCGACTTGGCCTGGCCAGCACCAGAGCGCCCCCCCGGGCCATGCGGCTCGCTGCCTTCGCCACGAAACCGCCCCTGAAATCAGTGAGTTGGTTAACGCCATCGGACTGTCCTGATACAATGCCAGACCGTGATTGACCCCGAGAGCTTGGCGCAACTGCGCAAGGAGCTTCGGGAGCGGATGGTCGAGGACCGGAAACTCCTGGAGGACCTGCGAGCGGAGGTGCGCTCCGGGCTCGGTGACGCCCGGCGGATCATGTCGAGGCAGACCACCGCCGTGTCCCTCGTCGGTACCGACGGGGGCAACAATCGAGTCGAATTCGATCCCTTCATGGCGCAGCTCATTCGCGTCGTCGACTCGAGCAACAACGAGTACTGCCTCGAGGTCGTCACGCCAACGTCGGACCTCGTCGCGCTCTCGAAGCGCCACCTCGAAGACGGGAGCGCCAAGACCCCGCTGGGCAAGATGATGAAGTTCCTCGGCGTCACGTTCCTCTGGGAGCTGTCGCCGATGATTAAGAAGCCGCCGGCGACGCCCTCGCCGAGCTGGGTGCAGGTCTACCGGGAGCTGACGGAGTGGGCGGTGCTCTTCTCGCTCGTCCGCGAGAAGGACTACGGTACGGACACGGTGATCGTCTGGGACGGCCTGCTGCGGAGCAAGGTCTTCTCGAGGACGCTCTTCGCCGACCTTCGCAAAGGTATCGAGGAGGCCCTGCGGACGCAAAAGGCGAAGCGCCGCAATATCTACGTGGTCGGGGTCGCGAAGCACTCCAAGGTGCTCCAGCGATACCGTCTTGCCATGATGCTCGAGGGCACCATGCGCACCGACTACCCCTGCTACGCCGACGTCTCGCGCGAGCTGGAGCAGAATGCGTACGTCTGGTCCGAGTACGCGCGGGGCGGCGAGGTCGAGACCGGCGAGGTCAATAAGTTCGTCGCCGGCAAGATGTACTTCGTGAAGTTCGGTGGCCGACCGCGCGACCCGATCTGGCCGGTCGACCTCCTCGAGACGCAGCTCAGCGACGCCCAGCTCATCTTCGGCAGTTTGCTCGCTGATGCCATCGAAGGCTTCCCAGTGCCGTTCTACCCCCGGTGCCTCCAGCGGGCGCACGAGAACGCCGCCCTCGTGGACTTCGACATGGACATTCTCCAGCAGGGAATCGTGAACGCGATCCGCGAGTCCCTGGGCGAGAGCGCAGCCGTTCTCGACGAGCTGGCCCTAATGGACGCGGACCCTGCAGGAAAGCGATACGGATAGAACATGGCGGACCTCAATCTCTTCCCAGACGATCAGGTCGTTGGCGTCTTCCGTGGCTTCCGTGAGGGCGGCATGGAGTTCCACGCCGACCTCGCGTTGCCCTACCGCACCGACTTCCACAACACGCCGATGCACGGGCAGTTCTTGCTCGTGCAGCTCGAGACGCCAGACGAGGCCGTTCTCGGGCGCATTACGTCCCTCTCGTCCGAGGGGCGACTGAGCGGCCCCTCTGGCGAGGACTTCAACATCCGCGCTGTGCGCGAACGGCGCGCCGTCCCCGAAGGCCTGCGCGAGGACTACCTGAAGTACCGCGTGAACATCCGCGTGCTCGGCGTCCTTCGCAAGAACAACGGTTCGCTAGTGTTCGTGCCGTCACACCGACGCCTGCCGCACGTCGGCAGCCCCGTTGCGTTCCCCTCTGGTGCCGTGCTCCGCGAGATCGCGGGCCACAATCAGCTCGGTGCCGAGCTCGGGTTCTTTGCGCTCGGCGAGTACATCTTCGCCAAGGGCGACGTCCGCCTGAACGCCGAAAACTGGATGCAGCTCCGTGACCCGACCATCACGGTGAAGTTCGATATCGCGAACCTCGTGTCGCGAAGGTCGTTCGTTTTCGCGCGCGCCGGCTTCGGCAAGTCGAACCTGAACAAGCTGCTCTTCAGTGCGCTCTACTCGCAGACGCCCACCGTCGAGAAGCGCGGCGGCAAGAAGGTCCCCGTCGGGACGATGATCTTCGACCCCGACGGCGAATACTTCTGGCCGGACGACAAGGGTCGTCCCGGGCTGTGCGACGTGCCCGCGCTCGAAGACCAAGTCGTGGTCTTCACGTCGCGGGCGGCTCCGAGCCCTTTCTACCAGTCGTTCGTGGCGGGCACGATCAAGCTCGACATCCGACGTCTCCGTCCCTCCGACGTCATCTCGATCGCGCTGCCGCCCGAGCGACAGGACCAGCAGAACGTCAGCAAGTTGCGCGGGCTCGACTCGGGCCGGTGGGAGCAGCTCGTCGACCTTATCTGGGCAGACCGCAACAACGCCGATCTCGCCGACATCAAGGAGCTGCTCGGCCTCGCTGACAGCCAGGACCCCGAGGCGCTCGCGGCGCGCGGGAACATGACGAAGATCATCTCGCAGCTCCACGACCCTGCGAGCCGCCTCCTCGATCTGCTGCTGCGTGCCCTGCGGGACGGGAAGCTCTGCGTCGTCGACGTGTCGCAGCTCCGTGGCGGCGCCTCAATGATCCTCTCCGGCCTCATCCTGCGCCGCATCTTCGACTGGAACCAGGAGCAGTTCACGCGCGCTGACTCGGAGAGCATCCCGACGATCGCCGTCGTCGAGGAGGCCCAGAGCGTCCTGAACGACAAGGCCTCGGCCGCGACCCCGTACATCGAGTGGGTGAAGGAAGGCCGTAAGTACGATCTTGGCGCCGTGCTCATCACGCAGCAGCCCGGCAGCATCCCTGTGGAGATCCTGAGCCAAGGCGACAACTGGTTCATCTTCCACCTGCTCTCGGCGAGCGATCTCCAGAACGTGCGGAAGGCGAACGCGCACTTCAGCGATGACCTCCTGAGCAGCCTGCTCAACGAGCCGCTCGTCGGCCAGGGCGTGTTTTGGAGCAGCGTGAAAGGCAACGCCTACCCGGTGCCGCTCCGCATCCTCTCATTCGAGAAGATGCATAAAACGCGCGACCCCGGCTACGCGCTCGGACCGGTCGAGAACTACGCGACGAAGCTGCGCGACAGCGCCCCCCTGACCTCTGCTGCGCCGCCGACGGCGGCCGCCGTGGCGAAGGCGTCGGCCAGCGCCGTGGCGGGGCCCGCCGCTTCGGGCGACGAAGACGGCCCGGACATCTCGGTCACCCCGCAAGACACCCTCCGCGCCGACACGGAGAGCGCCGTGGCCGCCGTCGAGCAGGACACCGAGGTGCGCCAGAAGATCCTCCAAGGCGACGGCATCCCGTGGTTCGTGGTGATGCGGAAGATCGAGGCGATGCTCCCTGAGAGCCTTCGCCAGGACAAGAACCGCATCAACCGCCTCGTCGCGAACGCCGTCTCGAAGATCGTCAATGGGCAGCAGGAGAAGGCGTGGGCCACCGAGCGACGCGGCGCCAAGAACACGCTCTTCATCATCCGGCGCTGACGCGGTCACGCCGCTGGCGGCGCCAACGCCTGCGGGCTCCAGACCACGTCGTCATCGGCCGCGAGGGCAACCAGCTTCGCGTCGGAGCTCTTGGGGAACTTGAAGTCCAAGCCGACGCCAACGCCCGTGGGCGCGGTCGCGGTCGCAGCCAGCTCCGATACGTCGGCATCATCGACTCGTAGGCTCCGGATGCGTCCCCAGCGAGCTCCGGTGGACTCCACGACGACAAACACCGGTTGCCCGACGAAGAGCGGCTGAGCAGGCTTATCGGCAACGACGACCGTGCGGCCCTTGAAGGGCCCGTCCCCATCACGCAATGCCAGCTCAATGCGTCCGGGAGACGCCGCATGATGGGCCTCCAGGTACCGGCCGACGACCAGTCCGAAGATAGAGGTCGCCAAGCTCTCGATGAAAGCCACCGCCTCGCGCATGTCGGCACCTCCGAGGAGGTTCAGCGGGTTGCCGCCACGGTGGGCGACCTGGTTCCTGCGCTCGACAATATCCTTCAGCCGCTCCTCGAGCACCGTTCGCTTCACCCCGTCCTGCGGCGGCGTGTCGAGCCCATGCGCGGTGCAGTACCAGGCGACGACCGCATCGGCGCGGCACGCGCGGTCGCAGATCTGCTCGATGCCAACCGCGCCGAACAGCGCGTCGACCTCGCCCGCGCGCAGGTTCGCATCGTGCGCGATGACCACCACCTCGTTCAGCTCGTAGGGCTTGGCACCGCTCAGGCATTCGAAGAGGTTCTTGACCACGCCCAGCTCGCTGAGGCCAACGTAGCGACTGTCCCCTCGACGACCGCGCCACAGCAGTTCGGCCGTTCCGGCGAGATGCTTATCCATCAGCTTCTTCGGGAGGGCGGCGTAGTCGACGCGCCCAGCCTCGAGCCGCACGTACGCTGTGATGAGGTTCTCGACGAACTTCTCGAACGAGGCGTAGAGCGCCACGACGAACGCCGCGTAGTCGAAGCGACGCCGGATCGAGACGTATTGCTGGACCACCGTGTCCTCGTGGCCAACCAGCACGGCGTTGACTGGATCGATCGACGCCACGAGCGCCTTTAGCTCGGCCAACTCTGCGATGAGTTCATCCAACGTAGAACGCATAGACAGGCTCCGTCGCGATCAATTCTTGATCTTCGTGATCGCGGCGGCGAAGGCCTCGCTCACACAACGGTTGCGGTCCTGGGTGTCCTTGAAGTTCGTGCGACGCCCAGAGAACAGCTCGTGATGCGTCTTGTACATGGCCTCGAGCTCGCCACGCAGGACGGCCTTCTTCGCGACGAGCTTTGGTCGAAGCGGGACCACATCGGCGCTGTTCGCCACGAACATCAGCGGGTCGTAGACGATCTTGGTGGGGCGCTTCGACGAGCCGAGCACCGTGAAGGCCTCGTTGCCCAGTACCTCCGAGAGGAAGCCCACCGTGGCCTCGAACATGGTCTTGTACTCGGCCAACAGCGCTGGCGGGAAGTTGTTGCCCCCCATTATGAAGCGGTCGAGGAACTCGGAGATCTTGTTCAGGTTGAACTTCGAGGTGATCTGCCGATACGCAAAGAAGCGCAGCACGAGCTCGACATCCTCCATCTTCTCGAACATCCGCGTGCCCGCCTTGGTCGACTCGTCGACGGCATCGTCGGCCTCATCTTCGTCGATCTCTTTCTCTTCCGGCGCAGGGTCGAGCGGAATTCCCCACATGCGCCGAAAGTTTTCGTTCTCGGAGAGCGTCAGGCAGAGCGAGTTGAGCGGTCCGCCATAAACCGCGTTGCGGGTCTCCTGGCTGCCCAGCTTCACGCCGCCGGAGTTGAGGCGCTCGAAGACAATCTTCTTCAATACCGCGGCCTGCTCCTCGGTGGCGGCCGTCTCCTTGAGGAGGATGATCGACGAGATGTACCGACGGTCGATGCCGTCTTTGACCTTCGAAGGCAGTGTCGAGTAGGTGCGGCCGTCGAGGTCCGACCAGTACTGCAACCCCGTGAGCTGGAACCTGTCAGCGTAGAAGTCACTTAACGCAGTCAGGCGCTGGCGCCCGTCCATCACCTCGAAACGCGCGAGCTCGCGTTCGTAGAGAAACACAGGTGGCACCGGAACGTTCATGAGGAACGATTCGATGAGCCGTGACTTCCGCTCGACGCTCCAGCGATGCCGACGCTGGTACTCGGGATCAAGCTTGTAGCGGAATTCCTTCTCACCGCCTTCGACGTCGAGCTTCTCTTCCAACATCTTGAGGATGCCCGCGAGCGGGTAGCGCGCCTGCTCCGTGACGATGCGGACCTCGCCCTTCGCATAGCGGCTATTGAGTTCCTCATCGCTGACCTTCTTCTGGGTCAGGTCGTCGTCGAACGAGACTTTCTCGCCCTTGAGGAGGTGGCTCGCCGCTGACTGCTGCACCTTCGGGCCCGCCCCCAGCTTCTTCTGGTCACCCTTGGTCACTGGTTCTCTCCCTTCAGGCACGCTGGCAGTACACGTCGTACTCGGTGATCGCCTTCTTCGGCTTGGCCTGGAACTGCCGCACCTGTCGGCGTCCACTGTCGGAATCCGGCACGGCCTTTGCCGTCTTCATCTTCCAGCCCGAGTCGACCAGCGACTTCTTCAGCACGTCCATCGGCTCGGCTTCGCGGTCGTGGATGCCGCCATAGCGGATGATGAGCCGCGCGTCCTTGGTTGCGTGGTTGGCGACGTTCTTCCAGACAAGTCCCATCTCGCCGGCAAAGTGGTCGGCGCCGGAGTGTTCGAGCTGCCCCTCGGGCTGGCGGTACTCGACGTAGTCGGGGCCACCAAGGAACCAGAGCCGGAGCCACTGGTCCGGCAGGTACGTGCGCATACCGAAGTACGGAGGCGACGTAACCACGAAACGCGCATCGGGCAGATCGGTGAATGTGTCCGCAACTCTGCTGTCTCCGAGCAGCACTTTGCCGTCGACGTCCGGTGGAGGCTCCGTGAGATAGCGGTCTGCCCGCGTTTTGATGATCGACAGCATGTCGACGTCGACCGGCCGCATGCCCTGTGCGGTCCAGAACTTCACGGCGTAGTTCGGCTTGGGTGCGAAGGTCCTCGGCGACTGGTTCGAGAAGTACGACGGCTCCCCTTTCGGACGTGGGCCGTGAAGCGCGCCAAGAACGATCGCTCGCAGCAAGATACGCGTGGGCGACGAGCATTCGGCGAGCAGCGCCTCGCGGAGCTGGCAGAGCTGAACCAGCGTGTGCTCGTGGTACGCGAGCTTCCAGAATTCGCCCGTGGGCAACGAAGTCGGTTCCTTCGCCGCCTTCAGGATGGCCCTGGCGCTCGCGACTACCCCGGTCGGCCCCGCAGACGCGAGCTTCGCCTGCGCAAGCGCCGCCGCCACCGGACTGCTGTCGACGCCCACAGAGGGCATCTTACGCAGCCGAGCCGCGAAGTTCGTGGTGCCTCGGCCACAGAAGGGATCGATCACCCAGTCGCCCTCCTTGCCGTGCTCCTTCAGAACGCGCAGGGGGAAATCGAGCGGGTACATCGTGTAGTAGGGGCAGACCGCGTTCAGGGCGTCGTTGCTCATGGGATGGCTCCGACGCTCAAGCAAAGGGGGCCTGTTCCCCGGCGGAAGACCCGCAACGATCGGTACTGGGTAGAGCGCTAACCACTGGTCACCTCTCCTACCGCGTTCCGCGTACGGAAGGGCTAGAGTCCCGCCGGTTGTCGTCGAGGGCGTCACGGGCTGGGGTCGCATCAGGGCTCATCGTCACACTCCAAGTCGAACAGGGATATCGGTCGGCGATCGATAAAGTTCCGCGTCCGTCGAGGGATCCTGGACCGCTACGGGCAGCGGAAGCCCGACACTACTTCGATTCGGCGCCGTAGCCACCGAACTCCTGGCTCACCTGCGAAAGCTCTCGAAGGCCAGCCCGCCGGTCCTTGTCGCGCTTCTCCTTGAACGCGAGCACGTCCTCGATTCGCACGCGCCGGTGTTTGCCCGTCTTCCGAAACGGGATGCGTTCCTCCTCCAGGAGCCGGACGAGATACTGTCGGGACACGTTGAGGAGGTCCGCCGCCTGCTGTGTCGTGACCTCGCGTCCCACCGGTACGATGGTGATCGAATCACCCCGAGCGAGGACCTCCGCCACGCGCTCGAGCACGTAGAAGATCGACGGCGGAAGAGCGATCGCTTCGCCGCGCGGTCCGACGAGCTGGCACTTGGGAGCACGCCGCCTTGGCGATTGCACCATTCCCTCGAGCACCTTGAACAGAGCAGCGACCTGCGGGCGCTGCTCCGGCGGAGCAGCCACCGGAGTCATGCGGCGGATCTGACCCTCGAGCGTTTGACCGACGGTTTCCACGCGATGAAGCGTAGAGACTATTCGTCTCATACGCAACTAAAGACGACTTAACCGCAACCTAACAGGCCCGTCGATCACATCGCCCGGTGGGCTGTCGGTCGCCAGGCAGACTGGACCATGGTCGAGGGTGATCTCGACGAGTCGGCAACTTGTAAGGCGTTCTTACAAGTCGAACCGAGGGCCTGAACGAACTCGACCGGTCCAGGCCAAACAGATTCGGGGAGCTCGCGCGTATCCGCGGGGCAGAGTCGAGGGCAGAGTCCGGGCAGAGCCGGGGCAGAGTCATCGAGCTAGACGCGATGGCAACCGTTGCAAAATCTGCAACGGTTCAACGTTAGTGCGTGCGGTCAATCTGGCGTCATCTTCCGCCTGTGCAGGCGGCGCTGCTCGGTGATCGTCAGCCTGGAGGCGATAACCTCTTCCAGGTCGCGCGGCCGGATCCGCATGGAGGTGACGACCCAAACGTACGGCAGGTCGCCGCGCTCGCAGAGCCCGTAGACGGTCGCGTTCGACACGCCGAGGTGCTCCGCGACCTCGGCCACCTTGAGCAGACGGTCGCGACCGCCCCAGAGCACCCGCAGGTCCGCCAACGTGGCCGCCACGCCGGCCCGCTGCGGCTTCTTCGGCGCCGCCATGGGTCCCCTGCCCTTCCGCCGCCTTCCGCTCGCCACCGGGCGCCCCTGTGGCCGCCGCGGATTCGGGTACCAAATGGGTACCAAAATTCTTCGTAAAGCCTGTGGATAACTGCGAATCGCTGGACTGTGGGGCGATGTCGGTATGTAACGAATCCGCAGACTTGGAACCATCTACATCGCCCTGTGATGGCTCCGGTCCGGATTCGGGACCGAAAGGTCGGAGGTTCAAATCCTCTCGCCCCGACAACTCAAACCCGCGAGAATCCTTCCCAGTTCTTCGGCGGCGAATCGGCGGTGGGTGGGCCTTCTGGCCCTTGGGTAGCAACCGGGTAGCAAACGGAGCCGCAAGGCGCAGCAGGGTGCCGCTGGCGGCGGGCTGCGGCGGCTCCGAAGCGCCGCCCGCCGCCTGATCGCTGGGGCGTCCGTGGGCCTGTGGTGGCGGCGGCTGCGGCCGGGGCCTGGACGGCGCCTCCAGGGTCGCGCTGGGGCCTCGGGAGGGGCTCAAAGCGAAGGCGGTCGATCTCCTTCTTGAGGTACCCGGGCGCCAGGTGCCCGTAGACCTCGGTCGTGATGCGCGGGTCTTCCACCCGCAATCGTGGTCGTCGGCCGGCGGCCCCATCGACCACGTTTGATCATGCCGCGAAGATCCTGTCGATCCCCTTTGTGCGGGGCGCGCGCGATTTCATCCCGGTGAAGCCGCCGCCGGTGCCATCGGCTCCCATTTGCGAGGCCGCTTCACCGCCACCACGTCGATCCCGTAGAGCAGCATCGCCAGTTCGGTGGCGTCTATCGCCACCGAGGTCGCGTCGGCAGGAATGCGCGGCAGGCGGAATCGCCCGCGGTCGAGGCGCTTGTAATAAAGGACGAAGCCACCGCGGTCCCAGAACAGGATCTTGCAGCGATCGGCGCGGCGGCCGAGGAAGACGAAGAGATGGCCGCCGTAGAGATCGAGCTTCCACTGCCCGCGGACGATGGCTGCCAGCCCGTCGTGGCCGCGGCGCATGTCCACCTGGCCGATGGCGAGATAGATCCGAACACTGGGCGGAAGCGTCAGCACGGGCGGGCCTCGCGGAGCGCGGCGGCGAGCCGCGCGACGTAGGTTGGGTCGGCGCCCACCGGCACCCGAAGCCGCGCCCCCGCCACGCGGAGCTCCAGCCGCGCCACTGCCGGCGGCCGCGTCTTGACGGTGACCGGGACGAGCCGGACCTCGCGCTCCGCCGGCTGGCGAACGGCCCTCGCGTCATCCTCGCGCCGCAGCTTGTAGAGCCAGTACTGGAAGATCGCCAGGCCGACGCCAGCCTGCGCTGCGAACGCCCGCCGGCTCTCCCCGCTCCCCTCGTATCGGGCCACCAGAGCTGCCCAGAACCGCCTCTTCGCTTCTCGCTGCTTCAT
>JAICYS010000316.1 GCA_025934105.1 Myxococcota bacterium | reverse complement strand
CGGCACGTCGTCGGGCTTGGTTCGCTCCCGCTCACCGTTGCCTTTCGGCAACGCCCTCCTAGCGCAGCGCCGTCGAGATGGCGTCGCGTTCGGCCGACGATCGGCGCCGGACGCTTCGTTCCTTCTCCTCACGATACCTACGGGTATTCCTCGTCGTCGCGCCTCGCGTCCGACGCGGCTTGGCGGCCTCGGCGTCGGCGCTATTTCGACGGCGGTGCACTAGGCCGCCTCCGGGCGGCAGGTCGTCGGGCAGGGTTCGCCGCCGCTCACCGTTGCCTCACGGCAACGCCCTCCTGACATGGAACGACCCGGCAAGAGAAGGCGGCGGTCACGACGGCGGCCCGGGCGCGCGACACCCAGTCTTCGACGGTCACCGCGGCCGCGCGGCGGCTACATCAGCGAGAACGGAAACGAGACCACCTGGCCCGTGCTCGACTTCGGGAAGCGCAAGCTGCCGAGGACGTTCCTGAGGCAGCCCGTGAGCCCGCCCTTCTGCAAGATGGCCGGCGCCTCGACCTGCACGCCCTTCACGGACCCGGCCGGCTGGATGCGGAACTTGACCGTGACACGCCCGGGAATGTCGGCCTCTTCGTTGGGCCGCGACCGGGCGATGCAGCCGAGGACGGCGTCTTCCTTGGTGCGAAAGCGCGCGTCGATCTCGGTGTCCGTCAGCTCGTGTCCGCTGGCGTCGTTCGAGAAGTCGAGGCGCGTGGTCTCGGCCCGCGACAGATCCTCGCCCTGCCAGACCAGCTTGAGGTCGGCGGGGCGCAGCTTGATCGGCGGCGGCTCGGCGACCGGCGGGCGCGTCCCGCCGCCCGGGGATTGAGAGGGCGTCCCTCCGACGGGGCCGAAGACGTCCTCGGGCTCCGCCTCGGTGACGGCGCTGCCGCCCGGCGCCAGCGGCGCGCGGTCCTCGGAACGCGAATCGAAGACGGGCGGTGGGGCCTCGCCGGCCGGCGCCTCGGCGGGGGGCGCCTCCTCGCCCGGCAGCGACCGGCCTGGCGCGGCGGCCAGGGTGTTGCGCGCCAGCCGGCGCGCGCCGTGCCGCCGCCGCCGGTGATGCTCCTTGCCGGTCTTGGCGGCACCGGCGGCGGGAGCGACCGCGGCCGTGCGCTGCGCCTCGATGTACCGGCGAAAATAGATCACGCCCGCCAGGCCCGCCGCAGACAGCACGACCAGCACCAAGAAGGCCTTCATTCGGCGTTTCCGGGCTTCTCCTGCGCGGCGGACTTGCCCAGGTGAAGCGCGCGGCGGACGACGATGGGCGACAGGCCGGCCCGCTCGGCGAGCTCGGCCACCGTCGGGCGGCGCCGGTGCTCGGCCGCGAAGGCGCGGGCCGAGTCCAGTACCCGCGCCAGCTCTGCGGGCTGGGCCGGCGTGCTGGGCCCTTCCAGGTCGACGCCGGCGGCCTCCAGCGCTCCGATCAGCTCCTCGATGTCTGGATAGGTGACGGGCTTCCGGATCAGCTCCTCGGCAAGCTCGTCCAGCGTCAGGCCCTTCGGATGCGCCGCGGTGAGCGCGTCGAAGATCGATTGGAGGTGCGGTGAGAGCGCCACGCATCGAGCCTAACAGGAGTCGCCCGCCGACGGGGGCGTTCATCGGCGGCGCCCCGGCCGCGGCGCAAGCGCCCGCTCTCCGCCGCGAGCTTCTGGAGCGTGGTGCCCGCCGCGCCTCGCCGAGAGGCGCGGGCTCGTGACGGCATCGCCTGTCGAGCCGCCCGATCCCGGCGCCGGTTGGACTGGGGCATTTTAGGCCCCCCGCGCGCGCCGCCAGAGCCGGAGGTGCTGTTCGATGTGCGGGAGGACGTCTTCAGCCCGTTCGGAGACGAGGTCGTGCGTTCCACCCGGGATGATGACCAGCGCCGGCCGTGGAATCAGTTCAGCCAGGCGGCGTCCGACGGCGACCGGGCTGAGGGCGTCGGCGTCTCCCCACAGAAGCAGCGCCGGCGCGTTCAGGCGCGGCAGCTCCTTCGTCAGGTCGTCCGACGCGTCCAGAAACCATCGGGGCGCCTGCGGGTTGTGCTTCGCGAAATTCGCGCGCCAATCGACGGCCCCGAGGCGTCGGACGTCGATGCCGCCCGACGTGACGGCGAGAACCAGCCCGCGAACCAGCTCCGGCACGGCCAGCGCCGCGCGCAGCGCGATGATTCCGCCCATCGACTGCGCGAACAGCACGGCCGGGCTGGTGAGCTCCGCCACGACCCGCTGGACCAGGTCGTCGAGCCCGCGCACCGACGGATCGGGCGGCGCGCCGCAGAACCCGGGCCAACTCAAGAGCCGTCGCCGGCCAGGATGCGCAAGCCCGTCGGCGACCGGCTTCCACAAGGCGGCGTCACCGGACGCGCCGGGTAAAAACATCAGCATCTCGTCGATCTCGGCTGGCGCTTCGCCCATCGGCCCGATGCTCACCGCTGTCGAATTCACCCGTCAACCACCGTCGGGCGCGCGGAACGACCAACTGGCCGACCAGGCGTCGCCGGTGCGCGCGGACGGACCGCGCGCACGGCCCGGCGGGGTACGGGACGGCGCTCGGTGCGCTCTGCCACTCGGCTCTGCTCAACCTGGCCGGGACCGCGATGGGCGGCGGGTCCCGGTTTCTTTGAGGCTCCACTGGGGCAGGCCCGTCTTCGCCAGCAGCTTCTTGATTTGGGCGACGGTGGTGAAGGTCGGCTTGTTCGTCGTGGTCCATTTGCCGTGCTTGCCGGCCTCGTGCATGTCGGACGTGACGAACTTGTTGTTCAGGTCTCGCACCGGCGTGACGGTGGTTTTCGGACCGCTGGCGTCCAATCGATAAAATTCGGCAGCGTAGACGGCGACGTTGACGAGCTGTCCGCCCTGCTCCCCTGACCCGCGCCGCCTACGGAAGGACGATGACCTTGCCGATCTGTTCGCTTCGCTCGAGATAGCGATGAGCGTCCGCGATGTCGTCCAGGGGGAACGTGCGATCGACGACGGGCCGAAAAGCGCCGCGTCCGACGCCCTGCAGGATGTAGTCCTTGGCCCGTTCCAGCTGGTCGGACGCGGACGTGGTGTGGCTGATGCTATAGCCGCGCAGCGTGATCCGATTGCGCATCATGGGCCCGAGCGGCAGCGAAGCGGCGAGGCCGCCCAGGAATCCGTAGATGACCAGACGGCCGTCGGGGGCCATCACGTCGGCCAGGCGTTCGACGCCCGGGCCGGCGACCGCATCGAACACGACGTCGACGCCCCGGCCCCCGGTGATCTCGCGAACGCGCGCTGCCAGATCTTCTTCGCCGGTCACGATCACGTGCGCGGCGCCGGCGGCCAGGAGGCGTTCGCGCTTGCCGCGCGAGCGCGAGGTCGCGATGGGCGTTGCCCCTTCCGCGCGCGCGACCTGAATGGCTGCCAGCCCGACGCTGCTGGCGGCGGCGGTGAGCAGGACGTAATCGCCGCGGCGCAGCTCGCCGCGCCCCAGCATGCCGCCCCACACCGTCAGCCAGGCCGTCCAGAGCGCGGCGGCTTCGGGGGCGGGCAGGGCCTCTGGCCAGGGCACGACCGCCTCCGCCGGCACGACGGCCAGCTCGCCGTAGACGCCGTGCCGGCTCATGTGGAAAGCCGGGATCGTGGCGACCCGGTCGCCGATTGCGGGCCCGCTGACGCCTGGTCCCAGGGCGTCGACGATCCCGACGGCGTCGAATCCGATGCGCGACGGCAGTTCCGGCTTTTGCCGGTATTCACCGCGCCGGAACAGGGCCTCGGCGCGGTTCAACCCGATGGCGGAGACGCGCAGGCGAAGTTCGCCCGGCCCGGGCGGCGGGTCGGGCAGCGACTCGAGCCGGAGCACGTCCGGCCCGCCGAGTTCGTGAAAACGGACGGTCTTCGTCATCGACTGGTCGCCTCGCGTGAACGGTCGGCGCACAGCCCGCCTCGACGGCGAGGCGAGCCGTGCATCGATCGCAGTCTCCTCAGTGGCAGCAGGTGTTGGTGGCCCAAACCGACAGGCCGTCCGAATTGTAGATCACCACGTTCCCGTCGTCCTGGAGCGCGAGGTGCGAGTCGGCCCAGCCGGTGCCGGTCGACCAGACCCGCTGCGACGTCGCGCTCCACAGGGCGAATTCGCCGCCCGACATCATCTCGGCGGCGGAGGCGCCCGTGGTGTTGGACGCCCACAGGGTGGTCGTGCCCTGGATGAGGACCAGGTTTCCGTCCGGCTGCAAGGTGAGCGCGAACCTGCCGTCGCAGGACGAGAGGCTCTGGCCGGCGCGCAGCCCTTCACCCTTTTCGATGATGCCGCAGGACGCCGGGGTCGCGGGCGACGGCGCGCTGGTCGAGCCGGTGGACAGGATCACCGTCGACGTGTCCGGCGAGCTGATCGAATACGGGCAGTTCGGCACCTTGTCGGTCGGCGCGTCCGTGGACCACACCGGATAGACCGACAGGTACTTCGCGTTGCGCACCTGCAAGTTCGTGAACGAGATGCCACCGCTGGTCGGATACTCCGCGCAATCATCGATGCCGTAGGCTTCCAGGACGCCCCCGAAGGCCCAGCCCATGACGCTGCCATAAGAGTTCGTGTTGAGCGTGGTCGAACCGCCGGTGCTCCAATCGCCGGTGTACACCTGCCAATCGGTGCAGAACCCGGAGCCGTCGCAATTGTTGCCCTGAATGTAGCCGTAGAGCGTGTCGCCGGGATTCACGGCGATTTCGGGGCTGTGGGCGGTCACGCCGTCGACGCAGCAGTTCCAGCTGGCGGCGCTCCATTGCCCGGCCCAGTATTGCAGGACCGGCTGCATGATGGTGAATTCGGTGCCGGTCACCGTCGGTTGCAGGCCCGGGAAGTAGTAGAGCAGTTGCGAGCTGGCCATGGCTGGATTGCTGGGCACGGTGAAGTTGCCGGCCACCCAATTGAGCGGCCCGTTGTCGGCGTTGCCGGCTGCCTCGACCCAGCCGTCCGTGCTGGGCGTATGGCCGGGAGCCGACCCGGTCGTCGCGGCGCGGCCCGCGCCCGTCGCGGCCGCGCCGCCCGTCGGGATCACGTGGCCCGCCCGGTCGTATCGCGGGTGATCGCAGGGCGTGATGTCGCGGGTGCGCCCGTCGGCGCGATGGATCTTGTGGTCCGCACCAATCGTCTCGTCCTGTGCCAGCTCGATGACGCAGGAGCGGTGAAAGAAGCCGTTCGGCGTCGCCACGTAGTCATCGGGGACCGTCGGCGGCCGCACCGAGGGCGGGGTGCCGAGCGCCGCCGGGGCCGCCGGGACGGCCGCTTCGGCCACCGGCGCTTCGGGCGGCGGGCTGCCGCAGCCGGCCATCAGAAGACCCGAAAGGCACGCAATCAAACTCGAGCGAACCGGCAACGAACGTGTGTCAGGCATGAGTGTCTCCTTGATATTGGCGTGGCAGCGCCGTGCAACGGCGCCGCGAACGCTCCGAGACGCTATACGCGGGGCGCGCGCCCGCGACGCTTACAAACGATGCGTTCATTGGCGGCGCCGAACGCCGCCGGCGTCCGCGGCGCGCCCGCGCGAACGCGCCGATCAGGCGCCGGGCGCAGGGGCGCGAGGCGCCCTGTCGCGTGCTCACCGGCTGGTCGAATTCGCGCGTCCGTCGGGGAGCCGGGTGGCACGAGTGTCACCCGCAACGGCGGCACGCCGGGCGGCCGGCGGGGT
>JAICYS010000157.1 GCA_025934105.1 Myxococcota bacterium | reverse complement strand
GGCGCGCTGGCCGGCGCGGCGGCGGTCTCGGTCGCCGCGCTGGGACTGGCCTCGTGGCGCGCGCACCGGGCCGAGCTGGCTGCCAGCGCCCAGGTGGCGGCCCCGCCGGCCCTGGCGGCCCGGGTCGCCGCCGACCCGCTGCTGGACGAGGCCGAGGGCGAGCTGGCGCGGGCCGCGGCCGCCTACGAGGGGTCGATCGAGAAGCTGCACGCCCTGCTCGAGCGCGAGCAGCCGCGCTGGAGTCCCGACGAGCGGGCACGCTGCGCCGAGCGGCTGGCGCAGCTGGACGAGGCGATCGCGCACTCGCGCGAGCTGGCCCGGCGCAGCCCGGGAGACACGCTGGGCAGCGATCAACTGTTCGCCGCTTACCGGCAGAAGATCGATTTTCTGGCCGAGGCGGTCCATCGCGGCGGTACGTTTCGCCACGCCACGCCGGAGCTGACGCCGTGAAGCGGGCCGGGTTGGCGGTCGCGATCGCCGGCGCCCAGATCGCGCTGTGGGTGTCGACGGCCGCCGCGCAGGAGGCGCCCCTGGTGGACCGCCGCGAGCTGGTGGTTCCGGCCCGCGGCGCCGAGCTGGTGCGCGTCGACAACCTGCTGGGGCGGATCGGCATCCGCGGCACCGCCCGCCCCGGCGAGATCCACATCGTCGCCGAGAAGCGCGCCGCGAACCCGGAGATCCTGGGGCGGCTGCGCGTGCACTACACCGCCTTCGAGAGCGGCGAGATCGCCATCGACACGCGCGTCGAGCTGGGCGGCCGCGAGCGCTCGCTGCCGCTGGCCGGCAGCGGGATCGACCTGTGGCTGGAGGTGCCGCCCGACGTGGCCGTGCAGGCCAAGACCTTCGGCGGCGACGTCTCGGCGTCGGGGCTGCGCGCCGGCGCCAAGCTGGAGACCACCGGCGGCCGGATCGGCGTGTCGGACGTGCGCGGGGGGGTGGTCACGCACCAGCTCCGGGGCGGGCAGCGTCTGGCGGCCATCGACGGGGACGTCGAGCTGGACGGGGTCGAGGGGGACATGGACCTCAAGAACCTGGCCGGCGGCCGCGTCGACGCCAAGCTGGTCGACGGGAACATCCGCGCCGAGGACGTGCGCGCCGATTTCGTCCGGCTGATCACCACCACCGGCACGGTGGTGCTGCTGGGCGTGTTGCGCCCGGCCGCGCACTACGACCTGCGCAGCTACGCGGGCGACGTGCGGGTGTCGGCCGGCGAGACGCCCTTCGAGCTGCGCGCGCGCGCGGCGGCGCCCATCCAGGCGGCAGCCGTCGCGCTGCGCAGCGTCCGGCGCGACGGCGAGTGGCTGCGGGCCCAGTACCAGGGACGGCGGGCGGCGGCGCGGCAGAGGCCGGCGCTGCTCGAGCTCTCCTCCACGCTGGCCCGGGTGGTGATCCAGCCGCTCGGCGCCGAGATGCCGTAACGGCGCGCCAGCGGCGGCGCGGCGTTTTGGCATGAAACCCGGGCGGGAGGTGTTAAGGTTATCGTTTCGACGAGACGCGGATGCGCATTGGGGTCTTTTCCGACACACACGCCAACATCGAAGCGCTGCAAGCGGTGCAAAAGGCGCTGGACGGCGAGAAGGTGGACAAACGGGTCTGCCTGGGCGACACGGTCGGCTACGGCGCCAGCCCCAACGAGTGCTGCGCGGTGATCCGGTCGCGCGCCGCCCACACCATCCTCGGCAACCACGACGCGGCGGTCGCGGGGCGCATGGATTACTCGTACTACTACCACGCGGCCCGTCACGCGCTGGACATGCACGCGCGCCTGTTGAGCCCCGAGAACATGCAGTGGCTGAAGAATCTGCCCTATGACGTGCGCGAAGGCGACGTCCACTACTGCCACGGCTCGCCGCTGAACATCGAAGAGTTCGACTACATCTTCGCGCGCGACCAGGCCGCCCAGTGCCTGGACATCTGGGACGACCTTTCGGCCCTGACGCTGATCGGGCACTCCCACCTGTGCAAGGCGTTCGCGCTGTCGCCGGACCGGGTCCACGAAGTGGTGGCGGACAAGTTCGAGCTGCGCCCGGGCTGGAAATACATCATCAGCGTCGGCTCCGTCGGGCAGCCTCGGGATTACGATCCTCGGGCCAGCTATGTCGTCTACGACACCGACCGCAAGCAGTTCGAGTTCCACCGCGTCGAGTACGACGTCAAGGCCTCGGCCGAGAAGATCTTCAGCTCGGACCTGGAACCGAACTTCGGGCATCGCCTGTTCATCGGCGTTTGACGTGAGACGCGCCTCGGCCCTGCTGTTCGCCGTGGCCCTGCTGGCCGGCGCGGGCGCGCGGCGCGCCGCCGCTGCCCCGTTGAGCAGCGCCTGCGTGGCCGACGAGCCGGTGCCCACCCCGCCCAAGGAAGCCGGCTGGGAACGATCGCAGCAGGTGGCCTGGGAAGAGATCGAGCGCCGCGGTGGCGTCGTGCCCGACATCGAGGAGGACTACGCCCACGCGCCGCCGGCCTGGTGGCGCTACCCCAGCCCGGTCCGCTCGGCCGACCTGCTGGCCGCCGAGGCCAAGAACCCGAAGGGCCTCTATGAAGCGGTGACCGGCGATCTCAAGCCGGGCGACATCCTGGTGCGGGCGCGCGGCGCGGGCGCCTGCGGCAAGATGACGGTGGTGGCGGGGGCCCAGCACGACAGCTGGGTCACGCTGGTGCCGGGCGACGGCCCGGATGCGGCCACGCGCGACGGAGATCCGACCTTCTTCGACGGCAAGCGGCTGCGCGAGGGCGTCGCCGCCTACCGCATCCGCGTGAAGAAGGACGACACGCTGGGGCACGTTCGCGAGATCGAACGCGACCTTCGCCATCTGGAACGGACCATCTCGGAGCGGCCGCCGCTCATCGCGAAAAAGGGGGGCGCCGTCGTCGACGAAAAGGTGCACGACTTGATCGACGAGTCGTGGTCGCTGGGCGCCGATCCGGCGTTCCACGAGGACCAGCACGCGCTGACCGGCCGCTCGCTGGCGCTGGCGGCGGCCCTGGACTGGCCGGGCGCCGCCGAGGAGGCGGCCGCCGTGCTGGACGACGTGCTCCGCCGCACCCCGCTGCGCGCCGACGCCGTGCTGGCCCGCACCGACGTGTTCCTGCTGGCCGGCGACGCCGAAAAGGCGCTGACGCTGGCCGAAGCCGCCATGGCCATTCCCGACGTGCCGGCCCGCGTGCACTACCTGGCGGCCCGGGCGCTGGACGCGCAGGGAAAAAAGACCGAAGGCGCCGCCGAGCTCCGCAAGTACCGGGACACGGACCCGTACGACGCGCTGGCGGCGCGCCTGGCGGACGCCGCGCGCGCGGGAGCGGCCGTGCCGCTGCCCCCGCCGCCCTTGCCCACCGCCGACGGGACCGGCACGCGCCTGCGGTTCTCGGCCACGGCCGACAAAGGGGCGGTGGCCAGCGAGGCCTACGATTTTTCGATCGCCTGGCCGCTGACCTGGCGGGTGACGGGCGTCCAGGCCTCGCCGGAGAGCGGCCTGCTGCTGGACTTCGCGACCGGCCGCGTGCTGCGCGACGACGGCGAGGCCGAGCGGGCCACCGCGGTGGTGCTGGTCCAGCGGCCGCCGGCCGGCGAAGCGGACGCCCTGGCGCGCAAGGGCGCGCGCAACATCTTCCCCGACGCCAAGCTGAAGACCCTGCCGCCGCTCTTGCCCGGGACCCGACGCGAGCAGTTCCGCGAGCGCGCCGAGGGGGCCATCCACCTGGGCGAGGTCACCACCGTCACCCGCAACGGCGCCGTCTATTTCCTGGTCCTCAACGCCACGACCGCCAGCTACCCCAAATTGAAGGACGAATACGCGGCGTTCGTGAAGAGCTTTGCCGCGGTGAAGCTGGCCAAGAAGTAGCCGGCCTCACCGCAGCGACGCGCGGCGATTACTTCTTCAGCTCGAAGGTGCCGGTCAACTTGGCTTCCGCCAGCTTGTTGGCGTTCACGTTGAAGCCGACCATCGCCGCCGACGCGCCCGGCGGCACGTCGATCTTGTCGGTCTTGAGGGCGAACAGCCGGAACTGGTAGTGGTGCTTGCCGCTTCCGGGCGGCGGGCAGGGGCCGCCCCACCCCGGCTTGCCGAAGTCCGTGTTCCCCTGCACGGCGCCCTTGGGCAGCGACTTGCCGTCCGCCGCGCCGGCGCCCTCGGGCAGCGAGGTCGTGTCGGCCGGAATGTCGTAGACGACCCAGTGCCACCAGCCCGAGCCGGTGGGCGCGTCGGGATCGTGCACCATCAGCGCGAAGCTCTTGGTGCCGGCCGGCGGGTTCTTCCATTCCAGCGGGGGCGACACGTTCTCGCCGGTGCAGCCCATCTGGTTGAACGAGTACTTGGCCGGGATGGCGCCGTTGTTCTTGAAGGCCGTGCTGCTGAGCGTGAACGACGCGGCCTCGGCGTCGGGCGCGCGTGACAGGCCGATGCCGACCGCCGCGCCCAGGACCAGCAACCCTGCTCCGATCTTCGTGGAAGTTCTCATCCGTGCTCCCCTTTCGTCGAGATGGCGAGCACGTTAGCAATCCAAGCTCGACCGTCAATGCTGTGACGCGAATCGAGCGCCGAATAGCAAAACGGGGGGCTCCCAAAGGGCCCCCCGTCGTGTGTGACGTCAACTGATCGTTTCGGCTTCGCCCTGTTGTCCCGAGCACCTACCGGGTCGGAATTCTTCGCCGCGCACCAACCACAAACTCCCCTTTTTCCCTGGCGAAGAAGGCGGGCCGCACAGTCAGCTCATTGCATCACCCACTCGGCAACCTAAGGCGCTGCGCCGGGGGGTCAAGGGCGAGCCTCGATTCTGTGGTGCGCGCGTCGGAGCTGCACCAGCCGCACGGCCACCAGGGCCGCCGCGCCCGCCAGCAGGACGTGCACGAAGCCGCCCATCGTCGTCGCGCTGACGATGGCCAGCGCCCAAACCAGAAACAACACCACCGCCACCACGAACATTGCATTCACCTCGCCCGGCTCGACCTTAAGTTTCCACGAAAACGAAACGCCCAGGTTGAACGTGAGCCCGGTTCCCGCGAGATCAAGAAAAGGCCCCGTGCTGGGGGCGTCCTGGCACGAGGCCCTGGTCGTGCCCGGGCGGCGCGGCGAGGCGCGGCGGTACTTCCAGATGAACCTGGTGGTGCTGGGCGTGGCCGCCTGCTTCGCGTTGCTGTACCGATTCGCGAACGCCCTCTTCATCCTGTTCGTGGGCATCGCCATCGGGATGGCCGTCAAGCCCGGCGTCGAGTGGCTGCGCCGGCGCGGCGTCCCGCGCAGCCTGGGCGCGCTCATGATTTACCTGGCGCTGGGCGGCTTCTTCGGGGGGGCCGCGCTGCTGGTCACGCCGGCCATCACCGAGGGGATGAGCGCCCTGGTCGCGCGCGGGCCGAGGCAGCTCGACTCGCTGCGCGAACGGATGGCGGCCTCCGAGAGCTCGACGCTGCGCCACCTCGCCGACGCGCGGCTGCCGACGCCGGCCCCTTCCCAGCTGGCCCCCGGGAAGGTCGTCACCTACACCGGCGCGTTCGGACGCAACGTGGCCGCGGTGGCCGCCGTCCTGGTGCTGGGGTTCTACTGGACGCTGGAGGGCGATCGCCGGCTGCGCGTGCTGGCGCTGTTCGCCCCCTTCGAGCGGCGCCGGGCCATCCTGGCGTTCATCGGCGAGGTCGAGCGCACCGTCGGTGCCTACCTGCGCGGGCAGTCGCTGGTCTGCTTGATCATCGGACTTTTGGCCTTCGGGATCTATCGATCGATGGGCCTGCCGCACGCGACCGCGCTGGGCCTGCTCTACGCCGTCGGTGAAGCGGTGCCGGTGGTGGGCCCCATCGTCGGCACCACCGCCGCCGCGGTCGTGGCGCTGTCGGTGAAACCGGCGCTGGTCCTGTGGGTCGGCTGCGCCGCCGCCTTCCTGCAGCTGGCCGAGAACTACGTGCTGGTCCCGCGCATCATGGGGCGCACCGTCGGCGTCAGCGCGCTGGTCACGCTGCTGGCCATCGCCGCCTTCGGCTCGACGCTGGGCGTGGCGGGCGCGGTGCTGGCCATCCCCATCGCCGCCATCGTGCAGCTCCTGCTTTATCGGTTCTTGCTGGGCTCGGAGGCGCGCGTCGGCGATCCGCCGGTCGGGCGCGGGCCGCTCAGCGTGGTGCGCTACGAGATCCACGAGCTGACGCGCGACGTCCGCAAGCGGCTCTCGACGAACGACGACCCGCGCGGCACCGAACGGATCGAGGACGCGATCGAGGGGATCGCCTACGACCTGGATCGCCTGCTGGCCGAGCGCGAGGGGCGCTCATGAGGCGGGTGGCCGTCGCCGCGACCGTCTCGCTGGCGACGCTCATGACGGTGATCTTGCTGTGGCGCTTCGCGGGCGTGGCGGCCCTGTTCGTGATCTCGCTGGCCGTCGCCGCGACGGTGCGCCCGCTGGTCGAATCGCTGGAGCGGCAGCTGGGGCGCAACCTGGCGCTGGCCGCCGTCTACCTGTCGGGGCTGACGGTGCTGGGGATCTTCCTCTACGTGGCGTTGCACGGGATCCTGGGCGAGGTCGACATCGCCGTCGATCGGCTCAGCGACGCTTACGTTCGGCTCACCGGGCACGCGCCGTCGGGCGGCCCGCTGCGCCGGCTGCTGCACAGCCAGCTCCCCAAGCCGGCGGCGCTCTATCGCGCGCTGGCCGCCTCGCGCCCGGCCGCGCTGGTGGACGCGGCGCTGAACATGACGATCAACCTGATCGACGTCCTCGGCGCCTGCCTGCTGGTGCTGGCGTTGTCCGCGTATTGGAGCGCCAGCCACGAATCGTTCGAGCGGCTCTGGCTGTCGCTGGTGCCGGCGCCGCAACGGGCGCGCGCGCGCAGCATCTGGCGCGGCATCGAGGGGGCCGTGGGGACCCACCTGCGGACCGAGCTGGCGGAGAGCGCGGTGGCCATCTTGCTGGTGGCCATCGCCTTCCGGTTGGCCCGGCTGCCCACGCCCATCTTGCCCGCCCTGGCCGTCGGCGTCCTCCGGATCGTGCCGTTCTTCGGCCCGCTGCTGGGGGCCGCGGCCGCGGCGCTGGCCGGCTGGGCGGTGAGCGGCCAGATGGCGGCCCTGGCGGGCGCCGGGACGCTGGCCCTGCTGATCGCCATCGATCGGGGCGTGGCTCGCGCGATCTTCGAGGTCCGGCGCCCCAGCCCCACGCTGACCGTGGTGGCGTCGATCCTGTTCGTCGACGCGTTCGGGACGCCGGGGCTGCTGCTCGCGTCCACCTTCGCCATCGCCGTGCAGGCCGCCCTCGAACGGGTGCTCCGCACGCATCCACGGCGGGGGCGATCGAACCGCACGCTGGCGCAGATCGAGCAGCGCATCGGCCACCTGCGCCGGCGGCTGCTCTCGCTGTCGCAGGAAGAGGCCATGCAGCTCGGCAACGTGATCGCGCGGCTCGAGACGCTGGCCTCGACGGCGCGCGCCGCTCCGCCCGCACCGCGCTAGGAGGGCGTTGCCGTAAGGCAACGCCCTTCTAGGCCGCCTCCGGGCGGCACGTCGTCGGGCATGGTTCGCTGCCGCTCACCGTTGCCTTCGGCAACGCCCTCCTAGGCTGCTCCTAGGCTAGAGGCTGCTGAAGTCGGGGACGCCGGTGGCCCGGGCCAGGGACGAGAGCGCGATGTCCAGGTCGTAGACGGCCTGCAGATAGCGCGTGCGCATCCCGAAAAAGGCGATCAGCGCGTCGGAGAAATCGCGCGTCTCGGCCAGGCCGAGGGCGAAGTTCTGCGCCACCGCCGAGATCCAGGCCTTGCCGGCCTTCTGCCCCTTCTCCATGGCGGTCACGCGCTGGCGGGCTTCGATCACCTCGCCGTAGGCCTTGCGCACCTCCAGCAGGATGCCGCTCACCGCCGCGCTCTCCTGGTAGCCGGCCTCGTCGGCCTCGTGCGCCATCCGCTGGGTGCGCGCGATCTTGGGGCCGAGGTCCAGCGGCACCCGCAGTCCGGCGGCCACGCCGGCGGTCGTGCTGTTGTAATAGTGGCTGTAAAAGGCGTTTTGCGGGTTGTCGACGCCCTGCGCGCGCGCGAAGACCGCGCCGCCGATCAGGATCAAGTCCGGGTAGGATTTCCGTCGCTCGAGGTCGGCCAGCGCCTGCTTGGCCTTGACTGCCGAGGCCAGCAGCTTGATCTCGGGCCGGTTGGCGCGCGCCAGATCCTCGTAGTACGTCACGGACCGCGTCGTCAGCTCGGGCGGCGCGAACTCCTCGTCGTCGACGTCGATGTCGCCCTGGGCCTGACTGCCGATGAGCGCGTGCAGGCCGTCTCGGGCGAAGGCCTGCAACCGCTTGGTCTCGAGCTGCCGCGCGTCCAGGTCGGCGTGCACGGTGCGCAGCCGCAAGCGGTCGGTGACCGTCGAGCTGCCGGTCCCTTTCGAGAGATCCTTCTCGATTTTTCCCTGGGCCTCTTCGACGTAGCTGCCGCCCTGGTCCAGGGTGTCGAGGATCTCGCGCGCCAGCTTCAGGCCGAAATAAGCCTTGCGGACGTTCAGCTCCAGATCGGCGCGGGTGCCGGCCTCTTTGTCCCGGGCCACCTCGACGCCGGCCTTGGCGGCGCGCACGCCGGCCGAGATCTTGCCGAAGTCGTACAGCGGCTGAATGAGCTGCAGCTCGGTGTGCGTGAAGACGCTGCTCCACGACACGTTCCGCAGGCTGGCCTCCGGCGAGGAGGTCGTGAGGCATTGGACCGTGTCGCGCTCGCCGGCGGCGTTGAAACAGGCCTGCTGCGGCGACGGCGCCAGCAGCGACAGGATGTTGCCGGTCGGCAACCAGTTCAGCCAGGCCTCCGTCACCTGCGACTGCGCGGCCGCCGTGGCGGCGGCGCCGGCCTGCAGGGCCGGATTCGAATGCGACAGCTCGATCAGCTCCGGCAGCGTGTACTTCTTTGCCGCGGCAGGGGAAGTCATCAGCGCCAGCAGCACCACGGGCCAGACCAGGAGCGTACGCACCATCATCGGCCACGATAATACAGGAGCCTCGCCGGAGCAGGTTTGACGTCGAGCACGCCCGGTGATACCGGCATTCCAATGCCCACCCCGACCGCCCGCCGCACGCCCCGGGCCTCGCGCGTCGAGACCGCGCAGCTGGTGCTCCCCGGCCTGACCAACACCCACGGCACGATTTTCGGCGGAATCCTGATGCAGTGGATCGATGTAGCCGCCGGCATCGCCGCCGGACGGCACGCCGGCGGGCCAGTGGTCACCGCCTCGATGGACCGGCTGCATTTCCTCGGTCCGGTGCAAGTGGGCGAGGTGGTCCTCGTGCAGGCTCAGGTGAACTTCGCGGCCCGCACGTCGATGGAGGTAGGCGTGCGTGTCCTGTGCGAAAATCAGAGGACCGCGCAGCGCCGCCAGACCACGCGGGCCTACCTGACCTTCGTGGCGGTGGACGACGCCGGGCGCCCCCGGTCGGTGCCGCCGCTGCACCTCCAGACCGCCGAGGAGAAGCGCCGATTCGCCGACGCGCAGCGACGCCGGACCGTGCGGCTGCGCGAACGGCGCGCTATGCAAGATCGGTCATGACGACGACCACCCGTGATTTGAGGCTGCTGGCCGAGGAGGCCGTCTTGGCCCCCGACGCCGGGCGCGAGCTGATCGTGGCGACCGGGGCGGACCGCGTGCGCTTTCTGCACGGGCTCGTCACCAACGACGTCGCCGGAACGCCGGTGGGCCGTGGCTGCCGCGCCGCCCTCCTGACGCCCAAGGGGCAGGTGGTCGCCGATCTCCGGATCTGTCTGCGCCCCGACGACGTGCGCATCATCGTCGATCGCGGTCAGGCCGGCGTGGTGGCCGACGCCCTGTCCCGCTACGCGATCATGGACGACTTCAGCGCGGCGCCCGTCCCCGCCTACGCGTTTTTGTCGGTCCTGGGCCCGGCGGCGGCGCGGCAGCTCGCCGGGGCCGGCGTCGAGGTGGGCCCGCTGGCCGGTGCCCCGCCGCGCGCTCTCGCCCACGCGGAGCTCGGCCCGCTCTGGGCCGTTCGGATCCGCGAGCTCGGAAGCGACGGGTTCTGGATCGGCGGCCCCGCCGCCGAGGTCGCGGCGCTGCGTGACCGTCTGGCCGCCGGCGGCCTGCCCGAGCTGGACGCGGCGGTGGCGGAGGCCGCTCGCATCGACGCGCTCGAGCCCCGGTTCGGCGTCGAAATCACCGCCGAGTATTTCCCGATGGAGGTCGGGCTGGCCGACACCATCGACGAGCGCAAGGGCTGCTACCTGGGCCAGGAGCCGATCGTCCGCATTCGCGATCGGGGCCACATCAACTGGCGGCTGGTGGTGCTGGACGTCAGCGGCCCCGCCGCCCCGCACGCCGGTGACCGGCTGGAGACGGACGCCAAACCCAAAGCCGGCCGCGTGACCAGCGCCGCCACCCTGCCCGACGGCCGGGCCGTGGCCCTGGCAATGGCGCACGTCAGCCTGCCCGTCGGCGCGACCCTCCGCATCCGCGGCGCGGGCGACGGCCAGCCCGTCGAGGCCCGGCTGCGCGCCGAGGTCGCGTCGCGCCCGGCAGCCGCCTAATCCGTTCAACCGACCGGCAGCGGCGAGCGACCATGCAGTTCACGTTGCGGTCCGCTCGACCGCCGGCCGCTCTTCGCTCAACCGAACTGCAGCGCGGCTAGCGAGACGACGTCCGGCCGGGCGCTTCGTCGACCAGCCGCACCTCCGAGTAGGCGGGGTGGCCGGGACAGCTGGGCGGATTCAGCTTGCGCAGCGCGATGCGGATGCGGCCGACGGCCGGGAACTGGTCCCGCAGGCCGTCGATCATCCGACGCGCCAGCGATTCGAGCAGGCGATGCGGCTCGCCCGTCCCGATGGTGACCAGGACGTCGGCCACCTTGCTGTAATCGACGGTGTCCGCCAGCCGGTCGCTCCGCTCGGCGGCGGTCCCTTCGATGCCGATTTCGACGTCCACCTCGAACTTGCGCGTGTGGCGCCGCTCGAGCGCCGTCGCGCCGTGGCGTCCCTCGAAGCCGAGCTGGGCGAGCGAGATGGTCAGCATGAAGCTCCCGGGCGTCAGCCGCCAGCCGCGCGCGCGGCGGGCCGCTCGGCCGCCTCCTGGCGCTCGGCCTCGGCGTCCTTGCGCAGCTTTCGCTTGATCAGCTCGCGCTTCACGGGGCCCACCTGATCGATCAGCAGCCGGCCGTTCAGGTGATCGGTCTCGTGCTGGAGCGCGCGGGCAAACAACCCCTCGCCCTCCGCCTCGAACGTGTTGCCGTCCAGGTCCATGGCGCGCACCCGCGCCCGCATGCCCCGCTTGACCGGTACGAAGATCCCGGGGAACGACAGGCAGCCCTCGTCGCCGGTCTGCGCCTCGTCCGAAATGTCGACGATCTCGGGATTGATGAACACCTTGGCTGGTGCGCCCTCGGCGCCACCCGCCACGTGACCTTCCACGATGAACAAGCGCATCGGCGCCCCGACCTGGATGGCGGCCAGCCCGGCGCCTTCGGCCTCGACCATCGTCTCGGCCATGTCCGCCACCAGCTGACGCAGGCCGTCGTCGAAATCGGTGACGGTCACCGACCTCTGCCGCAGCTTGGGGTCTGGAAAACGCAGGATCGGACGGATCGCCATACGCCGTCTAAGATGACATCCTCGAAAAAATCCCGCAACAGCGGCAGCTGGGGTAACGTCCCGCCCCCTCGCCCATCTAAGCTTCCAGATGAGCCTCATCAGATACGCCGACGCTGAGCTTCCGACCGCCCACGGTCCCTTCCGTCTGGTCGTCTATCGGGACGCCGCGGACGCGCAGAGCGAGGCGCCCAACGTCGAAGAGCACATGGCCATCGTGCGAGGCGACGTGGCCGGCGGGACGCACGTCCTTTGCCGCGTGCATTCCGAGTGCTGGACCTCGGAGGTCATCGGCTCGCTCAAGTGCGACTGCCGGGAACAGCTGGACGCGGCGCTGGCCCGCATCGCCGCCGAGGGGACCGGCCTCGTGGTCTACCTGCGTCAGGAGGGGCGTGGGATCGGCCTCGGGAACAAGGTCCGGGCTTACGCGCTGCAGAACGGCGGCGCCGACACCGTCGAGGCGAACCTGGCGCTGGGGTTCGAGGCGGACGCCCGCCGCTACGACCTGGCCGCGGCCATCTTGCAGGACCTGGACGTTCGGTCGATCCGCTTGATGACCAACAACCCCCTGAAGATCGCCGGGCTGCGCGCGGCCGGGGTGAACGTGGCCTCGCGCCTCTCCCACTGGGTGGGCGAGAACCAGCACAACGCCGCTTACCTGGCGGTGAAGCGCCGCAAGATGGGCCACCATCCGGACCAGCCGGGGCAGCTCTCGGCGCTGTCGACGGCGCGAGCGCGAAAGAGCTAGCCACATCGCCCCGATTTGGGCAGGCTTCGCGCATTCCCACCGTCGCTGACATAGAGAACGCGCTTGGCCAGGTGCTGGACCCGGCCCTGAAGGTCGACCTGGTGTCGGCCGGCATGGTGGCGGGCGTCGAGCTGGCCGAGGGGCGCGCGGTCGTCGGCGTCGAGCTGACCACCCCGGCCTGCCCGTCCAAGGACGCGATCGCCGCCGCCGTGAAACAGGCCGTCGGCCAGGTGCCGGGAATCGGCACCGTCGACGTGCGCTTCTCGGCGCGCGTCCGCGGGCGGCCGAACCGGCCCGACAACCCGCGGCTGCCCGGCGTGAAGAACATCATCGCCGTGGCCGCCGGCAAGGGGGGCGTCGGCAAGTCCACCGTCAGCACGAACCTGGCCGCGGCGCTGGCCCAGCAGGGCGCGGCCGTCGGAATCCTGGACGCCGACGTCTACGGCCCGTCGATCCCGCAGATGATGGGCGAGCCCGAACGCCCGTCGTCGGTCGAGGCCGGGAACAAGATCGTGCCCGCCGTCCACCACGGCCTGCGCGTGGTGTCGATCGGCTTCTTCGTCGAGCGCGGCGGAGCGGTCATCTGGCGCGGCCCCATGGTCCACAAGCTGCTGCAGCAGTTCATTGAAGACGTCATGTGGGGCGAGCTGGACTACCTGGTCGTGGACCTGCCCCCGGGAACGGGCGACGCGCAGCTTTCGCTGTCGCAGCTTCTGCCGATCACCGGGGCGGTGATGGTCACCACGCCCCAGGAGGTGTCGGTGATCGACGTCGAGAAGGCGCTGGCGATGTGGCAGCGGGTGGAAGTGCCGGTGCTGGGCCTGGTCGAGAACATGAGCGGCTTCATCTGTCCGAGCTGCGGCCACCACGAGGAGATCTTTCTGCGGGGCGGTGGCCGCAAGCTGGCCGAGCGCGCCGGCATCAAGTTCCTGGGCGAAGTTCCGCTGCAGGGCGCGATCAGCGCCGCCGGCGACGCCGGCACGCCGGTCGTGATCCGCGACCCGCAATCGAAGGTGGCCGAGATCTTCACCGGCCTGGCCCGCGAGGTCGCCTGCGCGCTGTCGGTCCGCAACAGCGCTCCCCGGAAGCTGCCGGTCATCCGCTGACCGGGGCGCTGACCGGCCGCCCTGGCGCCCGGCACGCCTCCAGGCGCCGGAAAACTCGGCTTCGCGGCGCCGCCGTCTGACGGCGGGCGCCGGCCAGCCGATCGCCCCGTCGCGCTACCTCCAGCCGCCCGGCACCCACTCGTGCCGGCCCTCGCGGTCTTGCCAGTGACCGCGCTGCCAGACGTGGCCGCGATGCTCGTGCTCCCAGTGACCCGGGACCCAGACGTAGCGGCCGTCGCGCCATTCGTGATCGCCGGCAACCCAGAACCAACCGGGACGCGGCGGCGGGACAGCTTCGGCCTGCGGCGGAGGCGGGGGCGGC
>JAICYS010000375.1 GCA_025934105.1 Myxococcota bacterium | reverse complement strand
GACGCGGCCGCCGACGCGCCTCGGGACGCGCAGCCGGACGTGCCCCCCGACGTTGCTCCGGTCCACCGCCGGGCGCACGCGCCGCGGGCTTCCCGGCCCGAGCCGGCGGCGGGCTTCAAGGTTCAAGGTGACATCGGCCGGGCCGAGGCCGAGGCGGCGTTGCGCGGCGCCCGGGCCAAGCTGGAGGCCTGCTACGCCAAGGCTCGGGCGCAGACGCCCGGCCTCAAAGGGCGGGTGACCTTCCGCGTCTCCGTCGACGCTCGCGGCCGGGTCCCCCTGGCCGAGGTGGTGTCGTCCACGCTGGGGGGCGGCGACCCGGAGCTGTGCATGGTCGAGGCGCTGCGCGACCTGAAGTTCCCGGCCTCGCCGGGCGGCGGGCAATCGACGCTCACGTTCCCGATGACGTTCGGGAAGTGAGCGCCCGGTCCACGCGATTGAGCCGCGCCGTGACGGCCCGGACCATCTTGCGCGTGCCGATCCGCTGGATCTGCAGGCCCAGCTTGTTGCGCAAACCGGGAATGGCCACCACCTTGCCCGCCATCATCGCCCGATACGCAAAGCGGGCGACCGGCGCCGCGGGCATCGCCCCGATCTGGAACAGGCGTGACCTGGCGTTGCCGGAGACCTCGCCGAACTCGGTCAACGTGGCTCCCGGGCACATCGCCGTCGCGGTCACGCCGCTGCCCCGCAGCTCGTACGCCAGCCCCTCCGTGAACGAGTTCACGAAGGCCTTGCTCGCGTAATAGACGGACATGAACGGGCCCGGCTGAAAGCCGGCCGTCGAGCCCATGTTCAGGATCCGGCCGCTCTTGCGCGCCACCATGGCCGGCACCAGCAGGCCGGTCAGGTGGACCAGCGACGTGATGTTGACCTGCACCATCTCCAGCTGGCGGCGCAGGTCCAGCTCGACGAAGGCGCCCGTGATGCCGAACCCGGCGTTGTTCACCAGGAAGTCGATCTCGATGCCGCGCGCGCCCAGCTCGTCGGCGATTCGCTGTGGCGAGGCCGCCTCGCCCAGGTCGGCGGCAATCACCGTCGCGGTGACCCCGTGCTGGGCGGTCAGGCGCGCGGCCAGCGCGTCCAGTCGCTCGCGCCGGCGCGCCACCAGCACCAGGTCGTGCTTGTCCGCGGCGAAGAGCTGCGCCAGCTCCAGCCCCAACCCCGCCGATGCCCCTGTCACCAACGCCGTTTTGGACATGCCGCGAATCCTATCGCGCTAGACTCGCGGCGTGATCACCGATCCGATGCCGCGCGCGGCGGCGCGGCGCCGCGAGTACGAACGGAGCGACGCGCTGGTCACGATGCCGCTGCCTCCCGGTGACACCGTGCAAGGCTTGACGCGCGTGCTGGCCGCGGCCATGGCCGGCGAAGATCCCGCGCCGGTCGAGCGCGCCGGCCTGGCGCTGCTGACCGCGCTCTCCGAATATCACGGCATCGCGGTGCCGGGGTTGCGCGTGATGGGCGTTCGCCCCCACCGCGTGATCTCCGGCGTCTGCACGTACCAGCTCTTCGGCGACTACACGCCGTCCACGCAGCGCATTCGCGTCTGGATGCGCACCGCCATCCGCGAGAAGGTCTCCAGCCCCAAGGCCCTGCTGAACACGCTGCTGCACGAGTTCTGCCACCACCTGGACTGCACGCGGCTCGGTTGGCCGCAGAGCTATCACACGCGCGGCTTCTTCGCGCGCATCGACCACCTTTATCACCACGCCCTGGCCACGCCGCCCGGGGCGCGCCGGCCCCTGCGCTGGGTCAAGCGCGGCGGCGTCTGGGCCATCGATTGGGCGGCGCTGAATGGCCGCGCCGCTAGCCGCAGACCGCCGCGCTGAAGCCAACGCCGTTCCGTCGCGCGGGCCGCGGCGGACAGGCCGGCGGGTGGCGAAGCCCGCCGGGGGGCGAGCGGACCAACGTGAACTGCATCGGCGCGCGCGTGCTTCGGCCTCGGCCGAGGCGGCTCAGAGGCCGCTCCAGCCGGCGCCCACCCCCACCGGCTGCCCGAAGGCGCGGCCGATGGCCAGGCCGCCCGCGAAGCGCGCCTGCTTGTCCATGACCAGCCAGGCGCCCACGGCCGGCCCGCGCCGGGTGAAGGCGTGCGGGTAGACGTTGAGGTGGATGAACGAGTCGTCGGTGTTCGTGACCTGCAGCGACGCCAGCAGCGAGTTCTTGCGGTCCAGGAACAGCGCGCCGGTGGCGACGAAGCTGACCGTGTTCTCGACGGTGTTCGTGGCCTGGTTGGTCAAGTGCACGACCGCGCCCCCGGCGGCCGCGGACAGCGACAGGTCGTCGGTCAGCTTGAACGACAGGCCGCCGGTGGTGGCCTCGCCGAACCAGGCGAACAGCGACAGGCGCCGGTAAAACGGCAGCGCCCACTTGGCCGAGAAGTAGTTGCCGACGTTGTGGAGCTGCCCGCGCGGGCCGGTCAAGGTCGGCTGCAGCGACCAGTCCGCCAGCACCACCTCCCGGCTGAAAAATCGGTTCGGCGCGTCGAAGCTGAAGAGGATGATGCCTCCGATGTCGAACACATAGAGGTCGGCCAGGCAGTCGGTGTTGTAGCCGACGACGCCGTGGTTCTCGAGCGACTCGTTCACGAAGGCCGACAGCATCACCGTGGCCGCCGCGAAGAAGCGGGGCGCCGGCGCCTGGTGAGCCTGGAACCACTCCTCGAGCGCGCGGTACGTCATGCCGCCGCCGATCAAATGCAGGCTGTAGTTCGGGGTCCAGCGCGCCGTGGCCGACGTGAAGCTGAGCGGAAAGATCTCCTCCTTCAAGAACTTCGGCCAGCCGTCGTTGCCGATCGCCGGCAGCGGGTGAAGCACGTTGCGCAGCACGTTTCCGCTGTTGGTGGCGTAGTCGAAGGAAAAGATGTCGCGCGGCGCGACGTGGTCCTGAAGGACGTCGAAGCCGCGGTTGACGAAGACCCAGAGCGGACCGTACATGGACGCGCTGCCGTCGTCGCGGTCGACGTAGAAATAGCGGGCCGGCGGTTCGCCGGCGCGCGCCGGCGCGGCCAACAGGCCCGACGCAAGGACGAGGGCGGCCAGGCGGGGCAGCCTCATTCGGTGCGCTGGTATAGTGCCGCCATGGCGACCCCCGCACTCAAACACAACAGCTACTTCGACGGCAACGTCCAGAGCATCGGCTTCGAACGGAACGGCCGCCGGGCCACCGCCGGCGTGATGGCGCCGGGCGAGTACCACTTCGGCACCGAGGCGCCCGAGCGCATGATCGTCATCAGCGGCGAGCTGATCGTCAGGCCGGAGGGTGGAACCTGGGCCACCTACCCGGCCGGCACGGCGTTCGAGATCCGCGGGCGCAGCGGCTTCGACGTGCGCGCGCTCGAGCCTTGCGCCTATCTGTGCGAGTTCCTCTGAGCGCCGAGCGGCCCAATAAAGCGATCGGCCGGTCCGCGCGAGGCGAACCGGCCGATGGTGGTGCGAGGCTGGGGCGAGGCGGTCAGTTGGTGCTGGAGTAGGCCTGGATGTTCCACTTCTGGTTGCTGCCGTTGTTGCAGTCCCAGATGTCCAGCTGGACGCCGGCGGCGGTGTTGAAGCCCGGCTCGTCGAGGCAGCGGCCGGTCAGGGTGTTCTTGAAGATGAAGGCGCCGGTCGGCGCGTCGGGCGTGATGGAGTAGGTCTGGCTGGCGTCGCCAGGGGTGCAGGCGGCGACCTGCAGCTTGGTGCCGTTGCCGGTCGAGCTGCCGCTGCCGGCCAGGTCCAGGCACTTGCCGAGGTCGGCGGTCATGGCGATCCGCCAGTTGGGGCCGTCGGCGACCAGGGTGAACTTCTGCGGCGTGCCGTTCCAGGAGGTGTACTGCTGGACGCCGGTGCCGATGGCGGTGGAGCCGTTGACGACGTCCAGCGATTGGCCGAGGCCGGTGGTGTAGGGCGAGATCCGGTAGATGTAGGCGGTGT
>JAICYS010000261.1 GCA_025934105.1 Myxococcota bacterium | reverse complement strand
GTGGGATGCCCGGCGCGGGCGGGGGTGGCGGCGCCGGCAACCGGGACGCCGGCTGCGGCATGATCGATGCTCTCGTCGATCGCGCCAGCCACTGCACGGCCCTCTTCAGCTTCGAGTCCGGCCTGCAGGGCGCGATGCTGGGGATGGATCAGCAGGCCTTCACGCACCTCGCGATCGGCGCGACGAACACCTTCTGCGGCAGCGGCGCGCTGGCGCTGACGGCCAGCTTCAGCGGCACGACCGGGCTCACGACCAAAGGCGAGGTCGACATCCCGCTGGGCGCCGACGCCGGGGCCGTGAACTTGACCGGCAAGACGCTGACCATCCATTCCGCGGCCAGCGACACCTGCGGCACCGACCTCAAGATGACCGTCGTGCTGGTCACGTCCGCCGGCGAGCTGTTTCCGCTGCGCAACGTGCCCATCACCAGCGACTGGACCACCAGCCTCGCCGAGCTCTCGACCGACGCCGGCAGCGGAATCGGCGCGGCGGTGTCGCTGCAGATCGACGTCTCGTCCTTCTCGGGCTACCGCGGCACGGTCTATCTCGACGAGATCGACCTTCGCTGACGCGTGGAATCCGGCGCGGCGGGGGCCGGAACCCTTGAGGGTTCCCGAGGGGATCGTCCAAACTGATCCCGTGGGCGCCGCCGCCGATTACGTCGAGCTCCGCTGCCGGTCGGCGTTCAGTTTCCTGGACGGCGCCTCTCTGCCCGAAGATCTGGTCGACGCGGCCGCGGCGGCCGGGATGGACACGCTGGCGCTGGCCGATCGCGACGGCGTCTACGGCGCGCCGCGATTCTTCGGGGCCGCCCGCCGCGCCGGCATCCGGCCGCTGCTCGGCGCCGACGTCACCCTCATCGACGGCCCTCCCCTGCTGCTGCTGGTCGAGAGCCCGGCCGGCTACAAGACCCTCTGCCGCATCCTGACGCGCGCGCGCGCGGGCCTCCGAAAATCCGATCCGCCGCGCGCCACGCGGGCGCTCCTGGCCGAGCAGACGCGCGGCCTGATCGCGCTGGCGGGCGCGGCGCCACGCGACGATCTGCCGGCGCTGGTCGATCTGTTCGGCCCCCGGAACGTGTTTCTCGAGCTGCAGCGGCACCTGGACGCGCGCGACGGCTGGAACGAACGCGCGGCGTCGGCGCAGGCCGACGCGCTGGGCATCGGCCTTTGCGCCACGAACGACGTCCGCTACGCCACGCCCGACAAGCGGATCATCCACGACGTCCTCACCTGCGCCCGCGCCAAGGCCACCGTCGACGAGATCGGGCGCCGGCTGCCGCCGAACGGCGAGCGCTGGCTGAAGCCGCCGCGCGACATGGCGGCGCTGTTCCGCGATCGCCCGGCCGCGCTGCGCGCCACCCGCGCCATCGCCGAGCGCTGCCGGTTCTCGCTGACCGGCGACGACCTGGGCTACACGTTCCCCCGATTTCCCGTCCCGCCCGGCGAGACGGAACAGAGCTACCTCGAGAAGCTCTGCGCCGCCGGGATCCCCCACCGCTATCCGAACGCCGCCGATCCGCTGCTGCCCAGGGTGCGCGCGCAGCTGGCGCGCGAGCTGGGGATCATCGACCGCCTGGGGCTGGCCGGCTACTTCCTGCTGGTCTGGGAGATCGTCGAGGTCGCGCGCAGCAAGAAGATCCTGATCCAGGGGCGCGGGTCGGCCGCCAACTCGGCGGTCTGCTTCGTCCTGGGGATCACCGCCGTGGATCCGGTGCGGATGGACCTGCTGTTCGAGCGGTTCCTCTCGGAAGAACGGGTCGCCAACGCCGGCAACGTCGGCGATCGCATGCCGGACATCGATCTGGACCTGCCGTCGGGCGACGCGCGCGAACAGATGATCCAGCACGTCTACAGCCGTTACGGCGCGCGCGGCGCCGCCATGACCGCCAACGTGATCACCTACCGGCCGCGGCTGGCCGTGCGCGAGGCCGGGCGGGCGCTGGGGTTCTCGGAAGAGCAGCTGGGGCGCATCTCGAAGCTGCTGCCCGGCTGGACGCTGGACGAAGGGCGCGCGCTGTCCGACTACTTCGAGCTGGCCGGCTTTTCGACCCGCGAGCGGCGCACGCGCCTGGCGGCCCGCGTGGCGGCCGGCCTGTGCAACCTGCCGCGCCACCTGGGGCAGCACTCGGGCGGCATGGTCCTGTCGGGGACGCCGCTCGACGAGGTGGTGCCGCTGGAGCCGGCGTCGATGCCCAATCGGGTGGTGGTCCAGTGGGACAAGGACGACTGCGCCGACATGGGCCTGGTCAAGGTCGACCTGCTGGGCCTGGGCATGATGGCGGTGCTGGCCGACGCCTTCCCGCTGATCGCGCGCCACGAAGGCAAGACCCTGGACTGCGCCACGCTGCCGCCCGACGACCCGAAGGTCTACGCCATGCTGCGGGCGGCCGACACGGTGGGCGTGTTCCAGGTCGAGTCGCGCGCGCAGATGGCGACGCTGCCGCGCATGAAGCCCGAACGGTTCTACGACCTGGTGGTCGAGGTGGCGATCATCCGCCCCGGCCCCATCGTCGGCAAGATGGTGAACCCCTACCTGGAACGGCGGACCGGGCGCGCGCGCGTCACCTACCCGCATCCGTCGCTGGAGCCGATCCTGAAGCGGACGCTGGGGATCCCGCTGTTTCAAGAGCAGCTCATTCGCATGGCCATGGTGGCGGCCGGCTTTTCCGGCGGCCAGGCCGACGAGCTGCGCCGCGCGATGGGGTTCAAGCGCTCGATGGAACGGATGAACGCCATCGAAGCCGACCTGCGCCGCGGGATGAGGGCCAACGGCATCACCGGCCCCGCCCAGGAGGAGATCCTGCAGGGGATCAAGTCATTCGCGCTCTACGGATTCCCCGAGTCGCATGCGGCCTCGTTCGCGCTCATCGCCTATGCGTCGGCGTACCTGAAGGCGCACCACCCGGCGGCGTTCGTCTGCGCTCTCCTCAACAACTGGCCGCTGGGCTTTTACCATCCGTCGACGCTGATCGGCGACGCCGCCCGTCACGGCGTCGGGCTGCGCCCCATCGACGTCACGATCTCCGGCTGGCTGGCCGACCTGGAAGACGGCGGCCGCGCGCTGCGGCTGGGGCTGCGGTCGGTGGCCGGGCTGCGCGAGGCGGTCGGCCAGCGCATCGAGGCCGCCAGGGCCGAGGCGCCGTTCACGTCGCTGGCCGACTTCGCGCGCCGCAGCGGCGCCGACGCCGGCGAGCTCGACCGGCTGGCCGAGATCGGCGCGCTCGGCGCCTGGGGCGGATCGCGGCGCGAGGCGCTGTGGCAGATCGACGCGCTCGGCCAGTCGGGCGACCTGTTCTTGGGGCGCGGCGACGTCGCGCCGGGCGCCTCGCCGCTGCCCGAGATGACGCCCGACGAGGAGATGGCGGCCGACTTTGCCGGCACCCACCTGTCGATGGGGCCGCACCCGATGTCGTTCGCGCGCGACGAGCTGGATCGCGGCGGGGTCACGCGCGCCGGCGACCTGCGAAACGTCCGCCACGGCCGGCGCGCCCGCGTGGGGGGCGTGGTGATCGTCCGGCAGCGCCCCGGCACCGCCAAGGGGTTCGTGTTCCTGACCGTCGAGGACGAGACCGGGTTCGCCAACGCCATCGTCACGCCCCAGCTGTTCGAACGGGACCGCCAGATCATCCTGGCCGCCAACGCGTTGATCATCGACGGCGTGGTCCAGAACCTCGACGGCGTGGTGTCGATCAAGGCCGACCGGTTCCAGCCGCTGGGCGGCCGGCCGGCGGCCATCGACGTGTCGCACGACTTCCACTGACATCCTTGTGTCGGCGTTGACGGTCGCGTTCGGCGTGGCCACATCAACAGGAAGGCTTTTGGGGGGCCGTCGGAGGAATGATGTCCGTGCCAATCGCAGCGACGATCGCGGCCGCCGTGCTGGCGGGCAGCGTCCTCATCGCGCTGGCGCTGGTGAAACAGACGGCCGGACGCCGCGCTCCGCGCCTGCCGGCCTCGCCGGCGGCGGAAGCCGGCGGTGACGGCGCCGCGCGCGCCGACGACCGCGACGCGCTGCTCCTGCGGCTCAGCCACGATCTCCGGGCGCCGCTGGGGTCGGTGGTGACCCTGTGCCAGCTCTTGCTCGACGGGGACGCCGGAGCGCTGTCGATGAAGCAGCACCAGTACGTCGAGGTCATCCGCCGCGGCGGACAGACCGTGCTGGGGCTGGTCGACGACCTGCTGGACCTGGTGGCCATCGAGTCGGGGCGGGCGGACCTCGAGCCCGAGCTGACCGACCTGTCGGCGCTGGCCCGACAGGTCGTGGACGCCGCCCATCCGCTGGCGCGCGAAAAGGGAATTCCGATCCAGATCTCGGCGCCCGGCCGGCCGGTCGCCGCGCGGGTGGACACCCGCCGGCTCCGTCACGTGCTGGCCCGCATGGTCGAGCACGTGGTCGCCGCGACCGATCACGGGTACGTCGAGGTCGGGGTGTCGACCGCCGACGGACGGGCCGCGCTGGCGGTCCACAACACGCGCGACGGCCTGTCCGAGTCGGGGCGCCGGGCGCTGGCCGCCCCGCTGGACCTGGAGGCGTCCGCCGGCTCCGCCTCCGACGGCCAGCCGCCGCTGCCGCTGGCGGTGGCCGCCCGCCTGGCTCGGCGGCTGGGCGTCCCCATCGCGGTCAGCGCCGGCGACGAGGAGGGGCTGTGCCTGTTCCTGTCGGTTCCGCTGGAGACCGCGGCCGCCATCCTCCGCCCCGACGAACGGGGGCCCCGCCCCGGCGCGCGCGTGCTGGTCATCGACGACGACAGCGCCGAGCGCGGCCAGGTGACGGCGCGGCTGGAAGCCGGCGGGTACGACGTCCGGGCGGTGGCGTCCGGCGACGAGGGGCTGCGCCTCCTGCGCGAGCACGCCTATGACGCCGTGGTGCTGGATCTGGTGATGCCGGGCATGAGCGGCCTTGAGGTGCTGCGCGCGGCGCGGGCCGACGGGCGCCTGGCGCACCTTCCGTTCGTGGTGCTGTCGGCGATGTACATGACCCGCACCGAGCGCGCGGTGCTGGGTCCGGGGGTGGCCGGGGTGGTTCGCAAGGGCGAGGTGGCCGGCGACGAGCTGCTGCGCACCGTCGAGCGCGCGCTGTCGGCCGGCCCGGGCGAGGCTTACCCGGCGGGCGACCGCCATGTCTAGGCTCCACTGGCCGCGCCGCTGGCTGTACCCGACCATCGGCGTGCTGCTGTCGCTGGCGCTGGTGGCGGGACTGGTCACCTTCCAGGGTCTGGCCACCCGGCGGGCCCACCTGCCGTTCCACCTGACCGACGAGCTGCGCCGGCAGCCGCTGGTCTACGGCTACCTGCTGGTGGCGACGCTGCTGGGGACGACGCTGGTCGGCTGGCTGACCGGGCGCAAGGAAGACCTGCTGGAGGCGCTCTCCGTCACCGACCCGCTGACCGGCCTCGCCAACCGCCGGCGGCTGGTGTCGGCGTTCGCCGGCGAGCGCAACCGCGCCGACCGATACGGCACCCCGCTGTCGCTGCTGCTGATCGACCTCGACTGTCTCAAGCAGATCAACGACCAGCGCGGCCACGCGGCCGGCGACCGGGCCCTGCTGCTGGTGGCGGACGGCCTGCGGCGCAGCTGCCGCATCACCGACCTGCCGGCCCGCACCGGCGGCGACGAGTTCGCCGTGCTGGCGGTCAACACGACGGCCACCGAAGCGCTGGCGCTCGCCCACCGCGTCTGCGCGACCATCCGGCGGCTGGGCGTCCACGCCTTCCCCGACCTCGCCCAGGCAGGCCCCGCGCCGCGTCCGACGGTGTCCATCGGCGTCGCCGATCTGGATTGCGTGGCCGGGCCGGCCTTCGAATCGTTGCACGCGGCGGCCGACGCCGCCCTTTATGCCGCCAAGGCGGCCGGTCGGGACCGCGCGCTGGCGGCGCCGCCCCGATCGGACGCGGGCAGCGGCCCCCGGCTGACCGTGGTCGATCTCAGAACCCCGACATTCCGGCGTTCCCCTCCTTGACGGGGAGACGCGTCGGCGTCAGCGTATCCGCGTACGGTCCCCCAAGCACGATGCTCGACATTCTACTGGTCGATGACGAACCGGATTTCCGGACGGTGGTCGGCGAAGCGCTGCGCGACGCAGGTTACCGCGTGAGCCTCGCCGCCAACGGAGCGGAAGGCCTCACCCAGATCTCCTCGAACGTGTTCGACGTGATGATCTGCGACATCCGCCTTCCCAAGGTGGACGGACTGACGCTGTTTCGGCGGGTCCGCCAGGAGTCCCCGGGGACGGACGTCATCCTGATCACCGCGCACGCCGCCGTCACGGACGCCGTGGCCGCGCTGAAGGAAGGCGCCTACGACTACCTGACCAAGCCGTTCGAGGTGGACGAGATCATCCTGCAGATGCAGCGGATCGCCACCCAGCGCGCGCTCAAGCACGAGCTCGAGCAGGCGCGCGCCGAGCTGTCCCAGCGCAAGACCAACGGCGCGGGGACCGGGACCGCCGGCACCATCATCGGCCGCAGCCCGGCCATGCTGCGGCTGGCCGACCGGATCGAGACCATCGCGCAGAGCGACGCGCCGGTCCTCATCACCGGCGAGAGCGGGACCGGCAAGGAGCTGGTGGCCCGCACGCTGCACGAGCGAAGCACCCGGCGCGCGAAGCCGTTCATCGCCGTCAACTGCGCCGCGTTTCCCGAGACCCTGCTGGAGGCGGAGCTGTTCGGCCACGAGCGGGGGGCGTTCACGGGCGCGGTCAAGCGGCGCGACGGCCGGTTCAAGGCGGCCGACGGGGGGACGCTGCTGCTGGACGAGATCGCCGAGGTCCCGTTGCCCGCCCAGGCCAAGCTGCTGCGCGTCCTGCAGGAGGGGACCGTCGAGCCGCTCGGGACCAACGAGTCGACCAAGGTCGACGTGCGGATCATCTCGGCCACCCACCGCAACCTGCGCGAGCGGATCAAAGAGGGAAAGTTCCGCGAGGACCTCTACTACCGCTTGAACGTGCTCGACATCGAGATCCCGCCGTTGCGCGAGCGGCGCGGCGACATGCCGCTCTTGCTGCAATACTTCCTCGGCAAGTTCACCCAGCCCGGCAAGACGCCGTCGACCATCTCGCCGCGCGCCTGGGCCGTGCTGTCGCAGTACCATTTCCCGGGCAACGTGCGCGAGTTCGCCCACGCCATCGACCACGCCGTGGTGCTGGCCAACGGCGGTGAGATCGAGGTCGAGCACCTGCCGGGCGGCATCACCGGCACCCTGGACGGGGGCGCCAGCACCCCGGCCGGGTCGCTGCGCTCGCTGAGCGCCGCGCTCAAGGAGTTCGAGCACGAATACCTGCTGCGCGCGCTGGCCCAGGCCAACGGCAAGAAGATGAAGGCCGCCGAGATCCT
>JAICYS010000273.1 GCA_025934105.1 Myxococcota bacterium | reverse complement strand
GCCACGCCGGCCGCCGGCGCAACCTCGTCGAACGTGGCGGCGCCGAACGGCGCCGCGGCGGCTCGAACGCCCGCGTCCGCGACGGGGATAGAGGACCCGCACCCGGTCGACAGCAGCGGCCCCGTGGTCCGGTCCATCTTCGACCAGGAGGACGTCACCCCGGACGACCCGGTCGAGGACGCCGACCCGCACGTCGGCTCCAGCTTCGACCGCGAGGACGCGATCGACGAGCACCCGGTGCCCTGACCCCGACGCAGTTCGGTCAAGCAGCCAGCCGGCCGGATCGCCGGCCGGCGGTCAAGCCGACCGTACAGCGAACTGCATTGTCCCTAACCGCCGGCCGCCGCCAGGAGGCGGGGCAGATCGTAATTGCGTAGCTCGCCGATCCGCCCCAGCGTGATGTCCGGCTTGGGGTAGCTGGGCACGTCCGCGGCGTGCGCGTAGTGCCCCTGCCTCGGGAACACCGTGGTGAGCCGCTTGCCCCAGATCTCCTTCACGGCCGTCAGGATCCGGATCTTGTCGTCGACCAGCACGTAGTGCTCGGCGGGGAAACGGCGTTCGACGTCGTCGAGCTCGCGCTCTTTGTGGACGTAGATCAGCACCCGCTTGTCGACGGCGTCCAACAGCCCGGCCCGCTCGATCTTGCGCGGCTGGAACACCACGTCCCCGTCGGAGAGGATCACGGTCTGCCCCATCGATGCGGCATGGTCCAGCGCGTCCAGCGACTCGGGGAACAGCCGGTTGGCGAACGGGTAGTTGATCAGGAACGACGACAGCGCCAGCAGGTGGGGATCGCGCGGGTGCACCAGCCGATACTGTTGCAGCGCCCCCAGGTAGTCGGAATAGCCCAGCTCGGCACGCAGCCGCTCGAAGATCTCGAAGTAGAGGTCGGCGCGGCTGGTGCCCACCTCGCGGATCAAGTAGCGGCGAAGATCGGCCGTCACCCGATCGTTGTCGATGAGGGTGTTGTCGACGTCGAAGAGAAAGACGGTCTTGGGCATGTCAGGCCGTCCGGCGCAGGATCTCCACCCGCCCATCCGCGGACCCCACCAGCACCTCGGAGGCGGTGCCCAGGAACAGGCCGGTGTCGACGATCCCGGCGATGCGGCGGACGGCGGCGTCGATGTGGCGCGCCGCCGCCGCGTCGGCCAGCGGCGCCGGCACGTCGCAGTCGAAGATCAGGTTGCCGTTGTCGGAGACCACCGGCGCGCCCGAGGCGCGGTCCAGGCGCACCGCCGGCCGCAGCCCCAGCGCCTTGAGCTGCCGCATCGCCAGGCCGCGGGCCAGGGGGATGACCTCGACCGGAAACCCGCCGTCGTTGCGGCCGCAGAGCACGGGCACCAGCTTGCTCGGGTCGACGACGATCACCTGCCGGCGCGACGCGGCTGTCACGATCCGCTCGCGTACGAAGGCGTTGCCGCGCCCCTTGACCAGGTCCAGGTTCGGGGTGACTTCGTCGGCGCCGTCGACGATCAGCTCGAGGAGGACGTCCTCTTCGATGTCGACCAGCTCGATGCCCAGCGAGCGCGCCAGCTCCGCGGAGGCCCGCGAGGTGGGGACCGCCGTGACGCGCAAGCCCCCGCGCACCCGGGCGCCCAGCGCCGCGATGAACGCCGAGGCGGCCCGCCCGGACCCCAGCCCGACGGAGGCGCCGTCGCGCACCTGCTCGGCGGCCTGCTGGGCGGCGGCCTGAATTCCCGGATTGGTCGGCGATCCGGGGGACGCCGTGCTGCCCGACGACTGAGTCATGTCGGCGGAACGTGCCAGCCGCCGACGTCCGCCGTCAAGCGGGCCGCGTCCGGAGGCCCCCAGGTCCCGGGGTCGTAGTCGTGGACCGGGGTGGCGTTCCCCAGGATCGGGTCCACGATGGCCCAGGCCGCCTCGACCCCGTCCTGCCGCGAAAACAGCGTCGGATCCCCCTCCATGGCGTCGCCCAGCAGGCGCTCGTAGGCGTCCATTTCTTCGCCGTCGGCCTGGTGGACGACCTTCAGCTCGGTCGGCTCCGAGACCATGTGCTCGCCGGTCTTCTTGATGCGCGCGCCGAGGGCGATGGTCACGTCGGGGCTGAGGCGGAAGCGCAGGTGGTTGGTCTCTTCCGGGCCCATCCGGCGCAGCGGAGGCCGCTTGAGCGAGACCAGCACCTCGGTCGTCGACATCGGCATGCACTTGCCGGCCCGGATGAAGAAGGGGACGCCGTCCCAGCGCCAGGAGTCGACGTAGAGGCGCACCGCCGCATAGGTCTCGACCGTCGAGTCCGACGCCACGCCCGGCTCGTCGCGATAGCCGACGAACTGGCCGCGCACCAGCGACTCGGGGCTGAGCGGGCGGATGGCGCGGAACACCTTCACCTGCTCGTCGCGAATGGCCTCGGCGCGCGTGCCGACGGGGGGCTCCATGGCCAGGAAACCCACCACCTGCATCATGTGGTTCTGGATGACGTCGCGGATGGCCCCCGCTTCTTCGTAGAACTTGCCGCGCCCCTCGACGCCGAAGCTCTCGGCCATGGTGATCTGCACGCTCTCGATGTAGTGAGCGTTCCAGATCGGCTCGAGGAAGGTGTTGGCGAACCGGAACATGAACAGGTTCTGGACCGACTCCTTGCCGAGGTAGTGATCGATCCGGAAGATGGCCTTCTCGTCGAACACGCCGTGCAGCGTCCGGTTCAGCTCGCGAGCCGACTGCAGATCCCGGCCGAAGGGCTTTTCGACCACCAGCCGCGCGCCGTCCGCGCAGCGCGATCGTCCGAGCCCGTCGACCACGATGCCGAACAGACTGGGCGGGATGGCCAGGTAGTGGGTGGGACGGCAGGCGCCCTGCAACTCGCGCTTGATGGTGTCGTAGGTCGCGGCGTCGGTGTAATCGCCGCGGACGTAACGGAGCCGCTCCAGCAGCTGGCCGACCACCGCCTCCTCCAGCTTGCCGCCGTGCTGGTTCAGGCTGTCGCGGGCGCGCGCCCGGAACTGCTCGACGGTCAGCGGCGAGTTGGCCACCCCGATGACCGGCATGTCCAGGTGCCCGCGCCGGGTCATGGCGTAGAGCGCCGGAAAAATCTTCTTGAAGGCGAGGTCCCCGCTGGCCCCGAAGAAGACGAAGGCGTCGGAGCATGGCTCGGTCATGTGGCTCAATATATCGCCTCGGGCGGTCGCGGTCAGGCGGGCGGCGGCCGCCCACCGGTGCCGCCCTTACGTTAGTCTGGGGCGGTGTCCCTCACGAAACGTCGGCCCTGGCTGGCCATCGCGCTGGTCGCGGCCTGCCTGGCCGTTCACGCCAAGGTCCTCTGGTTTGGATTCGTCCGCTGGGACGACTACCGGTTCCTGGGCGCCAACCCGCTGTTCCGGGGCAGCGTCGGGCGCTACGTCTGGGCAGCGCTCACGCGCGTGCAGTTCGAGGCCTATCACCCTCTGCACCTGCTGTCGTACCTGCCGGATCGCCTGCTGTGGCCGGACTGGCCGGCCGGATTTCACGCGCTCAGCCTGGCCATCTTCGGGCTGAACGTTTACCTGCTGTTCCGTCTGGCTTGCCGGCACGCCCATCCGCTGTCGGCGGCCGGCGCGGTCTTGCTGTTCGCCGTTCACCCGCTGACCGTCGAGCCGGTCGCCTGGATCACCGCCCGCAAGGATCTGCTGGCCGGCGCTTTCTTCCTGGGCGTGCTGCTGGTCGAAGATGCGCGCCCCACCTCGGCGTCCGCCGTCTCGAGGACCGGGCTGCTCCTGACCGCCGGGGCCTTCCTGGCCAAGACCTCCACCCTCTGCCTGCCGTTGATCGTCTGGGCCTGGCTGGTCTGGCTGCGGAACGTGCCGTGGCGCCAGGCCGCGCGCCGCGTGGCCGCGTACGCCGTGCTGGCCGCCCTGCCCGCGGTGGTGGTCCCGGTCGTCTGGAAGAGACACGGGATGATCCCGCCCCGCCCCATCGCGGCGCCCCTGGACGTGCTGGCGACGCTGGCGACGTACCTGCGGCGCCTCCTCTGGCCGGCGGACCTGGCGGCCCTCTACCCCGTCTCGATGCCGGCGCCGGTTCTGGGCGCCGCCGCCGTCGTCGCGCTGGCGGTCGCGGCGGCGGTCCTTTGGCGCCGGATGCCGCCGGCCGCGCGTTTCGCGCTGTTCGCGTTTCCCGCCGCGCTGCTGCCGGTGCTGAATCTCGTCTCGATCAACCTTCGCTTCGCCGATCGGTACGCGTTTTTGGCCCTGGAGACGCTGGTGGTTCCGGCGGCGATCGCGCTGGAGGCGGCCGGCCGCGCACCCGGCCGGTGGCGCGCCGCCGTCGCCGCCGCCGTGACCCTGGCGACCCTGGTCGCGGCCCGCACCACCCTGCGGCTGACCGAGAGCTGGTCGACCTCGATCGCTCTTTGGACGCGGGCGGTGGCCCTCTATCCGGACGTTCCGCTGTCCCGGGTCAATCTCGGTCGGGCGCTGACCGACCTGCACGACTGGCCGGGCGCGATCCACCAGTACCAGGAGGTGGTTCGCAGGTTGCCGAAGAACTCGTTCGGGTACGAGGGGCTGCTGTTCGTCTACGCGACGCGCGACGAAGCGCAGGGAGTCCTGCCGCCGGGCACGGCCGACAAGTGGGCCGCCGAGCTGGGCAAGGCGCAGTATCGGTCCGAGACGGTGGACCGCCTCCTGGCCGAGATCGCCCGGTCGCCCTGCCGCGAGTGCTCGGACACGCTCTTGCTGATGCGCCTCAGGCGCTGGCCCAAGCCCGACCCGATCTTGTTGCAGGCGGCGCGCGCCGCGCTGGACGACGGCAGCCGCGACGCCGCCGCCATCCTGCTGGACGCGGTCCAGAACAAGAACGACCCGGACTGGAAGACCCTCTGGAACCAGGCGGTGGGCGGGGCCGCAGCGCCGCGCTGAAGCGTCATCCGCCCAGGAACAGCGGGCGGAGGTGGCGGTCGAACAGGTTCTCGGTGACGCAGCGGCCGGCCACCTCCGCGGCCGCCTCCAGCGCGCCCGTCCATTCGGCGCCCATCTCGGCGGCCACGCGGAAGGCCACGTGCACGAACTGGCGCAGGTTGACGTCGTACGCGGGATGGCCCGGGTCGTGGCGCAAGCGGCCGGCCAGGTCCTCGGCCGACCAGCCCTCGACGGCGGCCGCCGGCGGCAGCCGGGCGCGATCGATCTCGACCACCGTGGCGTACGGCTTCACCAGCTCGTCGAAGCGGGGCAGCGCCAGCTGATAGACGCGCTTGGCGACGGCCAGGCCGCCCGGGCCGGACAGCGCCACGCCGATGACCTCTTCGAGCCAGGTGGTGCCCGCCGTCTTGAGGTGCAGCCCGGCGCCGTGTTTTTTGAGGGCCCGGTGAATGATCGGGTACAGCGACAGCTTGTCGCTGCCGGTGTGCACGCTGATCTTCAGCGACGGCGGCAGCCCGAACACCGACACGGCGTACTTGAGCACGGCCAGATCGGCGTCCAGCTCGCGGGCGAACGCGCGCGCGTCGCCGACGTAGTCGATCCCCTTCAGGAACTTGCCCGAGAACTTGGGCGCGAGCGTCTGCACCGGGAGCTTCTCGCGCGCCAGCGCGCCCAGGATGAAGAACAGCTCGAAGGGAAGCTGCGGCTCGGCGGCCTCGTCGGTCGACACCTCGGCGATGAAGGTCCCCTCGCCTTTGGCGGCGGCGACGTGACGGTAGGTCCGGCCGGCCTCCGCCACGGCCCGCAGGTACGTGCGGCCGATCTTCTCCAGGACCGCGTCGTTCACGTCGAACGCCGCCTCGACGCCGGGGATGCGCAGCGTCCCCTTGAACGGCGCCATCTCGCGCACGAAGCCGGCCAGCGCCGCGTCGTCGGCGGCCGCGCCGATGAACTCGGCCACGTCCAGCGTGTAAAAATCGCTGGCGGCCAGGAAGCCGTCGACGTTGTGGCGGTCGATGTGGTCGGCGTCGACGTGGTAGGGGTGCTTCCAGCCGCCGCGCCGGACCGCGGCGTCGGCCTCGGCGCGGACGTCGTCGGGTTTGGTGCCGATGAGCGAGTGCTCGCGGAAGGACTTGTTCCAGACGGGGACCACCACCACGCCGGCGCGCTCGGCCATCTGCACGGCCCGCAGCTGCGCCAGCCCCTCCCGGCCGAACCGGTCCCCGATGCCCAGCGAGTACGTCTCGATCTGCATCAAACCCCTTTCATCGCGTCACACGACGTAGGCCGACGAGGCCGTGTCGCCGCCGCGCCCGGTCCAGTTGGTGTGGAAGAACTGCCCGCGCGGCTGGTCGACGCGCTCGTACTGGTGCGCGCCGAAATAGTCGCGCTGCGCCTGCAGCAGGTTGGCCGGCAGCCGCCCGTTCCGGTAGCCGTCGTAATAGCTCAACGCCGTCGCATGGGCCGGGATCCAGATCCCGTTCAGCGCCGCCTGGGCCACCACCCGCCGCCAGCTCTCCTGCGCGCCGTCGATGACGTCGCGGAAGTACGGCGCCAGCAGCAGGTTCGAGAGCTTGGGATCCTTGTCGTAGGCCTCTTTGATCTTGCCCAGGAACTTCGAGCGGATGATGCAGCCGCCCCGCCACAGCAGCGCGATCCCGCCGTAGGAGAGGTTCCACTTCCATTCGTGCGCCGCGGCCTGCATCAGCTGGTAGCCCTGCGCGTAGGAGATGATCTTCGACGCGTAGAGCGCCTGGCCCAGGTCGGCGATGAACGCCTTCTTGTCGCCGCTCCATTGCGGCTTGGGGCCGCGCAGCAGCTTCGCGGCGTTGACCCGCTCGTCCTTCAGCGCCGACAGGCAGCGCGCGAACACCGCCTCGCTGATCAGCGTCAGCGGGATGCCGAGATCCAGCGACGTCACGCTGGTCCACTTGCCGGTCCCCTTCTGGCCCGCCGAGTCGAGGATCTTGTCGACCAGCGGCGCGCCGTCCTTGTCCTTGTAGGCCAGGATGTCGCGCGTGATCTCGATGAGGTAGCTGTCGAGGTCGCCCTTGTTCCAGTCCGCGAACACCTGGTGCATCTCGTCGGCCGACAGGCCGAGGAGGTCCTTCATCATCTGGTACGACTCGCAGATGAGCTGCATGTCGCCGTACTCGATGCCGTTGTGGACCATCTTCACGAAGTG
>JAICYS010000431.1 GCA_025934105.1 Myxococcota bacterium | reverse complement strand
GTTGCGCCGCCGCTGCCGGCGTGGGCCCCGCCGCTGCCGGTCACCAGCGGCGCGCCGCCCCCGCCGGAGTGCGCCTGTAGCGCCGACAAACCATTGCGATCGACCTGGCACCCCGCCGTGACGAGCGTGGCCAGAACGGTCAGCGAGGCCGCGAGCCGTGTCTTCAATTGTCCGTTCCTTTGAACGGGCGCCGTCGCGCCGAGCGGAAGTTCCAGAGTCCAGCCCGGCGGATCCGCCCCGCCGGGCCGCGCCTGACTAGTGTGACGCCGTCGAAATAAGCTCATGTTCGGCCGACGATCCGGGTCGGCCGATGCGTTGCTCTGCCTCGCAATACCTTCGGGTATTCCCCGCCGTCGCGCCCCGCGGCCGCCGCGGCAGGGCGGCCGCCGCACTGACGCTATTTCGACGGCCGTGCACTCAGAGCGACCCCGTGTCGATGATGATGGCGACCTTCACCCACTGCGGGACGTGGTTGCCGGAGGGCGTCGACTGCTGCGGGTTCTGGCCCGGCAGCCAGACCGGCGCCCGGCTGGGATCCCCGGCGATGTCCTCGCCAGCCACGACGCCCGCGAACCAGAGCTGCGGCTGCGAGGAGGCGAGCCCCCCGTTGTTGAGCTGGGTTCCGTAGGGACGTCGCGACGAGTACGCCACCCAGTACAACGTGCGCCCGCGGAACGTCCCGACGTCCGGGCTGAAGCGCGGCCACGAGTTGTCGTACGTCCCCGAGCCGTTGGCGTTGTCCAACCGCTTGGTGGCGCCTCCGCTGATGGGCACCCACCAGAGCTTGGCCGTCGAGTCGTCATAGCCGTCGCAGGTTCCGGTGCCGTAGCCCGCCGTGCTGTTGAAGTCCGGATCCGACCCGCACGTGCTCTGGTTGAAGACCACGAACTTGCTGTCCTCGCTGACGCAGGGGTAGTAGCTGGTCACGCCGTTGGCGCGGCTCACCAGGACCTTGGCGTCGTCCATGACGGTGGTGCCGTCGGAGTCGGCGATCGCGATCTGGCCGCCCTTTCGCAGATCGCCGTTCAGGCCGCCCGGGTTGCCGATCGAGTCGGCGGTGGCCGGCGTGTTGAACGACGTGAACACCAGATACTTGCCGTCGTGGCTCCAGAACGGATCCGATTGGTATTCCGTCCACGACGGGAGGGCCGGCTTGACCTGCTGAAGCGTCGCCGAGGTCCCGCTGACCGTCACGTTGTTCAAGAACATCTTCGACTTGTACATGCTGACCATCGCGGTGTCGTCCGGCCCCCAGGCCGTCTCGGTCGCGAACTGGTCGGCCCGGTACTGTTCCCAGTAGCAGGTCGAATCGCTGGTCGCCGTCGCGTTGGCGTCGCTGCATCCGTTGCCGCCGGTGCGGGTCGGGTTGTTGAGGAGCAGCGTCTGGCTCTTGATGTCCAGCAGCTCCCAGTTCGCGGCGTTGTACGTCGACGACCCGCCAATCGTGAGCGCCATGTACTTGCCGTCGTTGGTGATGCTGTGGCAGCCGATGCAGTGACCGCCGGCCATGCCGCCGTTCCAGGCCTGCGGCGCGCCCTGGTAGGCGGGCGTCGAGTTGGGGCCGCCGTCGTCGGTCCAGACCTGCTGGGGAGCCGGGTTGGTCTGCGAGAAGTCGTACCGGTAGATGGCCGTCCCGTTCTTCGGCGTCTGCGTGGTGTCGAGCAGGCAGTAGTTGGGCGGGTTCGCGGTGGTCGAGCTGGGGCAGTACGGCTGGTTGGGAACGACCGTCCAGTAATAGAGGCCGCCGGTCAGGCCCGCCTGCGCCCAATCCACGTTGATGGGCGCCGACTCGACCGGCGCGCTGCTGCCGTTCGAGACGCGGGCGGTGATGGTGATGTCTTCCGTCTCGCAGGAGGGGACCAGCAGCTGGGTGAGCGACAGCGGGATGGTCACGTAACAGTTTGCGGAGGCGTTCGGGTTGTTGGTCCCGGTCTCGCACGCGCCGTAGTAGTTGACGTTCACGTTCGACGTGTTGCTGGTCTTGAAGTTGATGCGGGCGACCGACCCGGGGCTGGCCACGTGCACCTGGATCGGGCCCAGGTTCTCGGGGAACAGCGAACCGTCCAGCGGATACGCGATGGTCGTCGAGCCGGAGGCGCCGCTGTCCAGCTTGCTCTCGGAGCTGGTGTTGAACGAGGCGCACGACGAGCCGGTCGTGTCGAAGTCGCTGCAGGTGAAGTTGCCCGTGAAGGTCGCGGTCAGCGTGCCCGTCCCGGAGAGGGAGCCGCTGGAGGCCTGGATCGTGTACTGGCCGGGCGCCGAGACGTTCGCGTTGCCGCCGATGATCTGCACGCCCACCGACGGGCTGGACGTCCAGTTCACCATGGTGGTGACGTCCTTGCTGCTTCCGTCCTGAAACGTGCCGGTCGCCGTGAAGCTGGCCGTGCCGGCCAGCTGCCCCGCGATCGAGCCCGCCGCCAGCGACACGCTGGTGTTCCCCGGCGAGACGGAGATCCCCGTCAGGCCTGGAATGGAGGGCATCATCACCGCGTTGCCTGTGCCGCCGCTGCCGCTGTTGCCCGAGCCGCCGCTGCCGGTGTCGGCCGGCTTGCCTTTCACGCCGGCGCAGCCGAATCCGGAAACCGTCACGGCGACGGCCAACCCGAG
>JAICYS010000218.1 GCA_025934105.1 Myxococcota bacterium | reverse complement strand
TCGTACGAGGGCGCCGTGAAGCTGCTGGACTTCGGCATCGCCAAGGCGCTGGGCGACGGGCCGGAGACCACCAAGAACGGCACCATGAAGGGCAAGTACGCCTACATGGCCCCCGAGCAGACCGAGGGCGAGAACGTCGACAACCGCAGCGACATCTTCGCCTGCGGGATCGTGCTGCACGAGGTGCTGACCGGGCGCCGGCTGTTCAAGGGTGCCAACGACGTCCAGACCATCGAGCGCGTGCGCCGGTGCGACGTGCCGCGCCCGTCGCTGCAGAACCCGGCGGTCCCGCCGGCGCTCGACGCGATCGTGCTGAAGGCGCTGGCGCGCAACCCCGCCGACCGGTGGGGGGACGCCGCCGAAATGGCCGACGCGCTGGACGACATCGTCCACGAGGCGCGCTTTCAGCCCACCCATCTGGCCCAGCTCCTCTTCGACCTGTTCCCGAAACAGGCGGGCGGCTCGCGCCCGACGTCGCCGCACACCACGCTGCACGGGCACACCGCCACGGGCAGCGCCTCGATCCGCTCGGCGTCGCTGGCGCCGACGTCCTTCACCGCCTCGGGCGCGGGGCCCGCGCCGATCGACCCGGCGACTCAGCTCAAGCCGAAAGGGAGCTTCCGGGGCGCCTTCTTGACCCTGCTGGTTCTGGCCGGCATTGGCGCGGTGGGCTGGAAGGTGTACGGGCACAAGCTGCTGGGCCAGCAGCCGGCCACCGCCACGCTGCCCTCACGGCAGTTCTTCGTCTACATCAAGTCCGACCCCCCGGGCGCCAACATCTACCGGGTCGACAACAACACGCTCATGGGCGCCACCCCGGTGACCCTGCCCATCGAACTGGCCGGCACCAGCTCGATGCGCATCCGCCTGGAGAAGCCCGGCTACGAAAGCTTCGAACAGACCATCACCGGCAGCGACCCGATCTCGATCGCGCTCAGCCCGGTGGGCGGTGCGGTGGACGCCGCAGCCGCGACCCCGGCCCCGCCGCCCAAGCCGGTTCACCACCACCGGCGAGCCCCGGCACAAAAGCCAGACACAGACGAGCCCACGGACGAGGACAACCCTGCGCCGTCCTCACAGCCGGCTCCGGATTCCGACTGAGAGCCGGCGAATCTTCGTCAGGGCTTACGCGCCACGATTGCGGTCGTGTGCCACAGTTTGCCCGGCACCCGTTCGAGCAGAAGATTCATCGCCACGCTCAGGTTCCTCCGCAGCGACTTGCTCCAGCCGTGTGGCGCGCTGGTCGCCCCTTCGACACGAACCACCTGCAACCCGAGACTCTGGATCAAGTGGACCCATTCATCGACCACGCACACCCGCAGGTGGTCCGTGGCAGCCAGACTCCCTGGCGCTTTCGTGGCGGCCCCCGGCGCCGGGGCAAGGGAGGGGGTCTTCCCGCGTAGAAGGCGAAGGCGATTACCCAAGCTGGCCAGGTTCGGCGTCGTGACCAACAGCAATCCGCCCGGCGCGAGTAGCTCGACGACTTTCCCGAGGGTCCGATCGGGGGCGACGAGGTGCTCGATGATCTCGCAAAAAAGAACGGTGTTGAATGACCCGGGCGCCAGCGAGGCTGGCCGCGGTTGCTGCTCGAGGTCCCAGGCACACGTCGAAAACCCGCGGCTCGCCGCCCGGTTCAGAAACGCCGGGGTGAAGTCACAACAGCACATCTCGCTACGCGCGAGCTGGAGGGCGTCCGCGCATCGCTCGGCGAAGCCGCCGGCCAGCGCACCGAATTCGATCCAGGGTGTCCGGGCGTTCTCGCGTCGCAGAATATCAATCGTCCGATCGAACCGACGCGCTTGCTCTACGAGGTAAAACTCCTCGGACATCGCCTCGTACGCATTCACGTCCTGGTTGACGATCGCCACGCGCTCTCCCGTCGCCTGCAAGTTCATCGATGCATCCTAACTCGTGTTCGCGTCGTGCGTGTTGTGTTAGAAGCAACCGCGTGCGCGTCCTCGTGACGGGGGGAGCAGGGTACATCGGAAGCCACGTCTGTAAGGCCCTCTCCAGGTCCGGCCATGTACCGATCGTTTTCGACAACCTGAGCCGTGGACATCGCGAGGCGGTGCGTTGGGGAGATCTGACCGTCGGTGATTTGGCCGACACCCCGCTCCTCCAGCGTGAGATGCGATCGCGACGGGTCGAGGCGGTGATGCATTTCGCCGCCAGTGCTTACGTCGGCGAATCCGTGCGGGACCCGCGCCTGTACTATCGGAACAACGTCGCCGGCGGATTGAGTCTGCTGGATGCAATGGTGGACGCCGGCGTCGACAAGCTGATCTTCTCGTCTAGCTGCGCGACGTTCGGCGTACAAGACGGGAGCTCGATCGATGAGGAGCATCCGCAGGTGCCGGTGAACCCTTACGGGGACACCAAGCTGGCGCTCGAACGCGCAGTTCATTGGTACGACGTCGCCTACTCGCGCCGGTCAGTCACGCTGCGCTACTTCAATGCTGCCGGAGCCGACCCAGACGGCGAGCTCGGTGAATGCCATGAGCCCGAGCCGCACCTCATCCCCAATGTCCTTCGCGCCGCTTCCGGGCGTCTGCCACACGTCGAGATCTTCGGCGACGACTACCCAACCGGCGACGGCACGGCCATCCGCGACTATGTCCACGTGACGGATTTGGCTGCCGCCCACGTGCTCGCGCTCGAGCATCTGGCGCGGGGTGGCGAGACGCTTCGATTGAATCTTGGCACTGGCCGCGGGTACTCCGTCCGTGAAGTCGTGACGGCGGCTAGCGGAATCATCGGGCGCGACATTCCCGTCCGAATCTCGCCGCGCCGCCCCGGCGATCCACCCGTGCTGGTCGCGAACGGCGCGCTTGCGGCGAAGCAGCTTGGTTGGACTGCGCCACACTCCGGCCTGCAGACGATCGTGAGAACCGCCTGGAATTGGCAACAGCACCAACGCTGGGGAGCAGCGACGTGACCGCCGCTGACCCCACGCTCGGCGTCGTGATTACGAATTTCAACACGACGGAGTTTACGCTCCGTTGCGTCGATGGGCTCCGGCGCCATGCCTCGAAGCCGCCCACGCAGATCGTCGTCGTCGACGACGGTTCAACCGAGCCAATCGGCAATGCCCTTCCATCCGAGATCACGCTAGTCGAGAACCAGACGAACCAGGGCTACGTGCGTAGCGTGAACCTGGGTGTCGGACGGTTGTCCACCGACATCGTGCTGTTGCTCGACAGCGACGCGGCTCCCGTGTCCGACGTCGTGGCGCCCACATTGGCACGGTTCGCGGAGAACCCTCGTCTGGGCGCGTTGGGATTCCGCTTGGTGGACCGAGAGGGGCGGCCGACCGGGGCCGATCAGCCGGAGCCGACTGCGCTTGGTCTCGCGGTCGGGCAGGCGCTGGAAGCGCGTTTCGTCGCGGCGCGGCCGAATCCGAGGGGGTGGTTCACCATTCACTCCTGCGCGATCGCGTTCCGGCGCAGGGCGTTCGCGGAGTTGGGGGGATTCGACGAGCATTTCGACTTCCTCGACGCCGACACCGACTTTTCGATGCGGTTGTGGCGGGCCGGCTGGACTCTCGAGAAGGACACCAACGTCCGGATCTTGCACGAGGGCGGTGGTAGCCCCCAGACGACCGCACGGCGTGTGGTTCGCTTCCATGCGAACCGCTGGCGTCTCCTGGAGAAGCACGGGTTGATCGCGCACCCCTGGTTGTTGAAGGGCGCCCTCTCCGTCCGGCATGCGGCAGAGCTGGCGTGGCTGATTGGAGCGGCCACTCTACGGCCTGGCGAGGCGGCCGTGCGGCGCGACAAGGTGAGCGGGCGCCGGCGGCTCATCTCGACTGTTTGGAATAACTATGTGCAGGAGAAACCCCGCCGTGCTTGATCCGCTGAGGCAGGCATACGATTTCGCGCTGGACGGGCTTGGCGCGGATTCGGGAAGCCGTGGTCGGGTGTTTCGCGCCGTCCCTCACGGGTCGCGCGTGTTGGACGTCGGGTGCGACACGGGCCGCCTCGGCGAGCAACTGCGCCGTGAGAAGGGTTGCGAGGTCCACGGCATCGAGGCGGACCCCGGCGCCGCCGCCCAGGCGGCCGAGCGGCTGGACGGAGTGGAGGTGCGCCGGCTCGAAAACGAGGAGTCATTGGCGGGGCTGAGCAATTTCGACGTTGTTCTGTTCCTCGACGTACTCGAGCACCTTTACGATCCCTGGTCGGTCCTACGCGGAGCTGTGCGGGCCCTGCGCAATGGCGGCCGTATTCATGCCGTCGTGCCAAACGTGGCGCACGTCTCGGTCGTGCGGCGGCTGTTGCGTGGACAGTTCAACTACGAGCGGCACGGAACGATGGATCGAACCCACATCCGCTGGTTTACCCGCTCAAGCATTGCGGAAGCGTTCAGCAGCGCCGGCCTCGCCGACGTCACGGTCGAACCCGTGCCCGTCGTACCTCGGATTCAGGACCTTCCGCGCATCGGGCAGGCCATCGCCGATCGACTGGCTCGACTGATGCCAGACCAGTTCGCGGGGTCGCTCCTCGCCGTCGGTCGGCGTTGAGGGCCGCTTCTCGAGATCGACGGCTGCCCTGATGTTTCGGGGCGCGCGGGTCGCCGTCGTGGTGCCAGCCTTCAATGAGGCGGACAAGATCGCGGCGACAGTGAAAGCCGTCCCCAGCTTCGTGGACGACATGATCGTGGTCGACGACGGCAGCGGCGATGGCACCGGCATGCGGGCGCGCGCGTCGGCGGGCGGCGCCCGGATCGAGGTCGTCATGCACCAACAGAACCGAGGCGTCGGCGCGGCGATCGCGACCGGGTACGCGCGCGCTCTCGCATTGGGCGCCGACGTGGTGGTGGTCATGGCCGGTGACGGGCAGATGGATCCCACCGACCTGCCGGGTCTCCTGGCTCCCGTGGTGGACGGGACCGCGGATTACGCCAAAGGCAACCGGTTGGCCTGGCCGGGGGCGTGGCGGCAGATACCTCCGGTCCGGTTGATGGGGACGGTGGCGCTGGCGTGGCTGACCGGTGCCGTTACGGGGTACCGCCGCCTTTCCGACCCGCAGTGCGGGTACACGGCCATTTCACGCGCAATCCTGCTCGCGGTCGGACCGGAGCGGATTTATCCGCGATACGGCTACCCCAACGATCTTCTGGCCCGCTTGGCCGATGTGGGGGCCCGTGTCGTGGAAGTGCCGGTTCGGCCCGTGTATGGGCCGGCCTGGCGGTCCGGTCTGCGCCCGTTGCGCGTCATCCTTCCGCTGAGCGGCATTTTGTTGCGTGCGGCGGCGCGGCGCCTGCGGCGCGGCGGTCCTCCGACGCGCGTACCGGACGCCACCACCGGGTCGTGCGAATAGGCCTGCTCACCACCTCGTTCCCGCGTCACGAGGGCGACTATGCGGGCAGCTTCGTCGCCGATCGGGCCGCGCAGCTCGTGGCCGAAGGGCACCGGGTCGAGGTGCTGGCGGCCGGGCTTCCGGGGCAGGATCATCCCGGGCTGCCGGGGGTGACGGTGACGCGGCTGCCGTCGGGGGGCAGCTTGTTTTATGGGGCTGGCGCGCCCGAAACGCTGGAGCGGGGCGGCGCCGCCTGGGTGGCCGCGGCCGGCTTCACGGCGGCCCTGGCCACCGCCGCCCGGGCGCGCGCGCCGGGCTGGGACCTGATCGAGTCGCACTGGCTGGTTCCGGGCGCGCTGGCAGCCTCGGCCGGCGCCCCCGACTGCTCCCGCCGGGCCTGGGCGCATTCGGGCGACGTGGCGCTCCTCGAGCGGCTGCCGTTCGGGCGCACGCTGGCCCGCCGCTTGGCTCGAGACGGAACGGACTTGCGCTTCGTCAGCCAGGAACTGTGGGCGCGCTTCGGCGCCCTGGCGGGCACCCCCGCCGGCCGGGTCGAGCCCCTCTCGGTGCCGCTCGACCTCTTCGCGCCGGGACCACGCCCGGATCTCGCGGCGCGCCGCCGGCTGGGCCTCTGCCGCCCCACGGTGGTGGCGGTGGGCCGCCTGGTGCCCATCAAAGGACACGATCGCTTGCTGAAAGCGGCCGCGCTGGCCGGGGACGGCGCCAGTCCGGCCGGCGCCGACGTCGTCATCCTGGGGGACGGCCCCGAGAACGCGCGCCTGCGCCGGCTGGCCGCCGCGTTAGGCGTGCGGCTGACCCTCCCCGGGTTCGTTCCGCGCCCGGAGGTCGCGCTCTGGATGCGCGCCGCCGACCTGTTCGCGCTCCCCTCGATCCGGCTCGCCAACGGCCGGACGGAAGGGGCTCCGACGACGCTGCGTGAAGCCCGGGCGGTGGGGATCCCGACCGTCGCCACCCCCGACCTGGCCGAGCTGACGCGGGCGATCCGGGCGCTGGGTCCGCGGCCGCGCGCCATGTAACCGGCGCGTCAGCGGCGTGTAACCGAATTCGCATCTGCCCGGCCGTCCTGCGAAGGGGCGTTCGCGGTTGGCCGCGGGATCGCGAGGTAAGTTACGAAAACTACTGAATGAGCGAGGTCGGCACGGTCCGTGCTGTATCAGGAGATCACGCTGATGCGGGGTGCCCCCATGTCGCAACGCGTTCAGGCCGAGCCGGAAATTTCCGTGGTGGTCGCGGTCGGGAACCACGAGGATTCCGTCGGCCACTTCATCCGCTCGGTCGCGGCCCACCTGCGCCGCCTGGCGCGCGCCTTCGAGATCGTGGCGGTCAACGACGGCTCGTCCGACAACAGTCTCTCGATCGCGGCCATCCTGGGTCAGTCGATGCCGGAGCTGCGCGTGCTGGCTCGCGACGCCGGGGGCCGGCCGTTCCTGCGCGGCGCCTCGGAGGCCCGTGGCGCGATCCTGGTCCTGGTCGAGACCGGCAAACCGATCTCGCTGGCGCCGCTCGGCTGGGCTTTGTCCCGGCTGGCGGCCGGCCGCGATGCGGTCGTGCTGCGCGGCCGTTACGTGGTGGCGCGCCGCCTGGCGGCGTTGCCGGTGATCGTCCGCGCCAGCCGCCCCGGGCTCCTCTTCGAGGCGGTGTTCGAGCGTCGCGCGCAGGAGCTGGGGATCGACGTGGTGGGATCGCGCCCGCGCCGCCCGACGCCGCTGCTGCTGCGCCCGGTGCTTCGCTTCCTGGCCGCCTGACGCGCCGGGAGCCCCGTGCATCCATGAGCGACGTGCTAGTCTTTGGCCGATGCTCTCGATCCTGGTTGCCATAGTCGGGCTCGGCCTGCTCATCGTCCTGCACGAGGGGGGGCACTTCCTGGTGGCCCGGCTGTGCGGCATGCGCGTCGAGCGGTTCTCGATCGGTTTCGGCCCGACGTTGATCGGCTTTCAGCACAAGGGGACGGTGTTCCAGATTGCCCCCATTCCGCTGGGTGGGTTCGTGCAGATCACCGGGATGAACCCCAACGAGGAGTTCGACCGCGCGGATCCGGCGGTCTACCCGAACCGCCCGCGCTGGATGCGTCTGGCGACGATCCTGGCCGGGCCCGCCGCCAACTACGCGACCGCGGTGGTGCTGATGGTGCTGGTGCTGCTGGTCTTCGGGATGCCGTCGAAGACGCAAAAGATCATCGAGCCGGTGGCCGGTCGGCCGGCGGCGGCCGCGGGCCTGCAGGCCGGAGACGTCCTGGTCGAGGCCAACGGCCAGATCGTCAACGCCGACCATCCGATCATGGACGTCATCCAGGCGGGCCGGGGCGCGCCGGTGGAGATCAAGGTCCTGCGCAACGGCCAGCCGATGGTCTTCCACGTGACGCCGGAGAAGCGCTCGACGATCTACCAGGTCGGCATCCAGATCGGCGCCATCGACCAGCGGACCAAGGTCGGGATGGGAACCGCCCTCAAAGAGTCGTTCGTCTACCCCTACTACACGTCGGTCGGCATCCTGGGTGGCCTTTACGACATGGCGCGGGGGCGCGTGCACGCCGATCTGTCGGGGCCCATCGGCATCACGAAACAGATCGCGAAGGCGGCGCAGCGCGGCCCGGTCGACTACCTGGGCATGTTGATTCTGCTGTCCGTGTACCTGGGGCTCTTCAACCTGCTGCCGGTCCCGGCGCTGGACGGCGGGCGCGCGATGTTCCTGGCCTTCGAGTCCATCACGCGCAAGCGCGTCAACCCGCGCCTCGAAGCCATGGTGCACACGGCCGGCTTCGTTCTGCTGCTGGGTGTCCTGGTGATCGTCACCTTCAAGGACATCTTCGGGCGGGGGTGACAGCCTGAAGCGCCGGGCCTCGGCCATTCACGAGGGGCTGGTCGGCGCGCGCGAGCTGGTCGGCACGGCCTACCTGGCCGATCCAGCGCTGCGCGAGCAGTACGCGCGGGAGATCGCCCCCCGAACCGAGGCCGCGCTGGGGCGCGTGCTGGACCTGGTCTGGCGCGCGGGCCCGCCCGCCCGGGCTTTGGATCTGGGATCGGGCACCGGAGCGGTCGGGCGGACGTTGCGCGCGCGGTTCGGCGCCGGGCTGGCCCTGGTCGCCGTCGACCGCACCGCCGGGCCGGAGGTGCTGCGGGCAGACCTGGCCGTCGAGCTGCCCGTCGTCGAAGGGCGGTTCGAGCTGATCGTGGCGGCACACCTGCTCAACGAGCTCTTCAACGGCCGGCCGGCGGCCGAGCGGATCGCGCGGCGCGCGGCACGGGTCGTCGCCTGGGCCCGGGCGTTCTTGTCGCCGGGCGGTCGAATGATCCTGATCGAGCCGGCTTTGCGCGAGACCTCGCGCGACCTGCTGCGCGTGCGGGACCAGCTGGTGGGCGCCGGACTGCAGGTGGTCGCGCCCTGCTTTCGGCAGGGGTCCTGCCCGGCGCTGGCCTCCGAGGGCGACTGGTGCCACGACGCGGTTCCCACCTCGACGCGCGGGCGGATCGACTTCAGCTATCTGGTCCTGGCGGAGGGGGCCGTGACACCGGCGCCCGGTGTGGTCCGGGTGGTCAGCGATCCGCTACCTGACAAGGGGCGCCTGCGCTTCTACGTCTGTGGCGGCGACGGCCGGCACGAGCTCATTCGCCTGAACCGCCACCGCGCCGCCGAGAACGCCGCGCTCGATCGGGCGGCGCGCGGTTCGGCGCTGACCATCGCCGGCGCCGAGCCGAGCGGTCAGGCGGTCCGGGTCACGCCCGCGACGACGGTCGTCGCGAGCGACCGTTAGCCGCGCGCTTGCTCGGCTGCTTCGCGTAGCACCCGACCCCCCCGTTGTCGCCTGCCTTGGCCTCCACCACGGGGGCGTTTTATTTGCGGCGGTTTATCGGCCCCGGGCCGGGGGGGCCGTTGTCCTTGCCGCCCGCTTCCATGGCGGCC
>JAICYS010000423.1 GCA_025934105.1 Myxococcota bacterium | reverse complement strand
GGGCGTGCCACCGGAGGCGTGCGGGCCGCCGGTTCCGCCGCCTCCACCCGCGCCCCCGCTGCCGGGCGTGCCGCCCGACGCCCGCGCGCCGCCGGCTGCCGCGGTCCCGCCGCTGGCCGTCGCGCCGCCCGTGCTCGACGGGCCGCCCGTCCCGTCCGAACTCGAGCCACAGCCGATTGCGAGAATCGCCGCCATCCAGACCGTCGCGCATGAACGCCGCATGGTGCGTGGAAGAGCGCGGCAGCCGCCGCGATCGGCTCAAAAAAACGTTGCGCCGGTCAGGGGAGGGGGACCGCCGTCAGTACGTTGCGTCGGGCGGTGTCGCCCAGCCCGAGCTGTCCGTTCGAGTTTTCCCCCGTGCAGGCCACCTGGCCGTCCGACCGGACGGCGCAGGTGTGGAAACGCCCCACCGCCGCCTCCGCCCACGTCGCGCCCGAACCCACCTCCGTCGGGGTGGCGCGGTCGTCGTTGTCGCCCGTGCCCAGCTGCCCTTCGGCGTTTCGCCCCCAGCACCAGAGCGCGCCGCCGTCCTCGATGCCGCAGGCCGAGAAGGTGTCGATGCTGACCGCGACCCAGGCGGCGCTGGCGCCGACCTGCCGGGGCGCGCCCACGAGGTTGCCGTCCGGCGGCGCGCCGAGCTGTCCGAAGCTGTTGTCGCCCCAGCACCAGAGCGTGCCGTCGCGCCGGATGCCGCACGAGCTTTGCTGGCCGACGTCCAGCGCGCCCGTCCAGTCCCCGAACGTCCCCACCTGCGCCGGCGACCGGACCTGTTGCTGGCCGGCGTCCGCGCCCGCTTCCAGCTGGCTGTTCCGGCCCCAGCACCACATCGTGCCCGACGCGCGCACGCCGCAGGTGTGCCCTTGTCCGCCGGCCACACCGATCCAGTCGTTGTCGGTCCCGACGCGCACCGGCTGCAGCGCGTTCGGCGCGCCGGGCTGGTCGCCTTGCCCCAGCTGCCCCTCGGTGTTGTCGCCCCAGCACCAGAGCGCGCGATCCGACGCGATCGCGCAGGTGTGGTTGTAACCGGCGGCCACGGCCAGCGCCGCGCCCGGCTGCGGCAGGCGCGTCGGCGTGTCGCGCGCCATGACGTCGCCCAACCCCAGCTGCCCCGAAGCGTTGTATCCCCAGCACCACACGCTGCCGGTCTGGTGTTCCAGCCCGCAGGTGTGGTTCTCGCCGGCCGCGAGCCGATCGAATCCGACCGGCGCGTCGATGGCAGCCGGCGCCAGGTGGGTGGCGCGATCGCCGGACCCCAGCGCGCCGTCGACGTTCGCGCCGAAGCACCAGCCCTGGCCGCCGGCCAGCGCGCAGGTGAACTCCTGTCCGGCGAACACTCCCGCCGCGCCGCCGGGGGCCGGACCGAGGACCGGCCCGTCGAACCCGCAGCCGGCCAGCGCCGCGAGGCCGAGGACGACCGCCGAGCGCGCGGCCCGCTTCACCTCTGCCCCCAGCCGATCCAGAGGCGGGCGCCGGCCCAGGCGCCGGCGAGCCTGACGTCGCGATCGCCGGAGATGCGCGCGGTGGCGCCGGGCCAGGTCGCGCCCAGCTCGACGTCCAGACCACCCCGCCCGCGATCCCACACCACCTCGGGCCCGGCGCTCAGCGCGGCCTGGCCGACGACTCCGCGCACGGAGCTTCCCGCCGTGGCCGCCGACGCCGGAGCGCCGTGAACCTGCGCCAGCCCGGCGGAGCCGGTCAGCGCCGCCTGGAATTGCAGGCGCGCATCGGGCCGCCAGTTCCTGCCCAGCCCCACGCCCACGTCGCCGATGGTCCAGATCGCCGAGCCCGCCGACCGGCCGGCGGCGCCGCGTTCGAACCCGGCTGTCAGCAGGAACCGCCCGACGCCGGCGCGACGAACGGCGGCGACCGAGACATCCTGGGCCACCGCGGGGGCGGCCCAGTCACGCAGCCGCGCTCCGGCCGCGAGCCGCGCCTCCCAGGCCGGGCGGTGGGCGGCCGGCGGGGCCGAGGCCGCCGGTCCCGGCGCCGGGCCCACGGGTGGCGGGCGCGGAAGCGGGTGCTCCAGGAACTCCTCGGCCCACGACGCCAGAAACAGCTGCGAGACCAGCAGCGCGATCGTGCGATCGCGGCCCGGGTCCGGTGGAGCCAGCTCGACCTCGCGCATCAGCGCCCGGTTCAAGAGCGGGTCCCGCGCCGCCATGCGCAGCCGCGAGCCGGCGCAGGCCAGCGTCACGTCGATGGGGCCGGCGGGCGCCAGCGTCTCCAGCTCGATGGCCAGCAGCCGCTCGACTTCGCGCGCGTCCACGCCGGCGCAGGCGGCCGCGTCGACCCGGATGATCGGTCCCGCCGCCACGGGCTCCGCGGCGGCCAGCGCGGCGGCGCAGACCATCGCCGGCAGCCAGTTAATCTTCGGGGTCGGCCAGCCGGCGCATCGCCGCCGCGTGCAGCCCCTCTGGATGCGCCGCCACGTAGGCACGCGCGTCGGCGCGGGCGTGATCGGCCATACCCGCAGCATGCCACGCCTCCGCGCCCTCGGCGAGCGCGTCGTCGGCCAGCGGGCCGTTCGCGGGCCGGGCGGCGCAGCGATCGAAGGCCTCGCCCGCCGCCCGCCATTGCCCGCGCGCGGCCTCGACTCGCCCCAGCGTGAAGAGCGCGGCGGCCGTGCGCGCATCGCGCGGGTGGGCGGCCACGAACGCTTCCAGGGCCTCCGCCGCCTCCGCCGGGTGGCCGGCGGCCCGGGCCGCGTCGGCGCGCGCCAGCAGATC
>JAICYS010000080.1 GCA_025934105.1 Myxococcota bacterium | reverse complement strand
CGGGTGCCGCCGGCCGGTCCGGCGGAGGCGGGTCGTCCGGCTCCGGCGGCGCCGGCGGCCTCGGGCCCGAGGCGCCCGGGGGCCGCGTGACCGGATATGGCACCGTCCTCATCTCCGCGAACTCGAAGAATCAGATCGTGCGGCTGGAGACGACCATGGTCGTCCCTCCCGAGCCGCCGGCGTCGGGAACGTTGTTCTTGTGGCCGGGCTTGCAGCCGAACGGCGCCAACTTCGACCCGATCGACAACGGCGTCCTGCAGCCGGTCTTGACCTGGGGACCGTCGTGCGCGCCCGGCAAGCAGCCGAGGGCCTATTCGACCTGGTGGATCTCGGGCCAATACGTGAACACGTTCGGCAGCGACACGGGGTACACGGGCTGCTTGGGCGGACCGGTCATGTCGGTGGCCGTCGGTGACACGCTGAACATCGACATGGCGCTGGCGGGCACCGTCTGGACGCAAACCATCACCGACGCGCAAACCGGCCAATCGGTCGCGTACAGCCTCGACATGATGAACCAGGCGCAGAACCTGGCGTACTTCGTCATCGAGGAGTATTCGTCCGCGCCGGTGTCGGAGGTGATCTTCACGGACACGACGATCACCTTCGGCTCGCCCGACGCCGCGGACTGCAAGCTGGCCATGCGCGGCCAGACCGACTACGTCTCGGTGCCGGTCGCGTCCAGCGACGGGCGTTCCTGCGCGATCGAGGAGATCGTCCTGCGCGCCCAGGGCATCCCGTGAGCGGCTCGTGCACCGCCTTCGAAATAGCGCCGGCCGAACGTGACGCTATTTCGACGGCGGACCCTTAGTAGTGGCGGCCGAGGATGGCGGACTGCAATGACGCCAGCGTCGGCGCCGCGCCGGTGAAGAGGCCGGGCGGCGGGGGCCGCCGGTACTTGAGAATGCCGCGATAGATCTTGGCGGCTTCGTTCTTGTCGTAGTCCATTCCGGCCAGGAACTGCAGGCGCAGGTTGCGATCGCGGTTGATCTGAGCGTCGGCCAGCCAGGGCGTCAGGTCCGAGGCGCCCGCCGCGTACGTCGACAGCAACGCGGTGGCCGAGTCGTAGCCGATCTCGCGCAATGAACGGGCGACGCCCGCCATCTCGGGGCTGTTGAACAGCCGCTCCAGGCGGTCGACGTCGAGATGCGTCCCTTCCTTCTGACCCACCAGCACCACGTCGTACCCTTGGCCCTGGTTGGTGTTGCCGAAGATGAGGCCCTTCGGGAACGCCTCGAAGAAGGTGGCGATCTCGCTCTTCACGGCGGCGGTCCCGCTCTCGTAGAGCTGCACGAACACCGTCACCACGCCGCCCGGGTTCAGGTGCCGCTTGGCCAGCTCCCAGAACTCCAGCGTGTACAGCGACGCGGCGCCCTTCACCCAGGGATCGAACGGATCGGACGTGATGGCGTCGAAGGTGTGGTCGGTCGCGGTCAGGAAGTGCCGTGCGTCGTCGATGACCACGTTCACCTTCGGGTTGCGGACGACGTCGAAGTTGTACTCGCTGAAGTGCTGGGCGACGACCTTCGGGACCAGCGCTTCGATCTCGGCGATGGTCAGGTGCTCGACGCGCGGGTCGATACTGGCCGCGCCCGCCGTGACCCCCGCGCCGCAGGCGACGACCAGCACGTCGCGCGGGTGCTCCGGAATCAGCGTGGTGAGGTGGCCGAGCATCCGTTGCAGCCGCATGTCCTGCGGTTGGCTGGAGGCCTGCGTCTTGCCCGCGTTGTGGTAGCTGAGGATCCCGTTCCGATCGCGCGAGACGCCCATCGACGAGTTCATCCCTTCGCCGACGTACAGGAACTTCTCGGGGTTCTGCATGGCGATGGCGGTGTGGCGGCCGTGGCCGATCAGGATGGCCGGGACTGGCGCCACGCGGCGGCCGGCCACCACGGCGAAGAGGGCGATGATGCCGGCGGCCAGCGCGGCGCGCGCCGGTCCACGCCCGCGCGCGCCCGCCGAATCGGCCGCGAACGCCGGCGCCAGCGCCACGATCGCGGCCAGGGCCGCCAGCGCCAGCAGCAGATACTCCGACTTGCGCGTGCCGAACCAGGGGATGGCGGCCAGGCTGAAGAACAGCGCGCCCAGGATGGCGCCGACGGTGTTGGCGGCGTAGACGCGGCCCACGACGCGGCCGCCGTCGGCCGCGCCGCGCACGACGGCGCCGAGGGCCAGCGGGAAGCTGGCGCCCCACAGCAGCGCGGCCGGCAGGATCGCCCAGAAGCAGCGCGCCAGATCGGCCTGGAACAGCGACCAGGCGCCGCCGCCGATGCCCGGGTTGATGGGCCAGTAGGGAAGCGAGGCGGTCAAATTCCAGGCGGTCCAGGCGATGGCCGCGATCAGCAGGAGCTGCGCGTAGCCGAGCGCCTGAAGCGGGTTCGGGCTGCGCCGCTCGACGGCGGAGCCCACGCCGCTGCCGATGGCGATGCCGCACAGGAATACGCCCAGGATGATCGAGAACGTGTAGGTGGTGCCGCCCATCAACAGCGTGAAGAGCCGCGTCCAGACCACCTCGGCGCCAAGCGCGGTCATGCCGGAGAGCGCGATGATCGCGTAGGCGGCCGGCACCCTCTGGCCGCCGTCGGGGGCCGGAAGATCCGCGGGGGCAGAGGGGCTGGCGGGCGGCTCGTGCGCCAGATCGCCGGGCGTGGCGGCCGCCAGCAGCCAGGCGGTCGCGGTCACGACGACGTTCAGGCCCACCGCGACGAAGGTGGCGGTCGGCATGTCGAATACCCGCAGCAGGTAAAAGCCGGCCAGCAGGCAGCCGAAGACGGCGCCGACGGTGTTGCCGCCGTAGAAGAATCCCAGCCAGGACACGCCCCGCGGCGTCGTCTCGACCCAGCGGGCCATGGCGGGCAGGGTGGCGCCCATCAGGATGGTCGGCGGCAGCAGGCAGATCGCCGCGAACAGCCCGCGCACGATCAGCCCGCCGGCTCCGTGGGCGGCGACCGCGACGTAGGCGCGCTGCACGACCGGCATCTCGGCCAGCACCAGCAGGCCGAACGCGCCGACGGCCAGCTCGATGACGGCGTAGACGCGCAGCGGGTGGCGTTTGCGCGACACGTAACGCGCCAGGCCCAGGCTGCCGATGCACATGCCGGCCATGAACGTCGCCAGCAGGACGCCGATGGACACCGCCGACGACCCGAGCACCAGCTGCAAGAGCTGCAGCCAGATCACCTCGTAGATGAGCGCCGCGCAGCCGCTGCCGATGAACAGCAGCAGCACCAGGGGGTAGAAGCGCTCGCGGGCCGACAGCGGCTCGCGGCGGCCGGCCTGGCCGCGCGTGCCGGCCACGATCATCCCGGCCAGCAGCAGGATGGCGGCCAGCGCCAGCCCGAGCTCGAACGCCGGCGAGGTGGGGCGATCGTCGCCGTCGACCTCGGTCACGTAATGTTCGTTGGCGGGCGCGGCGACGGCCGCCATCGGCGCCTCCTGCATCGACAGCGAGGGCGGAAACGGCTGCGGCGCCTGGCAGTAGACGGCCAGCTCGGAGATCGAATACGCGCCGTCGCCGTCGGCGTTGCCGAGCCGGATGAAGCGGCCGCTGGCCGGCGGAATTTGCAGCGAGCGGGTGCGCATGCCCGGTCCGCTGTCGACCAGGTTGGCGAGCTGGGCGATGTTGACGAAGCTGCCCGGCGCGCCGTCCTCCGAAACGCTGACCGTGTAGGTGTCGTTGGCGTCCGCCTGTCCGACGATGGCTGAGATCGACCGGGTGCGGCCCAGGTCCCAGGTGACCGAGCCGCCCGGGTCCAGCCGCAGCATGGCGGGCCCGTCCCACAGCGCGCCCTCCGGCACGACGGCGCCGTCGGTCGCCAACCGGCTGTTGCCGATGACCCGGTCTTCTTCGACGGGGGCTCGTCCGGCCAGCAGGTCCTCGGTCCCGCACCCGGTGCCGCCGACGTCGGCGGCCCGGGCCGGTGCGGACAGCGCCGCCAGGGAGGCCAGGAACGCGAACAGGCGGGAAGGCGACAGGGGCGCGCGCCTGAATACCATTTTGCTCGGCTACCACGGGCTGAAGTTCCGGGCAATCGGCGCACGGCGCGCCTCCGAGGCCACGCCGGCGGCGGCGCGGGCGCCTGGCCCGATTGTCCAATTTGTTCGCCGGAGCCGTGTCCGGCGCGGGTCCGCGGTTCGCCTCGCCGCTCATCTCGATGGCGGTGCTCATGGCGGGCGCGGGGTCGCCCGGCCGGCGGCCCGCGGCCCGTCCCGGCCGCCCGATCAGAGGGTCCTCGGAGCGCGCGACCCAAAAATGCACCCGCCGTCTTGATTGTCGGCCGGGCGGACTCATGTGACACAGGATTGGACGCGCCGCCGCTCGACTTCAGACTGCACCTCGGCGCCGGCCGCACGCTGAGTGTGTCCAGCTTCGCCGGCGAGCCGCTGGTGATCGCGCTCTTCGACGACGCGCAACCGTTCGGCCCGGCCGAACAGCTGGACCGCGCGCGCGCCGAATTGCGCGGCCTCGGCGCCGCGTTGCTGGCTCTCTCCGCGCACGGACTCTGGTGTTTTCGCCCCGACGACGAGACCCAGCTCCTGGCGCCGGCCCGCGACCTCGACCCGGCGGCCGTTTCGTCGTTGCGGGCGGCGTACCGGGTTCCGGCGGACGTCCCGGCGCTCATCCTCCTGGACGCCGACGGGTGCGTGCGCCTGACCGACGTCGGCCTGCCGGGGACCCACGCGACGCCCGATTTCACCCACCTCGTGAACCGGCTGGCCGCGGCCGGCCAGGCGGTCGCCGCCGCGCGCCCGCACGGGTTCACGCTGACGCGCCGGCAGGTCGTCCTTGGCAGCCTGGTGGCCGTGTTCGCGGCGCATGCATTCTCGGGCTGTCACCGCGCGGCGCCGCCCCCGGCGGTCGCCGCCGGCGCGCGCGGCGATCTCGCCGTCACGCTCGACGTCAACGGCCAGCCGCGGCCGGTCCGGATCGATCCCCGCACCACCCTGCTGGACGCCTTGCGCGAGCGCCTGGGCCTCACCGGCACCAAGAAGGGGTGCGATCAAGGGCAATGCGGCGCCTGCACCGTGCTGATGGACGGGCGCCGGGTGAAGTCGTGCCTGACCCTGGCGGTCGCCGCCGAGGGGCCGGCCATCGTCACCATCGAAGGGCTGGCCCGCGGCGAGGCGCTGCACCCGATGCAGGCGGCGTTCGTGGCCGAGGACGGATTCCAGTGCGGCTACTGCACGCCCGGGCAGATCCTGAGCGCGGTCGGCCTCCTGGCCGAGGCGGGCGGCGCCGACCTGTCCGACGACGACGTGCGCGAACGCATGAGCGGCAACATCTGCCGCTGCGGCGCTTACCCCAACATCGTGGCGGCGATTCAGCGCGCCCGGCGGGAAGCCGCGAAGGGCGGCTGACGATGCGGCCGTTCACGTACACGCGTCCGGCCGATCCGGCGGCGGCCGTCCTCGCCGGCACCGTGGCGGGGGCGGCCTTCCTGGGCGGCGGCACGACGCTGGTCGACCTGATGAAGCTGAACGTGATGGCGCCGACCTCGCTGGTGGACGTGAGCCGGCTGTCCGGCGCCGCCGCCGTCGAGGACACGCCCGAGGGCCTGCGGATCGCGGCCGCCGCGCGCAACAGCGACGTGGCCGCGCACCCGCTGGTTCGCCAGCGGTGTCCGGTGCTGTCGGAGGCGCTGCTGTCCGGCGCGTCGCCGCAGATCCGCAACATGGCCACCGTCGGCGGCAACCTGCTGCAGCGCACGCGCTGCGCCTACTTCCGCGACGTGGCCGAGCCGGCGTGCAACAAGCGCGCGCCGGATTCGGGCTGCGCCGCCCGGGGCGGCTGGTCGCGCATGCACGCCATCCTGGGCGTCAGCGACCAGTGCATCGCCGCTCACCCGTCGGACATGAACGTCGCGCTGGCGGCGCTGGACGCCGGGGTCTACACCCGCGGCCCGAAGGGGGAGAGAAGCATCGCCATCAGCGAATTTCACACCGAGCCCGGGGAGCACCCCGAAGTGGAGAGCGTGCTCGAGCCCGGCGAGCTGATCGTCGGCGTCACGCTGCCGCCCACGCCCTTCGCGGCCCGCTCGGCCTACGTCAAGGTGCGAGACCGCGCGGCGTTCGCCTTCGCGCTGGCCTCGGCCGCCGCCGCGCTGGAGCTGACCGGCGGCCAGATTCGCCAGGCGCGTGTCGCGATCGGCGGCGCCAGCACCAAGCCCTGGCGCTGCCGCGACGTCGAGAACGCGCTGGTCGGACACGCCCCGTCGCGCGCGCTGTTTCGACAGGCCGCCGCGCTGGCCGTCAAGGACGCCCGGACCACGCCCGACAACGCCTTCAAGATCCCGCTGGTGCAGCGCACGATCGCGCGCGCCCTCGAGCGCGCGGCGGAGGCGGCATGAGCGATGAGGTCGGGCGGCCGCTGGATCGCGTCGACGGCGCGCTCAAGGTGACCGGCCGCGCGCCGTACGCGCCCGAGACGCGGGTGGCGAACGCCGCCCGCGCGCTGATCGTCAGCAGCACCGTCTCGGCCGGGCGCCTGGCCGACATCGACACCCGCGAGGCCGAGCGCGCGCCGGGCGTGCTGGCGGTCCTCACCCACAAGAACGCGCCCAAGTTGAAGGGGGCCGATTCGCACAGCCGGGGTGACCGCGTGCTGCAGGTCCTGCAGGACGACGCCCTCGTCTACAACGATCAGCCCATCGCGGTGGTGGTGGCCGACACGCTCGAGCACGCGCAGCGCGCCGGGGAGCTGGTGCGCCCGCGCTACGAGCGGCGCGCGGTCAACGTCGTGATGGCTCGGGAGTCGACGGCCCCGGTCAAGCCCGACAAGACCGCGCGCGGTCCGACCGACACCGACCACGGCGACTTCGACGCGGCCTGGGCGGCGGCCGCGGTTCGGGTCGACGCCACCTACACCACCCCGGCGGAGAACCACAACCCGATGGAGCCGCACGGCACCGTCGCCGTCTGGCAGGGGCAGGACCGCGTGACCGTCTACGACTCGACGCAGGGGGTGTTCAGGGTCCGCGCCCGCATCGCCGAGCTGTTCGATCTGAAGCCCGAGAACGTCCGCGTGATCTCGCTGTTCATCGGGGGCGGCTTCGGCTGCAAGGGTTCGCCCTGGTCGCACGTGGCGCTGGCGGTGATGGCCGCCCAGGTGGTCGGCCGCCCGGTGCGGCTGACGCTGACGCGCCAGCAGATGTTCTCGCTGGTCGGCCACCGCCCGGCCACCCGGCAGCACCTGATGCTGGGCGCCGAGCGCCACGGCAAGCTGCTGGCGGTGCGGCACGACGTCGAATCGGCCACCTCGCGCTTCGATCAGTTCGTCGAGCCGTCGGCCAGCCAGACGCGGATGCTGTACGCCTGCCCGAACATCCGGACCTCCCACCGGTTGCGGCGGCTGGACATCCCGACGCCGACTTTCATGCGCGCGCCCGGCGAGGCCAGCGGCACCTTCGCCCTGGAGTCGGCGATGGACGAGCTGGCGTACGCCGCCGCCGTCGACCCGCTGGAGCTGCGGCTGCGCAACTACGCCGAGACGGACCCGGACACCGGGCGTCCGTTCTCCAGCAAATCGTTGCGGCAGTGCTATCAGGCGGGCGCGCAGAGATTCGGTTGGTCGCGCCGCAAGTCGCAGGTCGGGGCGATGCGCGACGGGCGGCTGCTGGTCGGCTGGGGGATGGCGACCGCCACCTACCCGGCCGGTCAATCCGAGGCCAAGGCCACCGTCCGGCTGCGCGCCGACGGCACGGCGGTCGTGCAGACCGGCTCGCAGGACATCGGCACCGGGACGTACACCATCCTCGGACAAGTGGCCGCCGACGCGCTCGGCCTGCCCGTCGATCGCGTCCGCGTCGAGATCGGTGACACCAAGCTGCCCGAGGCGCCGCTGTCGGCTGGTTCGCGGACCGCGTCCAGCGTCAGCCCGGCGGTCAAGGGGGCCGCCGAGGCCGCGCGCGCCGCGGCGATCGCGCTGGCCGTCGCCGACCGGCGGTCGCCGCTTTACGGGCTGGCCAGCGGCCAGATCGCCGTCGCCGGGGGGCAGCTCCGGGGCCCCGGCGGCGGGCACCAGGAGACCTACGCCGCCGTCCTGAGCCGCGCGCGGAAGGACGAAGTGGTCGGCCAGTTCGACTCCAAGGAGAAGCCCGACCGCAAGGACTACGCCATCCATTCGTTCGGCGCGCAGTTCGCCGAGGTGACCGTCGATCCCGATCTTGGCCAGGTGCGCGTGCGCCGGTTCGTCGGCGCGTTCGCCACCGGCAAGGTGTTGAACTCCAAGACCGGCCGCAGTCAGCTGATGGGCGGCATCGTCTGGGGGATCGGCATGGCGCTGCTCGAGCGCACCGAGCGCGACGCCCGCACCGGGCGGGTGGTCACGCGCGATCTCGCCGACTACCACGTCCCGGTGAACCTGGACGTGCCGCCCATCGAGATCGTCATGATCGACGAGGCGGACGCGCACGTGAACGACGTGGGCGCCAAGGGCATGGGCGAGATCGGCAACACCGGCTCGCACGCCGCGATCGCCAACGCCGTCTACCACGCCACCGGGCGGCGCATTCGCGACCTGCCCATCACGCCGGACAAGCTGCTGCTCTAAGTGCCCCGCCGTCGAAATAGGGTCAGGTTCGGCCGGCCAGCCGCGGCGCCGCCCTTCCCGGCGAGATCGGCGGGCGTTCCGGGCCGTCGCGCGGCGCGGCCCGCCGGAGCCGGCGCCTGGTCGACGGCCGGCAGGTAGGCGATGGGCGAGCTCGGCGACATCGTGGCGCGCGCCGAGGCGGCCCGACAGGCGGGCCAGGCCGCGCTGCTGGCGACGCTGGTGTCCGTGCGCGGCTCGTCGTACCGCCGGCCCGGGGCGCGCCTCTTGATCGCGTGCGACGCGGTGGCCGCCGGCGCCGTCAGCGGCGGCTGCCTGGAGCGCGACCTGGTCCGCCGCGGGTGGTGGCGCACCGAGGCTGGGGCGGCGCTGGTCACCTACGACTCGGCCGACGACGAGGAGGGGTTCGGGCCGCGGATCGGCCTCGGGTGCAACGGGCGGGTCGACATCCTGGTCGAGCGGCTGCCGGACGACTGGGCGCCGTCCGCGCTCGGCTTCATCGCCGGCTGCCTGGCCGGCGAGCGGGTGGGGCGGCTGGCGACGGTGTTCCGCTCGCGCGATCCGGTGCTGCCGCTGGGGACGTGGGTCGGCGTCACCGACGGCGGCGGCGCCGGCGGGCCAGGCGCCGCCGCCGACGATTTGGTCGCCGCGGCCCGGACCGAGGCGGGCGTCCTGACGTTGCGGGCAGGAGCGGTGGAGGCTCTGGTCGAGATCATTCAGCCGCCGCCGCACCTGTTCGTCATGGGGGCCGGCCTGGACGCGGTGCCGCTGGTCGCGCTGGCGGGATCGCTGGGCTGGCGGACGACGGTCTGGGACCCGGCGGCGCGGTTCGAGACGCGCGCCCGGTTCGCGCACGCCCATCGCCGGCAGGCCGGACCGGCGGCCGACCTGCGGGCAGCCGTCGACGGGGCCGCCACCCCGGTGGTGGTCGTCATGGCCCACGACGGCGAGCGCGACGCCGAAGCGCTGGGCATGCTGCTGGGCAGCCGCGCGCGCTACGTCGGCGTGTTGGGGCCGCGGCGGCGCACCGAACGCCTGCTGGCGGCCATCGGCTCACCGCCGCCGCCGGCGCACCTCTACGCGCCGGCCGGCCTGGCGTTGGGGGCCGAGACGGCCGGCGAGATCGCGCTGGCGATCGCCGCCGAGATCCAGGCTTGCCTGGCCGGCGAGACCGCCGAGCACCTGCGCGATCGGCGCGGCCCGATTCACCGCCGCGTGCTCTGTGCCGTGCTGGCCGCCGGCGCCGCGCGCCGGTTCGGCGGGCCCAAACAGCTGGCGGTCGTCGGCGGACAGCCGATGCTGCGACGAATCGCCGAGGCGGCCACCCAATCCGCCTGCGCGCGGACCGGGGTGGTGCTGGGGGCGCGCGCCGAGGCGGTGGCTGCGGCGCTGCGGGGGCTGGCGGTCGACCGCATCGACAACGCCGCCTGGGCCGAGGGGATGGCGGCCTCCATTCGCGCCGCCGTGAACTGGGCGCGCCAGGCGGGCGCCGACGCGCTGTTGCTGGCGCTGGGCGATCAGCCGGCCCTCGGCCGCGAGCACCTGGATGCGCTGGTGCGGACCTCCGACGGCGGGCGGCGCACGGTGGCCTCGCGCTATGAGGGCGTGCTGGGGCCACCGGCGCTGTTCCCGGCGGCGTGGTTCGGGAAGCTGGCGGCGCTGTCCGGCGACGCCGGCGCCCGCGGACTTCTGCGGGAGGCGGGCGCCGACGTGGTGGCGGTCGACTGGCCGGCGGGGGCGGCCGATCTGGACGTCCCGCCCGGCGCCGTGCCGTCCCCGCAGCCCGATCCCGAGCCTCGCGCCGACGGTGGTCCCGACCCTCGCGCCGGCCGCGGGCCCGGCCAGGCCAGGGCGGGCGGGCGCGGCGAACCCGGGCGCCGCAATCCCGCGTGAGAGGTCGCGCGGCGCGCGCCGGTCCCCGCCGTGTGGCCGATCAGCCACCCTGAATGGCGGCGCGGGCCGTCGCGGCCGTCACCGAGATCCTCAAACGCCACGGCCCGGGCCGGCCGGACGGTAGGCGTTGATGAAGTCGACGCGCTCGCCGATCGGCGGGTGGGTGGCGCGGAACACCTTGTAGAGCCGCCCCGGGCGCGGGACGACCAGGTTCTGTTCCTGCAAAGCCACGAACGCGCTGGCCGCCGCCTGCTTGTCGCCGGTCAGATCCAGACCGAACTTGTCCGCGGCGCGTTCGTGATGCCGGGACCAGGCCAGCAGCAGCGGCCCGATCAGCGCGGCGAACAGCGACAGCAGCAGCATGAAGAGCGGCATCGACGCCAGGTCGGCGATGTCGGTGAAGCCGAAGCGCGCGCCGAAGCGCGCCAGCAGGAGGTCGGCCGTTCGATGGACGCCCCACAGGCTGGTCACGGTCAGCGCGGTCGAGACCAGGATGTTCGACCAGACGTGGTGCAGGACGTAGTGGCCCAACTCGTGCGCCACCACGAAGCGGGTCTGGCGGGGCGTCAACCGGGCCAGCAACGTGTCCCACAAGACGATGCGCTTGGTCTTGCCGACGCCGGTGACGTAGGCGTTCACCTTCTTGGTGTCGACGCTCTTTTGCACCTCGAAGACGCGGGCACCGTCGACGCCGGCCTGGCCCGCCACCGCCAGCACCTCGGCCTCCAGCTCTTTGTCCCGCATGGGCCCGAACTTGTTGAACAGCGGCGCAATGAAGACCGGCGTCACCAGCAGCACCAGCCCGAAGAACGGCAGCGACAGCGCGCCGGTCCAGATCCACCAGCGCGACGGACTGGACGCCAGCAGCAGGTAGGGGATCCACAGCACCGCTGCGCCGAGCACCAGTCCCACGGCGAAGCCTTTGGCCTGGTCAGCGGCCCATTTGCGCAACGTCTGCTGGGACAGGCCATAGGCCCGCTCGCGCGCATACCCGACGTAGTACGACAGCGGGAGCTGAACGATCGACAGCAGCAGCGAGAGCAGCGCGAGGTAAATCACCAGCGTCGGGTAGAAGTGCCCGCGGGCCGCCGCGGCCGCCAGCGCGCGCAACCGTGCCGACAGCCCGCTGAACAGCAGCGCCGCCGGCAGCGCCAGCCCGAGAAGCTGCTCGATGCCCCAGATGACGTTGCCGCTCCGGTGATAGCGGACCGCCTGGGCCGACGGCGGCGGCACGGCGACCGGTTGTTCGGGAGAGGCGGCCGATCCGGACATTCAGGCAATGTTGCACCGCCCGTCTGTCCAGACAACCGGCGGCGGCGCCGGCGAAGCTATCTCTGGGCTTCGAAGGCCAGCTCGAGCCGCTTGGCCATCTCGCGGACGGCGGCGTCGAAGGGCTCGCCACGCTGCGTGGTGAAGGGCCGGAGGTGAGTGGGGGCGGGGTCGGCGGAGATGGCTTCGATCGTGACCGCGCAACTCTCGGAGGCCGGATCTCGGTCCAGCCACGCGCCGATGCCCCAGCCCAGCGCGATCTGCGCGCCCGGGTTCGTGCGGGGCGTGTAAAACATGTCGGGGCCGACGATCGTGCGCACCCGTTCGAAGCCCGCGTCCGCGAAGACGCGGTCCGCGGTGCGAACGCACCGATGGGCATCCGTCTGCGCCTGGGCGGGCGCGCGCACTTGCAGGCGCAGCTCCGTCGACGAGTAGCAGCCGGCGCAGGCCAGCGCGCCGAGGACGGCGGTCGTGAGGGGGCGGAGGACGTTCAGCGAAACCATTCACGTCACCGGCGAATGCCGATCGCCTTTCATGGATCTTACCAGTTCGTCACGCGCGTCGATCCGAAAGCGGCGGGCCGGGATCGGTTCGACTCGCGGCGCGTCTGTCGCGGCCGTGACTGACGCGCCGTCCTCGCACGGTCGAGCTTGCGCGGCCGGCCCATTCTTCGTTCCGCCGCCCCCGCGCGTTCGGCGAGGGCGGGCCGCCGCGTCCCCCCGCCAGGCCAATTCGCGCCGGCCCTTCGCCTTCTGTCTCCCGTGCGCGCACGCGCCGCCACCGCCGGCGGGACCGGACCCGCCGGCTTCGACCTACACCTGCGGTTCGGCGGGGAGCGCCGGCCCGCTCGCCTCAGCGCTGGTTTTCTGTCCGGCGTGACGGCCTTCGCCGCGTTGCCGCTGGCCGTCGCCGGCGTTCTGGCGGCCGTCGGGCTCTGGGCGCGCGCGCAGCACCCCCAGGATCGCGCCGCCGGCCAGCACCACGCCGGTCGCCGCCAGCAAGCCTGACGTGCCCGAGATCCAGAGCGCCGGCGGCCAGGCCAGCCAGGAAGCCAGCAGCTCGCACTCGCGGCCGGCCAGCCCCACGCCGATGAGCACGAGACCCGTGCTGCGCCAGCGGCGCCGGCGCAGCGGCGTTCCCGCCAGGCGGGGCACGATGAACGACCCGAGCCCCAGGATGAGGGGCGTGATGCAGCCCAGGGCCAGCGCGTGGCGCGCCCCGTCCCAGATGAGCCGTGACGGCACCCGGCCCGTCAACTCCGACGCCCCGTAGAGCGCCGCCAGCGCGGCGAACAGCAGCGCCGCGACGAACGCCAGGCGGACGGTGCGGCGCACGGCCGCAGGAGCCAGGTGAAAGGCCGGCGCCTCTTCCGCGGCGGTGGACAGGATGCGCGCGCCCCGCACGAAGACGGCCACGGCGGCGGCCAGGACGATGAGGCCGGTGTCGAACAGGCGCTGGCCCCCCGGACCCGGCGGCAGGCAGGCGCCCAGCACCGCGGCCGCGGTCCCGATTTGCCAGAGCGCCAGCGCCAGCGTCAGCAACGGCGCGTCCGACGGGCGCAGCCCGAACGTCGCCCCGCCGATGCGCCGGAACATCCCCTGAATCCAGGACATCGCCCCGCCGACCAGCGCGGCCGCGTAGAACGCTTCGTTGTAGCGCGCGCCCAGATCGGCGTCGCGTAGCGCCACCGCCCGGAGGCCTTCGACGACCAGGAGCACACCCGCCGCCAGCCACCAAAAGGTGCCGGCCGCGACGCCGGCCAGACCAATCCTGGGCTTGGACGCCGGCGCCGTGCGCCAGGTTGCGAGCAGCACGCCGGCGAAGGCGACGATGCCGGCCAGGATGGACGCGCCGCCGGCCAGCAGGGCGGCGGGCGTCCCGGGAAGCAGCGGACCGAACTGCCCGTACATCCGCAGCAGCAACCCCGTCAATAACAGCGGCAGGGTGGCGCGGGCCGCCCCGCGCGCAGCCAGAGGAACGCCGCAGCTTCGCGGGATCACCTGGTAGGCCACGCCGACCAGGAACATCAGGACGAAGCCGACGACCTGGAAACTGGCGTGCACCCAGTTGTGCGCGGGAGGGACCGGGCCCAAGGCCAGGTGGATGGTCAGTAGGTTGGCGGCGCCGAAGCTGGCCCCCAGCGTGAAGGTGCACCAGAGCGAGACCTTCAGCAGCCGGCGCGAGATGGCCCAGCTGGCGGCCGCCGCATCCGGCGGCGGTTGGACGACGCGAAGGTTCAGTCGGCCCGCCGTGCTCGAGGAGCTCACGGGGTGAACTTTGGACCGGATGTGGCCGGCAAGAAAGAGGATCGGCGCCGCGGGGATTTGACGGATCGACAGCGGTGCTTTTGAAGGGCCCGAGCAAAAATGCGAGCCCCATTCTTTGGAATGCCTGTTCCGGCCAACGACGACGCCGACCGCGCGGCGCTGGTCGAGCTCGAGCGGCTGGTGAACCAGGCCGCTGAAAACGCGGTCAAGCTGGGGCTGGGGATCGACGTCTTCATGGGGGCCGCGCAGGCGGCCTACCTGAACGCCAACCCGGTCCTGCGCGAGCATCTGGAAGAGGTCCACTTGCTGGCACAGCTCGGCGAGTTTCGCCGCCGCGGCTTGCTCGGCCAGGCCTGACAGTCCGAGGCAAAAGTCTCCGCGTCGCCGAACGGGATGGGTCGGGCAACGCCTACGTGACCGGCGACGCCGTCAGCCTGGACCGATCGTTCACCGGCGAGACCTTCGCGAAGATCAGCTCCAGCGGCCAGTATCAGTGGTGGGCGGAGTTCGGTTACGACGGCCTGGACTCGTCGTGCTTCGACACGGCCATCGACGCCAACGGCAAGTTGGTCGTCAGCTGCAGCGACGCCCAGGGCGACGACGGTTCGTCCGCGGCGCTGGCCGCAATCTACGACCAGAGCGGCAATCAGCTGAGCTTCTTCACGAATGAGGGGGCGGGCGGGGTCTCGGACGCCTTCGCTCATCTCCTCATCGGCACTTCGGGCACGCTCTTCTTGCTGGATGAGTCCGGGGACTGGCGCGATCAGACCGCGACGTCCGAGTATTACGTGCCCTCGACCTTCGTGTACGGGCAGACCGGCCTCTGAGACGGAAACGCGCGTCCGGAAGGTCCGGGCGCGCGTTTCATTCGGCTCAGGCCGCCTGTGCGGCGGGCGCGGCCGCGGCCGCGGGCGCCCCCATCGCGGCGTTCTCGGCCTTGCGCGCTTGCAGCAGCAGCGCGCGCACGTCGGCGACCATCTCCGGATGCTCGGCGACGTAGGCGCAGGCCTTGTCGCGCCCCTGCGCGATGCGTTCGCCCCGGAACGAATAGAAGGCGCCCGACTTCTCGAACACCCCCGCCCCGGAGGCCAGGTCGACGATCTCGCCGGGAACGTTCACGCCGGCGCCGTACAGGATGTCGAATTCGGCCTCGCGGAAGGGGGGCGCGACCTTGTTCTTCACGACCTTGACGCGAGCGCGGTTGCCGATCACCTGCTCGCCGTTCTTGACCGTCCCGATCTTGCGGATGTCGAGCCGCACCGACGCGTAGAACTTCAGCGCGTTGCCGCCGGTGGTCGTCTCCGGGTTGCCGTAGACCACGCCGATCTTCTGCCGCAGCTGGTTGATGAAGACCACGGCCGTGTTGTTCTTGGCGGTCGCCGCCGTCAGCTTGCGCAGCGCCTGGCTCATGAGACGCGCTTGCAGGCCCATGTGCGCGTCGCCCATCTCCCCCTCGATTTCGGCCTTGGGCACCAGCGCGGCGACCGAGTCGACGACGATCAAGTCGACGGCGCCGCTCCCCACCAGCTTGTCGGCGATCTCCAGCGCCTGCTCGCCGTGATCGGGCTGGGAGACCAGCAGGTCCTCGATCCGGACGCCCAGCTTGCGCGCGTAGCCGACGTCCAGCGCATGCTCCGCGTCGATGAACGCGCAGACGCCGCCGGCCCGCTGGGCCTGCGCGATCGCCTGCAGCGTCAGCGTGGTCTTGCCCGACGACTCCGGCCCGTAGATCTCGATGACCCGGCCGCGGGGCAGGCCGCCGACCCCCAGCGCCAGGTCCACCCCCACCGAGCCGGTCGGGATCACCGCCACCTCGGCGATCTCTCCGCCGTCGAGCTGCATGATGGCGCCCTTGCCGAACTGCTTCTCGATGGCGGCGATCGCGCCGGCCACCGCCTTCATCTTCTCCTTCATGCTGGACATCGCGGGTTCTCCTTTGGTCAAGTCGTTGTCTGATCGAGCAGGCGGTACTGCAGGGTTTCGGCGAGGTGGACGGCGCGCACTTCGGCGCTCCCCTCCAGGTCGGCGATGGTCCGCGCCACCCGGCGGATGCGGGCGATGGCGCGGGCCGATAGCCCGAGGTGGGTGGCGGCGCGTTCCAGCAGCTGGTGGCCGGCGGCGTCCAGCGCCGCCACGCGGGCCAGCGCGGGCGACGGCAGGCGCGCGTTCCAGGTCTTGCCGCGTTCGCGCTGCCGTTCGCGGGCGGCCCCCACCCGCGCGCGCACGGCGCTGGTCGGCTCCCCCTCGTCGGCCAGGGCCAGCTGGTGGTAGGGCAGAGCCGGAACCTCGACGTGCAGGTCGATCCGGTCGACGAGAGGACCGGAGAGCCGCGCTCGATAGTTTCCGACCGCGGTCGTCGAGCAGGTGCACCCGCGGATCGTGCTGCCCAGGTATCCGCAGGGGCAGGGGTTGAGGGCGGCGACCAGCATGAAGTCGGTCGGGTAGCTCACCGTGCGACGGGCGCGGACGATGCTGACGGCCCGATCCTCCAGCGGTTGGCGCAGGCTCTCCAGCACCGCGCGCGGGAATTCGAGCAGCTCGTCCAAGAACAGCACGCCGTTGTGAGCCAGCGCGATCTCGCCGGGACGGGCCTGGGGACCGCCGCCGATCAGCCCGGCCACCGAGACGGTGTGGTGCGGGGCGCGGAATGGCCGGGCGCGGAGCAAGCCGCCCCCGCCGAGCAGCCCGGCGATCGAGTGCACCATGCTGGTCTCCAGCGCCTCGTCGAACGTGAGCGCCGGCAGGATGCCGGGCAGCCGCTGGGCCAGCATGGTCTTGCCCGAGCCGGGCGCGCCGACGAACAGCAGGTTGTGGCCGCCGGCCGCCGCGATCTCCAGCGCCCGCCGCGGGACTTCCTGGCCGCGCACGTCGGCCAGGTCCGCCACCGGCGGCGTGGCGTCGGGCAGCGGCGCGGGCGGTTCGGCGGACGCGCCTCCTTCGCCGCGCAACCAGGCCACCAGCTCACCCACGTTGGCGGGGGCGTGGATCTGGAACGACGCGCCGACGCCGACCACGGCGGCTTCCGCGGCGTTGGCGGGCGGCACGACCAGGCGGCGGACGGCGCGCGCCCGGGCCCAGGCCGCGATGGGCAGGACGCCGCGAACGGGCCGCAGGGCCCCGTCCAGCGCCAGCTCGCCCACGAACAGGGTCTGCTCCAGGGCGCGGGCGTCGACGAGCTCGGCGGCGCAGAGCATCCCGACGGCGATCGGGACGTCGAAGGCGGCGCCGTCCTTGCGCAGGTCGGCGGGCGCCAGGTTGACGGTGATCCGGCGCAGCGGCAGCTTGAGGCCGCTGTTGTCGAGCGCGCCGCGGATCCGCACCCGGCCCTCGCGCACGCCGGCGTCCGGGAGGCCGACGATGTGCGTGCCGGGCAGGCCGACGCCGACGTCGACCTCGACGTCGATGGGGGCGGCTTCGATGCCGACCACCGTGGCGGACGCGACCCGGGCGAACATGCCGCCCGTCTTTGCGAGCGCGGTGCCAGCCTTACGGGGCCGGATTTCCGCGCCTGGCCTGGTCAGGCCCCGGCCGCTGCCTGGTCACCCGTCCGCGCCCCGGACGGCGCGGACGGATTTCGAACCGGGGCAAGCCGAACCCGCGACCCGGCGGGCCCCGCCGCGCGGGCTCATCGCCCGAGGCGCGGGACCGCCCGGGCGGCCGCCGGTCAGAAGGTCAGGCGCAGGCCCAACCGGGCGTTGAACGGCATCTGGTACGCGATCGGCTGCCCGAAGTTCGGGTTCTTGGCCAGCGGCGCGCCCGTGACGTCCTTGGCGTACTTCAGGTCCTGCGCGCTGCCGTTCACGATCGGGGGCGCCGCCTGGAAGGTGTAGTTGTCGTCGGTCTGCAGCGTGGTCTGCTGGTTCAGGATGTTGAAGAGATCGATGAAGGCCTCGAGGCTCATCTTCCGTCCCAGCGGGCGCGAGTAGCCGATCTTGGCGTCCAGCTGGGTCACCGTCGGCGTGCGGCCGGCGTCGCCGCGCGGCAGCAGGAACACCAGCTGGTAGGGCGACCCCGGAACCAGGTTGCCCATGTAATTCCGCGGCTGCCCCGAGCGCGCCGTGAACGCCAAGCCGAACACGAACTTCCCCGTCCGGAGCGGCTGCGTGTAGTAGCCGTCCAGGTGGAAGAGGTGCGGCCGGTCGTTCGGAAGCGGACCGTTGCTGTTGTAATAGAGCTCGGGGTAGTCGTAGGCGTTGGTGCCGTTCGGCGACACGTAATTGGTCTCGTATTGATAAAGACCCTCGTAATTGCCGATCAGCCGCGAATAGGTGTACGAGGCGCGCGCCAGCCAGTTCTTCGAGAACCGCTTGTTGAGTGAAACCGTCAGCGCGTCGTAGTTCCGTTCGGGCTTGGGCGCCGAGGCCAGCTGCTTGAGCGCGCTGAGGTTCGCCTGGGCCGTCTGGTAGGTGGCCTGGGCGATGGCGTTGCTCGGGTCGCCGGCCGCGGCGTTCATCGCCGCGTCCAGCTGGTGCTGGGCGGCGTCGAGCGCCGACTGCGGCACGTTGCCCGGGTTGGCGATGGCGCTGCCCGAGGTGCTGTAGCCGTCCTCAATGATGTTCCCGATCCAGCGGTGCTGGTAGTCGATCCGCACGGTCATGTCCTCCATGACCTGGCGCTCGACGGTGGCGACCACCTCGTTGTGGTACTGGCCCTGCATGTCGGGCTGGGCGTACTCGGTGTTGAAGGTGGGCGCCCCCTGGTTGGCCATGCACTTGCCGTACTCGCCGGCCCCCACCCAGTTGTTCTGGTTCGCGAGGTTCCCCTGGCACGAGCTGAGGCTGCCGTAGTTGGTGACGAAGTTCTCGCCCGAGAAGTAGCGGGCCGCCACGTCCAGCGGCACCGCCTCGTAGTAGCGGCCGTAGGAGACCGAGACCTTCGAGCGGCCGTCATCGAACGGGTCGTAGATGGCGCTGATCCGCGGCGCCCAGTTATCGGTGCTGAACACGCCGTTCCCGTTGTTGTCGTAGAGCTTCTGCAGCTCCAGCCGCACGCCCGCGTTGATGGTCAGGTTGCGGAGATGGTCGGGGCTGAAGCTGTCCTGCAGGAAGAACGCGTTCGAGAGGCTCTTGACATCCGAGTGCAGCGCGTCGACGTAGTAGGGCGGCGCGCCGAGCGGCACCGACTCCGGCCCGGCGCCGAATTGCAGCGGCGAGGCCGTGGGCGGCAGCGTGAAGAAAGTCTGCGCCGAATAGCTGCCGTCGCCGGGAAGCGACACGAACCCGCGCTGCCCGTCGGGGCCGGTGAACCCGCGCGTCAGGTCCATCGTGTTGAGGTCGAGGTGCCAGCCATACTTCACCTCGTGATGGCCGCCGGCCTCGAACAAGTTCGTCGATTTCAGCTCCGCCGACCACCGGTAGGCGTCGGACTTCTCGGTGCTTCCGAAGCCGCCGGCGTAGTAGTAGGGCGCGATGGGGCAGGGGACGAACCCGGACGCGTCCGGCTGGCAGCCGGGCGCCCGCTCGACGGTCCACAGATCGGTGTTCGCGATCTGGAGCTGGTTCAGGCTGTTGAGCGCGTCGTAGGCCCCGCGATCGTAGTAGTACTCGTAGTGCATCCCGGCGATGGCGTCGATCTGCCACTTGCGATCGAACAGCTTCGAGACCCAGTGCGCGGTCACGTCCGTGTTGTCGCGGGTCAGCGACTCCATCGCCGTCCGCGGGTCCGAGCTGAACGAATCGATCCCGTACTGCTGTTTGAGCTCGGTGTTGTAGTTGGGCGTGGTGAGGAGGGCCAGGGTCAGGCGGTTGTCCGGCAGCGGCAGCCAGTCGACGGTCGCCGCCGCGTAGTACGTCCGGTGCGTCTCGTCCATGCGGGCCGTGTAGGGGAGCTGCGTGAGCTGCGGATTCCCGGAGGCGTCCAGCGCCGCCGTCCCCATGCCGTTGTCCTGCATGGCAAACGTCTCGCGCAGGACGTGGGTGTCGGTGATGCGCGGCGCGAAGCCGACCCACAGGAACAGCTTGTCCTTGATGAGGGGCCCGCCCACCTCGACGCCGACGCTGTCGTCGAAGTCGGGCTTGCGCACGCCGCCCAGCGAGCTCGAGCGCGGCAGGACCAGCTTCGGATCGGCCGCCATCCAGTAGGGTGACCAGTAGCCGAACGCGGTGCCGTGCCACTCGTTGGTGCCCGACTTGAGGACGGTGTTCACGACGCCGCCCATCGCGCCGCCGTACTCGGCCTGGTAGCCGCCGCTGTTCACGTCGATCTGGCCCAGGAATTCGACGGGCAGGTTGGTGCCGCCGTTGCGGCTGGGGAGGCCCATCTCCAGCATGCCGTAGCGCAGGCCGGTCACGTTCATGCCGTTGATGTTGAACTGGTTCTCGAGGCCGGTGGCGCCGCCGATCGAGACGTTGCCGCTGCCGTCGATGAAGGCGCCCGGCGCGCGCTCGAGGACGTCGCCGTAGGTGCGGCCCAGCGGCACGTTGTTGGTGTAGTCGCTGTCGAAGGTGGCGCCCACGCGCGCGCTGCCGACGTCGACGGCCGGGGCCTTGCCGGTGATGACGTACGTCTGCTGGGCCGCTTGCTGTGCAGCCGCGGCGACCTTGGCGTTGACCCGGACCGTCTTTTCGGCCGAGACCTGGACGCCCTGCTGTTCGACCTGGACCGCCGTGTTGGCGGCGTAAAACCGGATCGTGTAGGTGCCGATCGGCAAGGTGGTGAAGTTGTACTCGCCCTTGTCGTTGGTCAGCGTCGCGTCCTCGCCCTGCGGGCCCTGCACGATGACGGTGACGCCGCCCATCGCCGCGCCCGAGTCGCGATCGGTCACCCGGCCGGTCACGCGGCCGGTGATTTCCTGGGCCAGGGCCACTCCCCCGGTCAACAGCAGGGCCAGACTGAGCGCCGTCGCTCGAAAACGCATGCGGTTCATCGGACCTCTCTTTTGGGTGTGCCGCGGATTCGGGTTGGCAGAGCTGGCGCGCATCACTCGGCCGCCGTCTTGAACATCGTGGAGGCGCCGTTCCCGGCGCTCAGCGTGTCGCCCGCCTGGTCGGTGACCGTGTCGGGAACGGTGACGGCGATGCTGGTGTTGGCGGGCCACTTGTGGTCGCTGGCCGCGGACAGCACGGTGAAGGTCAGGTTGTCGGTCGACGTCAATGCGAAGGCGACGTCCATCCCGCCCGAGGTCCGGACCGTCACGGCCTTCATGAGCGCGTCGAGGTCCACCGGGCTGTTGAAGGTGATGGTGGCGGCGGCGTCGAGGGCGACCGTGTCGGGCGGCGTGGCGCAGGCGCCCGCGTCGGCGGCCAGCGGCTGCGTCGGCGGCGGGGCGACCGAGACCGCCAGCGCGACCGTCGCGAAGGTCAGCGAGCCGTGGTCCAGGAAATTGTTGCTGTCGACGAAGCCGGTGTGACCGTCCTTGGCGCGGACGGCGGTGGAGTCCAGCCGGACGGTGATGGTGCTGGCGGCCGGCAGCGCCGGGATGCCCGAGACCAGCAGGCTGGGGCCATCCGCGCCCGGTTTGCCGAAGGCGGGGGCGACGAACAGGCCCGGAGCGCCGGTGGGATCGTAGTCGGCGTTGGACACCACGTCGGAGGGGCCCGCCGCGGTGGAGTCGGCGGCCACCATGGCCGCGGCGACGGGCGTGCGGCTGTCGCCGGGGTCCAGCGGCCGCGAATCCAGCAGGCGGTCGAAGACGAACACGGTCCGCGCCGTGGGCGAGAAGGGATCGCAGTTCCAGGTGCCGGCCGGGGCAGCCGCGTCCGTCGCCTGGCCTGGGGCGCCCGCGGCGCCGCCGTCCGTGCGCGCG
>JAICYS010000390.1 GCA_025934105.1 Myxococcota bacterium | reverse complement strand
GTTCGTCCAGCGCACGCGCGCCCGAGGCGTGAAGCAACACCGCGCCGTGCACCGCGACCTGCTCGACGCCGTCCTCGGCGCATGGCGCCCCCACGGCCGTGGCGTACAACGCCCCCGAAGTCTCGAGCGGCGACTCGGCCACCGCCTCCAGCAAGCGCGCCGCGTCCGGGCCGCGCCTCACCGCGCCCGACTGCACCAGCCCGGCCACGGTCCGCGCCGCCGTGTCCAGCGCCGCGATCGGCCGCCAGCCGCCGCGCTCGACGGCGCGGGCGATGACGGCGCCGCCGTCCGCCACCCCCAGCGCGCGGAGCCGCCGGGCCAGCGGCCGCGTGAACCCGTCGCCGGCCGCCCATTCGGCGAACGCGCCGGCGGGTACCAGCTGGCGGTGGCGGTAGACGTCCCGCAGGAACGCCGCCCGGCGCACCCAGCGCCGTCCCCGCGCCGGATCCATCAGCTGCACCAGCGGCCCCTGCGCCCGCCAGACCACCACGAAGTGGGTCAGGCCGGAGGGGAGCCGGACCACCACCACCGCCGGCAGCGCGTCCGACTCGGCGAGCAGCAGATGGTCGACGGGCAGCATCACCTGCTCGGCGTCCAGGCCCAGCGTCTGCGCCAGCGACTCCAGCGTGTCGATCGACGTGCCGTCGACGGAGGTCTGGCAGGCCTCGCGCAGCCGGCCGTAGCTGACCGGGATCCCGAAGCCGTCCAGCAGGCACTTGAGCGCCGCCGGCCCACAATCCATCGCCGAGGTCTGGATGACCTCGGGCGCCAGCAGGCTCCGCCGCTTCACCGGCGACATCGTCGGCCTCGACGGTACAATGGCCGGCGCGTGGCATCCATCCCCCGTCGCGATCGCGAGCGTGCCCTGGCGCGGGCCGTCGGCGCCCACGAACGCGCGATCGCCTTGCGGGCGGCTGGCCGCTTCGTCCAGGCCGAGCAGTCCTGCCGGCGAGCCGTCGACGCTTACACGCGGGCGGAAGGGGCGCGCAGCCCCGATCGCGCCAACGCGCTGGTCGAGCTGGGGCGCGTGCTGGAGGCGCGCGACCGGCTGGCCGACGCCGCCCGCTGCCACCGGCGCGCGCTGGCGATCCTGGCCCGGGCGCCCCGCCACCCGGACTTCAGGCGGCTGGCCATCGAGGCGCGCCTGGCGCTGGCGGGGGTCCTGCGGACGCGTGGCGCCTTGACCGAGGCCGACGGGTTGAGCCGCGCCGCGCTGGCGGCCGCGCGCCGCCTGGGTCCGCGCGAGCCCCTGCTGGCGACGGCCCTCAACAACCTGGGCGTGCTGCGCAAGGCGCAGGGGCGCTACGCCCAGGCGGTGGCCTACTATCGGCGCGCGGCGCCGCTGCTGGCGCGCGCCCAGATCGAGGCACGCGCCACCTTGCACCACAACCTGGGCGGCATCGCGCACGCGCAGGGTCGCCTGTCGCAGGCCGAGCCGCATGCCCGCCGCGCCGTCGCGCTGCGCGAGTCGGCGCTGGGGACCGACCACCCGAGCGTGGCGGCCGACGTCGCCGCGCTGGCCGCGGTCGTCGAATCGCGCGGGCGGCTGGCCGACGCGGCCCGGCTCTATCGGCGGGCGGCGGCGATCTTCCAGCGGCGGCTGGGCGCCGGCAGCCTGGAATCGGGGCTGACGCTGGCGGGGCTGGCCGCCGTCGAGCAGCAGCGTGGCCGGCGCGAGGCCGCGCGAGACCTCTATCGGCGGGCCATCCGCATCCTCGAGCGCAAGCTCGGCCGGCATCACGCCGACGTGGCGCTGACGGTCAACAATCTGGCGGTCCTCGAGCAGACCGCGGGGAAGCTGCGTCCGGCGGCAAATCTCTTCCGGCGGGCGGCGGCCAGCCTGGCCCGCGCCGTCGGCCCCGGCCACCCGCACAGCCGGCTGGCCCGGAACAATTTGAAAACCGTCGAGATGAGGCTCAAGAGCGCCCCGACCACCCGCCGATGACCCGGTGACCGATGACCGCTGCCCGCATGGACCTGGTGGTGCGCGGCGGGACCGTGGTCACCGCCGACGGACGCCAGCAGGCCGACGTCGGCATCGCCGGCGGCCGGGTGGCCCAGCTGGGCGGCGCCATGGCCGGCGCACGCGAGATCGACGCCGGCGGCCGGTTCGTCACCCCGGGGGGCGTCGACCCGCACGTGCACCTCAACGTCGAGCGGCTGGATCCGACCGAGCCGGACTGGGTCGACGACTACAGCAGCGGCTCGGAAGCGGCCCTGGCCGGCGGCGTCACCACCGTCGGGAACATGTCCTACGTCCTGCCGTGGGAGAGCATCGCCGATCGCGTGCGCGCCGAATCGGTGCTGGTCGCGCAGCAGGCCATCGCGGACGTGTTCTTCCACGCCGTGATCCTGACGCCGACTTCGCAGATCCTGGCGGAGGTCACGCCGGCGGTGGCGGCCGGGCAGTCCAGCGTGAAGATCTTCATGTGCTTCCCGTCGTTCGAGGCGGGCGCGCGCGAGTTCGCCCAGATCATGCGCGCCACCGGCAAGGCCGGCGGCATGACCCTGATCCATTGCGAGGATCTGGCGACCGTCGAGTGCTGCACCGCCTTGCTGTCCGAGCGGGCCCACGGCGCCATGGAGCACTTCGCGGAGAGCCGCCCCGTCGCGTCCGAGTCGATCGCCGTCGACCGGGCCATCGCCATGTGCCGCGCGACCGGCGCGCCGACCTACATCGTGCACGTCTCGTCGGCGGCGGCGCTGGCGGCCTGCGCGGCGGCACGCGCCGAAGGGTTGCCGCTGTACGTGGAGACGCGCCCCCTCTACCTCTACATGACCGAGGACAAGTACCGTGGTCCCGACGGGCCGCTGTTCGTCGCACAGCCGCCGCTGCGGACCGCGGCCGACTGCGACGCGCTCTGGCGCGGCCTGGCCGACGGGACCATCGACACGCTGGCCAGCGACCACGCCCCCTGGACGCGCGCGCTGAAGATGGATCCCAAGCTGGACGTCGCGCATCCGCGCCCGGGCGTCGCCGAGCTGGACACCATGCTGCCGCTGTTCTTCACGGAGGCGGTGATCGGCGAACGGCTGTCGCTGGAGCAGTTCGTGGCCCTGACGTCCACCAACGCGGCCCGCCTCTTCGGCCTCTACCCGCGCAAGGGGACCATCGCCGTCGGCTCCGACGCGGATCTGGTGATCTGGGAGGCGGGTGGCCGGCGCGAGATCCGCGACGCGGACCTGTTCTCGCGCGCCGGGCACACCGTCTACGTCGGCCGCGAGCTGCGCGCCTGGCCGCACACCACGATCCGCCGCGGCGAGATCGCCTTCCAGGACGGCCGGGTCGTGGCCCGCCCCGGCAGCGGTCAGGTCGTCTCGCGCGGCGCCAGCCGTCCGCTGCGATAACTTTCAGCCGTTCGGGTGGCGCCGGGGCCGGCGTCCCAGCAGGGCAAACGCCAGGAAGGCAAACACCAGGAGCGCCGCGCCCGGCGCCTCGACGCCGGCCGCCAAGCTGCAG
>JAICYS010000023.1 GCA_025934105.1 Myxococcota bacterium | reverse complement strand
TCGACGTCGACGTCTTGGCGGTGGCCGGGCCGACGTTCGCGAAGGAGCATCCGAATGCCACAGCGGCCGCCACGCGGACGCAACGGGCGTCCGACGAACGCGACCGGAGGAACATGGCGGAGGAGACAGCACGCGGCGTGCCAGCGACGGAGCGCCCGATTCCAGCCGATCGACCGTCGCCGGACGGGCCGGAGAGGGAGAATTTCCCGAGTCGTTCGAGAAAAATTCCCCACCGGGCCGCCCGCCCGGCCGGCGCGACCGCCCGGCGTCGCACCGCGAGCGGGCGCGCGCCGTGGTCCGTCGCTTGCTTGAGGAGGGTCGGCATGGCCCCCGATCGCGCGTCGCCGGCGCCCCGCCGTCTCCTGGCGGCGATGATCGGGGCGCTGATTCTGAGCGGCTTGCTGGCCTATTGGGACGCGCAGCGCGAATCGTCGCAGGCGTTCGGCGACTTCGCCCAGGAGCAAGCCACGCTGGCTCGGGCGGTGGCCGCCATGATCTCTCCTGCCACCGACGGCAGCCGCGCCGTCGACGACCGCCAGCTCCTTCGCGCGCTGGCCTCCATCGAGCGGCCGAACGACCTCGCGCTGTTCCTGCACCGCAGCGGCGATTCGTCCCTGCGCGCCCCGCGCGGCCACGTGTTCCCGGGGCGGCGATTGATCGACGCTCTCACCCACGGCGAGTCGGTGGTGCGGCTCTCGCCGGCGGAGGCCGCGGAGCTGGGCCTGCCGCGGCGGACGGGGCTGGCCGGCCTGACCCACGTCGAGGCCGGCACCCCGGGCACCTGGGACATCGTGGCGGTGGCCAGCGCCGGCCGCCAGCGCGACCGGGAGCTCTGGGCCGAGTGGCGGCTCGCCTTCAGCATGCTCGTGGCGGCCGGACTGGTCCTCAGCTTCGGCGGCGCGGCCATGCGAGTTCGACGCAAGGAACTGGTGCTGGAACGCGAGCTGGCAGTCGCCGCCGCCCGCCGCCAGCGCGACGAGCGCCTCGAGCACGCCTCGCGCGCCGCCGCCATGGGGACGTTCGCCATCGGCGTCGCGCACGAGATCTCCACCCCGCTGGGCGTCATCGCCGCGCGCGCCGAGAACATTCAGAAGAAGACGCGCCCACCCGACGGCGCCGCCGACAACGTCGGCGTCATCCTGAAGCAGGTCGACGACATCAAGCACGTCATCCGCGGCTTCTTGGGCCTGGCCCGCGGTGACGCGCCGACCGCTCAGATCATCCAACCCGACGCGATCGCGCGCGCGGCGGTCCGGATGGTCGAGCACCGCTTCTCGCAGGCCGGCGTGCGGCTGGCCTGCGACAGCGCGCCCGGCGTCCCCTCGATCCTGGGCGACGCCAGTCTCCTCCAGCACGCCATCACGAACCTGCTGCTCAATGCCTCCGAAGCCAGCGGCGCCGGCGGAACCGTCCGCGTCGCCGTCGGCGCCGACGGCGATGGCGTGCTCATCACCGTCGACGATTCGGGTCCGGGGATCTCCGCCGTCGAGGCGCAGCGCGCGCTGCAGCCGTTCTTCGCCACCAAGCTGCGGGAAGACGGGACCGGACTGGGGCTGGCCGTCGCCCACGAGATCGTCGCCAACCACGGCGGGACACTGGCGCTGTCGATGATCGACAGCCGGGGGACCCGCGCCGCCGTTCACCTGCCGGCCCGCGGCGGCTGACGCCGGCGCGCGGTCGATCCGGGCAACGTGCACGGCGGTCGTGCACTTTGCTTCGGCGGCTCACCCGACCCGCGCCGCTCCGCTGGCGGCCAAAGCCGTCATTCACGCGCCTCGCACGCGCCTTGCCGCCGCGCCGGCGCTGGTCCGACGTTTGCTGAGAGGTCCGGCATGTCTCACCGGACCGAAGCCGCATGCAAGCAGGTAACGTGAACGTGACCGCCGAAGACCAGGGCATCCCCGTCGAGGTGGCGGGCTTCGTCCACGATCACATCGACCGGCTCGAGACCCTGCACGTGCTGCTGCTTCTTCAGGCGACCGCGCCCCGCGCCTGGTCGATTCGCGACGTCAGCTACCAGCGGCAGTCCTCCGCGTACTCGGCGGAGATCTCGCTGCGCCAGCTCACGCACGCGGGGCTGGTCGTGCGCGAGGATGACCTGTACCGGTTCCAGCCCCAGACCCCCGAGCTCGCCGAACGCGCCGCCTGGCTGGTCTGGCTCTACCAGACCAGACCGAACGCCGTCATCACCTTGATCTTCTCCGGCCGCCACCGCCCCTGACCGCGCCGCCGCGGGACCACCACCAGCCTCAGCTCTTCCGCTGCCGCCCGCGCCGGTAGAGCGTCGACGGGTCGATCTGCAGGATCTCGGCCGCGCGCGTCTTGTTGCCCCCCACCCGGTCGAGCACCCAGGCGATGTATCGCTCCTCGACCGCGTGCAACGGCAGCATCTCGGCGGGCAGCGCCGGGTGCTCGGGCGTGTCCCATTCCGCGATCAGCGCGCGGACGTCGGCCGCCGCGATCTCACGGCCCTCGCTGGTGATCAGCCACCGATCGACGGCGTTCTCGAGCTGCCGCACATTTCCCGGCCAGGCGTATCGAACCAGAAGCGCCACCGCCTCGGGCGTGAACGTGATCGACGTGGCCTGTGAAAACCGCTGAGCGCCCCGGCGCAGGAAGTGCTCCAGCAGCAGCGGAACGTCGTCGGCGCGCTCGCGCAGCGGCGGAATGCGGATCGGGACGACGTTCAGGCGAAAGTAGAGATCCTGCCGGAACCGGCCGCTCCGGATGTCGGAGACCAGATCGCGGTGGGTCGCCGCGATGATGCGCACGTCGGTCTTCTGGGCGCCGTCGCTGCCCAGCGATCGGACCTCGCCGGTCTCGAGGACGCGCAGCAGCTTGGCTTGCAACGCCAGCGGCATGTCGCCGATCTCGTCCAGGAACAGCGTTCCGCCGTTGGCCTCGACGAAGAGGCCGCGGCGGGTCTGGGTGGCGCCCGTGAACGAACCCCGGACGTGACCGAAGAGCTCGCTCTCCAGCAGGGACTCCGGCAGGGCCGCGCAATTCACCGCCACGAAGGCCGCGTCGCGCCGGGGCCCGTCGGCGTGGATGTCGCGCGCGACCAGCTCTTTGCCGGTCCCCGTTTCGCCCAGGACCAGCACCGGCGTGGTCGCGCCCGCCACCCGCCGGCAGAGCTCGTTCACGGCCCGGATGCCGGCGCTGCGGCCGACCAGGCTGCCCCCCGGAATCGCCTCGCGCACCGCGCGCCGCAGCGCCACGTTCTCGGCGCGAACCGAGCGCTCGCCGATGGCCCGCTCCAAAAGCACGCGGACCACGTCCAGCTTGAACGGCTTCGTCACGTAGTGATACGCGCCGCGCTGGATGGCCTCGACGGCGCTCTCCACGGCGCCGAAGGCGGTCATGATCACGACCGGGATCTCCGGCTCCAGCTCGCGGGCGGCGCGCAGCACGTCCATCCCGTCGGTCCCCTTCATGCGCAAGTCGGTGAGAACCGCGTCGGCCGGCCGGGCGCGGAAGCCGGCGATGCCCGCCTGCCCGCTGTCGAACGCCTCGGCCTCGAAGCCGTGCCGCCGCAGGTACTCCACCACCGCCGTCGCCATCTCCAGCGCGTCGTCGATGACCAGCACGCGACCTTTGCTCTTATCCAATCGTCGCCTCCACCGCCGCCGGCCAGATGACCGTCACGTTCGTCCCCCGGCCCGGCGTGCTGGCCAGGCTGATCTCGCCGCCGTGGTTGCGCACGATGCTAGCCGTGATCGGCAGGCCGAGCCCGGTGCCCTCTCCCCGCTTCTTGGTCGTGAAGAATGGATCGAACACCGCCAGGAGATGCTCGGGTTCGATGCCGGCGCCGCTGTCGCGAATCTCCAGCCGGACGCGCGGCGGGCTGGCCACGACCCGGGCCGTCACCTGGATGTGGCCGCCGGTCTCGCAGGCGTCGCCGGCGTTGAGGACCAGGTTGATCAGCACCTGCTGAAACTGGCTGGCGTCGGCGGCCACCGGCGGCAGGTCGGCGTCCACTTCGACGCTGGCGGTGACCTGCTGCTGGCGCAGGCGGTGATCGAGCAGGTCCAGAGCCAGGCCGACCGCCTCCGCGACGTCCACCCGGCTCAGCTCGACCGGCTGCACCCGCGAGAAGTCCAGCACCTGGCGGATGATCGACGAGATTCGATCGATCTGCTGCACGATCGCCTCCAGCGCCCGCCGGCTCTCGGCGCGATCGATGTCGTCGAGGAGCAGCTCGGCCCGCGCCCGGATGATGCCCAGCGGCGTGCCGACCTCGTGCGCGATGCCCGCGGCCAGCACGCCGGTCGTGGCCAGCTTCTCGGCGCTGATGAGCTGCCGTTCCAGCGACCGCAACGCCTCCGCGCTGCGCAGCCTCTCGGCCAGCGCCGCCGAATAGCGCTGCTGGCGAATGATCAGCGTTCCGACCACCCCCACCGCCATGAGCAGGCCCACCGCCATCTCGATCACCTGCCGGAGCACGGCCCGATCGCGCCCGTCCATGTAGCGCGCCGGCCGCAACAGCAGGACCCGCCACGTGCCGAGGTCGCCCGGCGACGCCGACGCCCACACCGCCAGGGTCACCCTGGGCGGCAGCCCCAGCTTCCGCGCGCCCGGGTCGCTCACCCAGGCGGAGCCGTCCGGCCCGCCCCAGCGCCCCTCGTCGGCGGCGCGTCGAGCGGGCGCGCGGATCGCGAACGGCCCCCCGCCACCGGCGCGGAACCACTCGAGGCCCCAGGGATCGGTCACGACGATCTGGCTCTCGCCGGACCGGAAGGCCGACTGGAAGAAGATCGCGCCGTCGATGGAGAGGACCACCTCGTCCGCCCCGGCGTGAAATCTGTAGAAGTAGAACACGCGCCCGTCGGGCAGGTGGGCGGGGCCGGTCAGCCCCTGCGCGCCGGGGGGGCGCGGCGCGCAACTCATCTGGATGAGGGCGCGGGCCGCCGCCGGATCCTCGGTCGGGTCGACCGCGGCGACCAGCGGCTTGTCCCCGTCGGGCGCCATCAAGGTCAAGGTCCGGTAGTGCCGGATGACGTTGGCCATGGCGTTGAACGAGGCCCGCAGCGTGCGCGTCTGGTCGTCGCGGCTGGCTCCCGGGACGTCGTGCGTCCGCTCGACCAGCGACTGGATGACCCGGCCGTTCTCCTCGACGTCGCGCAGCCGGTCTTCCAAATCGGAGGCCATCGCCCGAACGTCCGCGGCGCGGGCGGTCACCATGCCCTGGCGCAGGCGCTCGCGTTCCTTGCGGAGGCTTCGCACCGAGAAGGCGATGACCGTCACCACCGCGGTGACGAGCAGGATCGCCAGCGAGAGACTGCGCATTCGCAACACTTATCCGAGCGAACCGATCCACGCCACGGCCTCCGCGGCGAAACAAGAATCATGCCGCCGATCCGGGGCCGAGTCCCGTTCGACGGACCGGCTGGCCGCGGCACGTCGATTGCTGGACCAGCCGGAATGGCCAAGCTCGAAGCCCGCTTCCATCCGCCGAATCGACCGAGCGGCGCGTACATCATCGTCGGTCACATCATCTGGGCCGACGACTCTGCCCACGGCGAGCCGCGCATCGCCCTTTCGCCCATGCTGGCGCTGGCGCCCGCCCCAGCGACGATTCTGGCCACGCTCCGGCACCTCGTGCGCCGCCTCGGAAGGTCGCGCGAGAGCCTGGAAGCCCTTCGCACGGAACACTGGTCGTTCGTCAACGTGGCGGGCAGCCTCCCCTCGATGAACGGAACTCTGTCCTGAGCGGGCGAGAAGATGGAGACGGCGCGCCGGGCGAAATGCCCGACGGCCGGGCGAAATGCCCGACGGCCGGGCGCGTGCGGCGCCGCCTCCGATCGCTGGGCGCCCACCTCTGGCCGGTCACCGAGACGTCCGCCCGTTGCCTGGTCCTGGCCTTCGCGACGGCCGTCCGGATGTTCACCGCCGAACGCGTCACCGGCGCCGCCCCCCGCCCGCCCCGCTGACGAATGCTGCCGCGCGCCCCGATCAGAGCGCCCGCTCGGGCGTGAACGCGACCGGCTGGAAGGCGACCGGCGACTCGCCCAGCTTGATGCCCGAGTCCAGGTCCAGGCGCATCTCCTTCGCGCACTCGAGGCCGCCGTGGGTCATGAACCGCAAATCGAACGTCTGGCTGGCGCCTCCCGCGACGGTCAGCGGATCGGCCGCTCCCCAGGTCATCGTCCTCAGCGCGGAGCCGTCCGGGGCCAGCAGGCGAAACTTGTCGCGGCGCACGGTCGCGGCGGCCGGCGCGCCGTTTCGAACCTGAACTTCGAGATTGGCCTCGACCAGGTCCCAGCCGTCCTCGTCGGGCTCGGGCGTCTGCGAGCAACTCTGCCGCACCACGGCCACCTGGATGCCGTTCTTGGACGAGACCGGGCCGGAGTTTTGGGCGGCAGGGGTCATCTCCACGCATCCACCCGCGCCCACCAGCGCCAGGGCCGCCAGCACGCGGCCAACCGCGACGGACTGCTTCAGCATGACGCCGGGCTCGATCGCACGCGGCATGCCAGGGGCGAAATGCCCGCCGGCCGCCCCTGAACGCCGCGCACGAACCGCGCCGGTCGGGAGAGATTCCCGCCCGATCAGGGAAAAATTCCCCAACGTCGTTTCCGGCCGCGGGATTGCGGTGGATCCCCGAACGCATCATGCTGCCTGTCCGTGAACCGTCGCTCGGCCCGCCCGCTGCTCCTCGGAAGCGCGATGGTCGTGACCGTGCTGGTCGTGGGCGGCCTGGCGTACTGGGACGCCATCCGGGAGTCCGACGCGGCCCTGCGCGATCTGGCCAGCGTGCAAGCGGACAGCGCGCGATCGCTGGGGATCACGATGGACGCGCTGCGCGCGGCCGGCTCCGGCGGCGACGCGCAGCTGGCGGCGATCCTCGGGCGGGTCGAGCGCTCCGGCTCGGCGCGGCTGTTCCTGCATCGGCCGGGTGAAACGACGCTCCGCTCGCTCGGCGGCGAGACGTTGTCGTCGCCCCGCCTCACGCAAGCCATGCAGCACCGCCAGCGCATGGTGCGCATTCCACGCGACGAAGCCGCCGCCTTCGGCCTGCCCGCCCGCACCGCCATGGCCGGCATCGCCTACGCGGGGGGCCCGCGCGGCACCGACATCGTGACGGTCAGCAGCGCCGAACACCAGCGCGATCGGGAAGCCTGGGCGCGGGTCCGCCTGCTGCTCAGCCTGGGAGCGGCCGCCGGGGTGGTGCTGCTGTTCGGCGGGATCGCCTTTCACATGCAGCGTAAAGAGCTGTTGCTCGAGCGCGAGCTGGCGGTGGCCGGCCTTCAACGCCGCAGCGACGAGCGGCTCGAGCGCGCCAGCAAGGCGGCCGCCTTCGGAACGCTGGCCATCGGCGTGGCGCACGAGATCTCCACGCCGCTGGGCGTGATCGCGGCGCGCACCGAGCAGCTGCAGCCGAGGGTCGCCGGTGACGAGAGGCTCTCGAGCGCGGTGGCCGCCATCGCCTCGCAGGCCGAGCGGATCCGGCAGGTCATCCGCGGCCTGCTCGGGCTGGCCCGCGGGGACGCTCCCTCGGCCGAGCGGATCGACCCGCGGACCGTCGTGGCGGGGGCGCTGGCGCTGGTCCGCCATCGCCTGGACAGCGCCGGCATCCCCGTCACCGAGTCGATCGAGACCAGCCTGCCCGTGGTGCTGGGCGACGAGAAGCTCCTCGAGCAGGCGGTCGTGAACCTGCTGCTCAACGCCTGTGACGCCTGCCGGTCGGTCGGCGGAAGCATCGTGGTGCGGGCCGCCCGCGACAGAAGCGACGTGACCATCCTGGTCGAGGACTCGGGGGTGGGCATCTCCAGCGCCGACGCCGAGCGGGCGCTGGAGCCGTTCTTCACCACCAAGGCGCGCGAGGGCGGTTCCGGATTGGGGCTGGCCATCGCGCGCGAGATCGTGTCGAACCACCGCGGGACGCTCGCCCTCGCGCCGATGCCAGGCCGGGGCACGCGCGCGACGATTCGCCTCCCTCCGGCGCCGGGGGCAGCATGAGCAAGGCTCGTCAGCAGCGCGTGATGGTGGTCGACGACAACCTGGAGATGGCGCGCACCATCGCCGACGGCCTGTCGGAACGGGGCTACGACGCGGCCGCCGTCGGGTCGGGTCGCGACGCCCTGGATCGGCTGGCCAACCAGCCGGTCGACGCGATCGTCACCGACCTGCGAATGCCCGACGTGGACGGCCTGCAGGTGCTGGCCCGCTCCCGCGAGCTCGACCCGGATCGCCCGGTGATCGTGATGACCGCGTACAGCGCCGTCGACAGCGCGGTGCAGTCCATCCGCCAGGGCGCGTACCACTACCTCACCAAACCGTTCAAGCAAGACGAGCTGGCGCTGTTCCTGGACCGCGCCTTCGCCGACCTGAAGCTCCGGCGCGAGGCGGCGGCGCTGAAGAAGGCCCTGCGCGCCCGCTTCTCGACCGGCAGCATCATCGGGCACAGCGCCGGAATCGCCGCGCTGCGGGACCGCATCCTGCGGGTCGCCGACGCCGCCGCGCCCGTGCTGGTCTTGGGAGAGACCGGGGCCGGCAAGGGCCTGGTCGCCCGCGCGCTGCACGCCGACAGCGCGCGGGCCAACGAACCGTTCGTGTCGGTGAACTGCGCCGCCCTGCCCGAGTCTCTGCTGGAAAGCGAGCTGTTCGGGCACGTCAAGGGCGCCTTCACCGGCGCCATCGCCGAGCGCGGCGGACTGTTCGCCGAGGCCGACGGCGGCACTCTGTTCCTGGACGAGATCGGGGAGATGACGCCGGGTCTGCAGGCCAAGCTGCTTCACGCCATCGAGAGCGGGCGGGTGCGGCCGGTCGGCGCCACCAAGGATCGGGAGGTCGACGTCCGGATCGTCGCAGCCACCCACCGCAACCTGGCCCAGCGGGTCCGCGAGGGGACCTTCCGGGAGGATCTGCTCTATCGCCTGGACGTCGTCAGCCTGACGGTGCCGCCCCTGCGCGATCGGCCGGAGGACGTGCGCGAGCTGGCCGAGCACTTCCTGGCCGACGCGCGGGCCCGCAACCCGCAGTCTCCGCTGCGGCGGATCTCGCCCGAGGCGCTGGACGTGCTCGAGCGCTACCGCTGGCCCGGCAACGTGCGCGAGCTGGCCCACGTCATCGAGAAGCTGGTGCTGTTCGCCGACGGCGAGTCGGCCAGCGTACAGGACCTGCCCGATCCCGTTCGTCAGGGCCGTTCAGCGGACGCGCTGGTCTTCCAGGGGGACATCCTGCCTCTGCGCGAGTTGGAGCGCCGCTACACGATCTGGGCGGTCGGCCAGACCGGCGGGCATCGCGGCAAGGCGGCCGAGAAGCTGGACATCGACCCCAAGACGCTGCGCAAGCTGCTGGAGGGCGCCGAGGACGGCTGAACGCGCCGCGCGGACAGGCTGCCCGCGCGCGGCTCGCGAGCCGCGTCGCTTCCCGATCCGCCTCGGCGCCGGAGCGCGGCTCAGCGCGCGCCGGGGGCGCCGCAGAAGATGACGATCGACAGACAGTGGAAGCCCTGGTCGGAGGACTGCACCACCACCGTCGATTGGATGGACAGCTCGGGATTCGAGCGAATCCAGGTCGTCACCCGGTCTCCCAGGACCTCGCGGTCGCGCGCCATCGTTGCCGAAAACACTTTGACTGTTTGTAGTTTTTCCATTGTCGGAGCACCCATCGCCATGGCTATTCCCCCGTCGATTTCGCCGCGGTGGGAACGGTCTGTCCGTCCGCGGCCGGAAGCTCGAGCAGCGATCCCAAGCGATCGCCCAGCTCGGATTTGTCAATGATGCCCTCCGCGCCGGCGGCGGCCACTGCGGCCTGTGTGACCGTCCCGGCATCGACGGAGAGAAGCACGATCCGACTGGCCAGCCCCTCGGCGCGCAGCCGGCGTGCCGCCTCCAGCCCGTCCATGTGCGGCATGTGAACGTCCATGAGGACCAGCTCGGGGCGGCAGGCGCGCGCCGTCTCCAGCGCTTCGACCCCGTCGGAGGCCTCCGCGACGATCTCGACGCCGGGCACGCTGCTCAGGAACCAGGCCAGCAGACCCCGGAACGGGCTGCAGTCGTCGGCAACCAGGATGCGGCGCACGCCGGCCGGACCGGCCGGGCGTCGTGGAAGGAGAAAGACCTTTTCGGACACGGACGCTCCCACCATGACAAGCCGGCCGGCGGCACGGCATCCGGGAGGTCACCGAGGAGGCGGGGGGACGAACCCCGACAGAGTCGCCCCGACGGGGTGGTCAGCGCTCTGACGAGACCAAGCCGGTCCGGACGGCGTACCGGACCAGACCCGCCAGGTCGCGGATGGCCAGCCGGTCCATGATTTGGGACCGGTGCGTCTCGACCGTCTTGACGCTCAAGCCCAGCATCTGCGCCACGTCCTTGGTGGATTTGCCCTCGGCCACCAGCTGCAGGATCTCGCGCTGGCGCGGCGTCAGGACCTCGGCGGGCTCCCCATCGGCCGGCGTTGCCCCGGGCGTCCGCCCCAGGTAGCCGTCGACGACGTGCTTCGAGATCGAGGAAGACAGATACGTTTCCCCGCGGCCGATCGCCCGCAACAGCACCGGCAGCTCGTCGGCGGCGGCGTCCTTCAACACATACCCGGACACGCCCGCCCGCAACGCCTGGGCCACATGGCCGGCCGTCCCGTGCATGGACAGGATCACCACCTTCGTCGCCGGCGCCTCGCGGCTGGCCCGGGCGGCGATCTCCAGCCCGTTCAGCCCGGGCATGGCGATGTCCACGAACGCCACCTCGGGGTGCGTGTCGCGGATCAGCGTCAGCGCCTCCTGCCCGTCGCCGGTCTCGGCGACGATTTCGACCCCCGACAGGTTCTCGAGCAGAGCGCGGATCCCGGCCCGTACCAGAGTGTGATCGTCGGCCAACAACACCCGCATCCCCGGCTCCCTCCCCTCAATGTATCAGATGAAACGGCGGCCGCCCGCGCGCGTGTCCGATCTCGCCCCCGGCGGCGTGGCGCGGCCGCCCCCCGGCGGCGTGGCGCGGCCGCCCCCGAGCGTGCCGGCGCGGCACGGTGGCCCGGTCACATCGCGTGAGAGTCGGGCGACGGTCCACCGCAGATGTCGCGCTGCCACTCGGACCCCAGGGCTTTGTAATGGAGAGCGACCCGCCCCTGCGCGTGCTCCGCCGTCTCGTACGCGAGCGTGACGTGGTCGATGCAGCCGCCCAGAGGCCGGGCAGCCGTGTAAAACAAAATCCACCGCTTGGTGAACAGCCCCGGCGGAACGCGGATCGGCATGGCCAGCAGGTGATTGCTCGAAAACCGCACGCCCTCGTCTTCGCTCTGCGCCTGGTTCGAGGCCGCCAGGGAAGCGCCGACGGACGCCACCTCCAGCAAGCCGCCGGCGGCCGCCAGCCCCGCCCCCCCGTGCCCGTGCCGGCCCGCCACCTGGCCCACCGCGCCCGCCAGGGCCAGCACGCCCAGCGCCGTTTGGGTGTTGGCCTCCTCGACCGCATTCCGGTACGTGACGGCGTCGGACCAGGTCACGATGTCGTCCCCCCACGGGATCTGCACGCTGCGGTTGCGGTCGGCGCTGCCGAAATCCAGGTCGACGCGGTCGATCTCCACCCACGCCGGCGAGTTGTTTTCGAAGGTGACCTCGACCAGCCCGAAGTACGGGCTGGACACCGACGCGTCCTCCTCGGCGCTGATCGCCAGCAGGGGGCGCGTCCCGGCGGGCAGCGGATGATTGGCGGCGTCGACGGGCACGCCGTACGAACCGCTGTTGATGGTTGCGCACCCAGCGCAGATCGCCACCAAAGTGAACGCCGGTAGGCGGAGACGAGACATGGACGAATGGGTCATGGCGCCCCCAGCTTGCAATCTGCGTTCCGCCGCCGCGCCGAGCTCATGGAGCGGTGGTCGCGTCCAGGAAGGTCACCGCGCTGCTGGGATCCGCGACTTCCAGCTGGCCCGCGTTGGGGCCGGCCGTCGGCGGAATCGCCAGCACCATCGCCAGGTCGACCCGCGCCACCCAGTGGTAGTCGTTGCTGACCAGGAACCCGACCGCCCGTCCGCCAACCAAGTTGGTCGTGACCGCGATGCCGTGCGGGTCGAACAGGTTCTGCCAGGCGTTGCCGTCGGGAAGGTCCGGCATGATCGCGTGCACGTAGGAGGTGGCGTTGCCGGTTTGCTGACTCAGGTCGGCGACCCCCATGTCTTCGCCGCTCTCGGACTCGAAGAACGCCAGGTGCGACGTCGGTTCGATCGCGACGCCGGTGAGCTCGTCGGCGTTGGACGCGTCGATCACCACGTGGGGCGCCGTCACGCTCTTGTGAGCCTTGTCGAACGTGGCCTGCGACAGATCGATCACGTATTCGGACGCCATCCCCTCCGACGGGACGACGATCTGCCCGGTGACCGGGTCGGCCGCGGCCGAGTCCGGCTCGTCGCCGACGGGCAGGGTGGGATCGCTGGCCTGCGGATCCTGGTAAGTGTAGACGGCGTTGTCGTCGACGAGGTCGATGATGTTCAACCCGTCGCTCATCGGGTCGCCGGCCAGGTCCTTGTAGCCGTCGCAAAACGCGGGCGCCGAAAACGTCTGCGGGTCGGCCGAGTCGGCGCAGTCGTAGAACGGCGCCAGGATGCGCTGGTTCACCGAGTCGAAGCCGAAGTTCTCCGCCGGCGGCACCTGAATGATTTGGCTGACGCTCTTCGACGACAGATCGACGACGGCGAACCCATTCCAGACCGACAGGTACGCGCGCTCGTTGGGGGAATCGACCGCCACGCCGGTGACGTAGCCGCCGCCGCCCGAGAAATTGGAGACGCCGTAGCTGGCGTCCAGCGTGATCGACTTGACGACCTGGTCGGTGCTCGGGTTGATGAAATAGACGCGCGGGTTGTCGATGGAGACGCCCACGACGATGGTGTCGTCGCCACCGGTCGCCGTCACGTCGTCGGGCGTGCCGAGGTCGATGGTGGTGATGAGCGCCGGCGCCCCTTGCACGCCCTTGCCCGCCAGCCCGGCGTCGACCACCGCGATGGTCGCGTTCCCGGTGGCCGACACGCTGCCCGGTTGGGGCAGGTACATCTTCTGGTGGCCGCCGATGGTGACGATGCCGAAGGCGCCGGTTCCGCCGGGGGCCGGGCTGCTGGTCAAGCCCTTCTTGGGCGCGGCGCCGCCGCCTCCTCCTCCGCCGCCACAGCCCACGCACGCCATCCCGACCGCCAGCCAGACTGCTCGTCCCGTGCTGTTCACCATTGTCGCCGTCCCCTTTTCGACGGCCGTTGCCGGACTGGCCGCCTCGATCGTATCGGCCGGTGCCGCGACGACTAAAGAGCGAGCGGCCTTTGACCGACGCGGGTGCGGCGGGCGGCGGCGGGCCAGGCGTTCACGGACGCTGCCGGTCGGGCCCGCCGGGACCGGCCATCACCCGCTGCTGCTGAAACTTCGGCAAGTGGGCCGACCGCAGGCCGCTGGCCGGCACGCCCGGAGGCGCGCGGCGCCTGGCAACCGATTGCTCTCGGCGATCATGCGGCGAACCTGTTCCGGCAGCCACGCGCCCTGCGCGCAGCCGGGCCCGCGCGTGCGCCGGCGGCCGCCAACGCGCAGATCAGTTGAGGGGTGACCCCGATTGCGTCCCGCCGTGGGGGCGCAACCCTGATTCGCGGTGCCCGCGCCTTCTGAAGACGACCCTTACGCCGCGCTGGCGCTGGTCTACGACGACTGGCAAGCGCGATACGGCGAATTTTCGGGCGCGGTGATCGAGCGCCTCCTGCCGCTGCTGGACGGCGCCGATCCGCCCGTCGCCTCGTTCGTCGAGGCGGGATGCGGGACCGGCACGCTGCTGCTGGGCCTGGCGGCGCGGCGGCCGACCTGGCGTCTCGCCGGCGCCGACGCCTCCGCCGCCATGCTGGCCCAGGCCGCCCGCAAGCCTGGGGCGGGCCGGATCGGCTGGCATCTAACGCCGCTGGGCGCGCCGATCCCCGACGCGCCTTTCGACGCCGCCGGCTGCTTCTTCAACACGCTCAACCACCTGCCCGACGCCGCGGACCTCGGCCGGGCGCTGGCCAGCCTGGGTGCGGCGCTGCGGCCGGGGGGCGTGCTGGCCTTCGACGTCAACAACCACTCCGGCTACGCGCGCTGGTGGACCGGCAGACACGACTACCAAGGGGCCGGCTGGCGGATGCGCAGCGACGCACGCTACGACCCGTCCCGCAGGCAAGCCCAGGCAAACATCGCGGTCAGCCGCGCCGCCACCACGGTCGAGGTCCTGGTGCGCCAGCGTCTCTTCACCGACGGCGAGATTACCGCGGCGCTGAACGGTGCCGGCTTGCGACCGCTCGCCGCCGCACCCTGGTCGCCGACACCGGACGGCGAGCCCGGCTCGACCTTTTGGGTGGCCCGCCGGGTCTCTCGGCAGTTCGACTTTCGCGCTTAGGTTTGTGGCCAGGAGGAAATCATGGCGAACACCACGACCGACCACGGGGCGATTCGAAAGTGGGTGGAGGCGCGCGGCGGGTGTCCGGCGCGAGTGAAGCGGACCGGCACCGGCGGCGACCCCGGCATTCTGCGCATCGATTTCCCGGGCTTCTCTGGCCAGCAGTCGCTGGAGAGCATCGGCTGGGACGAGTTCTTCCGCTGGTTCGACAAGAACCAGCTCGCGTTCATCTACCAGGATCGGACCCGCAACGGAAAAGAGAGCCGCTTCAACAAGCTGGTGTCGCGCGACAACCCCAAGCTGCCGGGCGGGCGCGCGGGCAGCGGCGCGAAGGCCGGCGCGCGCCAGCGCAGCGCCGCGACGCAATCGCCCGACGCTCTGGAGCTGCTGGAGACGCAGCACCGTCGAGTCGAGGATCTGTTCGAGCAACTGGCCGGCCTCACCCCGCGCGACCGCGAGTTCAACCAGCTGCTGGTCGAGGTGGGCGACATGCTGGCCATCCACGCCAGCATCGAAGAGCAGATCTTCTATCCGGCGGTCGAGCAGCGCCAGACCGAGGCGTTCTTGGAGCAAGCCGTCGACGACCACCTGCAGGTCAAGCGCGTGCTGGCCACCATCCTCGAGAACGCGCGCAGCCGCGAGGTGGCGCAGGAGCTGGAGGAGCTGGCCGGCTTGACCGAGGAGCACGTCATCGAAGAAGAGCTCGAGCTTTTCCCGAAGGTGCGAAGGCTGTTCGACGGCGGCGAGCTGCGCGAGCTGGCCGAGCAGATGATGCAGCTCGAGGCGCAGCTCCGGAACGAGGGCAACCCGCGCCTTCACACGCGCGACGAGCTGGAAGCGCCCGCCCCGCTCTGAGCGTCGTCTCCCGGCGGCGGCGGCGGCGCCACGCCGCGCGGTTCGCGGGCGCGCTCGACGCGCACCGTGTAGCACGCGGCGTCGCGCGCCCCGAAGCGGTACTTGTATGCCTCGCGTCCGCGCAGAAAATCGAACACGCGCACGCCGGCCCGCAGCTCGTGCGCGATGGCGCCGGCGATGGCGAGGACCCCCGGGCTGGCGCTGTCGCGGGCCAGGTCGAACCCGCCCAGGTAAAACGAGAACCGGCCGTGCGCCGAAAAGCCGTAGACCACGCCGGCCAGCGCGCCGCCCACCTCCAGCGCGAACATGCGCAGCACCCCGGCGCGCTGCAGGCCCGGGATGACTCGCGCATGAAAACGCTGGACGTCCGGGTGGGCCAGCACGCCCGGCTCGCCGCGCGCCTGCCAGCGGGCGGCGTGAAACGCGCTCAGCGCTTGGAACAGGAACAGCGCCTCCTCGGCCGAGGCGGCCAGCCGCACCGCCAGCCCGCCGCTTCGCTGGGCCTTGCGGGTGGCCCGACCCAGGCGATGAGCGAATCCGTCGGGCAGCAGGTCGGCCAGGGTCTGCGCCTGCGGCGGGGCGACCAGCGTCGGACAGGGCGGCTCGTCGACGACCTCGTCGGCGCGCGTGTCGCCGCCGAGCCGGCGCGCCAGCCCGCGCAGCCACCCGTCCTCGCGCAGGCGATCGAAGGTCACGCGGCGCCAGTCCCCGTCGCCGAGGGCGCGCGCGATCGCCGCGGCCAATCCGTCCGTCTGGCCGGCCCCCTCGTCCACCGGGGCGTCGTGGTGATCGCTGAGCTCGCCGCCCATCAACGCCAGCGACCTCCCGAGCTCGCTCGTCGCCTCGATCCAGGGCAAGAGCGCGCGCAGCTCGCCCGCCTCCTCGACGGCCAGCACCCGCAGCGGGCAGCCGGCGCCGAAGATATCCCGCCAGGGCAGCAACCATTCCGGGCGCGCGAACGGCGCGCAGTCGCGCGAGCGGTCGCACAACGCCGTCCAGCGCGGCACGATGGCGCGCAGCCCGGCGTCGTCCTCGATCCAGGTGGCGCGCATCCGCCCGATCAGGCGAAGAGCTCGCGCATTTCCGGCAACGCCAGCGGCAGCATCGCGAAGCTGGCGGCGGCCGTCCCCAGGCAGTACGGGCAGAGTCTCTTTTCGCGCGCGAGCATGTGCCACAGATAGAACGCCGCGCCGGCCGCCACGCCCCCCGCGCCAGCCGCCAACCCCAGCGCGCTCCGGGGACGCCGCCGCGGCGAACGGCCACCCAGCCGCGCCGCGAAGCCGACCAGGGCCAGGTAGGCCAGGGTGGCGATCGGCGCGTCGGGCACGCCCACCGCGTAAGCCACCGGCGCGGTGACCACCCGGTTCGTGTCCCAGATCCGTCCGGGCGGCTCCGGCAACCGGCGGATGACCCCGGTCTGCCGCAGCGCCACGACGATCGCGTCGGCCGCCGCGAAGATCGCCAGCGCCATCACCGCCCGTCGGCGCCGCCGTCGCGTCATGTGCCCGACGGCCGGCCCGCCTGAGGCATGCTCATCCGAGCGGCCACGCGGCGCTTCAGGCTGGAGCCGTGCTTGACGTGGCCCGCGCCGCGCCGGGACGACTTGCGCGAGGGGCGCGTCTTTTCGGGCCGGTCCTCTTCCTGATAGGAGGCGTTCTTCGCCACGCGCGCCGCCGCGTTGTGCGGGCCCGGCCGTGGCTGGGTGCGCTTCTTGGGCTTCGCTGCCCGCTTCGGGCCCGACCGTTCCCTTTCACTTCGCGCCCGCTCAGCCTTGGTTGCCACCCGGGACCTCCTCGCCTTGCGAAGGTGCGGCCGCCCGCGTCGATGGCAAGCGCCGGAGCTCCTGCAGGAGCTGCCCTGGATGGTTATCCCTAAGGAAGGAGGTGCCTCATGCGGTGCAGGGATGTTGTCGCCACGGAGAACACGGAGAGCCTTCCCGAAAACGCCACGATGGCCGATGCGGCCCGGCTGATGGCCGAGACGGGGATCGGCTTCGTGCCGATCTGCGACGGGGACGCCAAGGTGCTGGGCGTGCTGACCGACCGCGACGTGGTCGTGAAAGCCGTCGCGCGCGGGCTCGACCCGGCCACCACGCCGGTCACGTCGATCATGAGCCATCCGGCCGTGACCTGTTTCATCGACGGCGATCTGGGAATGGCCGAGGAGCTGATGGCCGAGCAGCAGAGGTCGCGCATCGTGCTGACCGATCCGGACGGGCGCCTGGCGGGCGTGCTCAGCATCGCCGACATCGCCGAGCGCGCGCCCAAGCGCGAAGCGCTGCGCACGCTGCAGGCGGTCCTCTGGCGCGACGCCCTGGGCCCGCGCGCCGGCGCGCCCCGCGACCAGCCGCCCTTCTTGACACCGGCTGCCGAGGACGAGCGGCCGCACGACGACGAGACGGTGTTCACCGGCGGCCACCGCAACAACGGCTACACCGAGTTTCCGTGAGCGGCGAGCGGCGCGGCCGCTTCTTCGTCGCCGACCCGGGCGGCGACGGCGCGGCCGTTCGGGGGGACGTTTTCGAAGCAGCATCCCCGCTGCCCTCCCTCGCCGCCGTCCCCGGCGGCCGGTCCGCGCGATCGGCGTGCCCGAAACGGCGCCCGCCCCGTCAGGGCGAGGTCGGGTGTCCCTCGCCCGGCAGCGCCGCCGCGCGCGGTTCTTCGGCGGTCTCCGGAACGTCCGGGATCGGGCGCGCCTCCAGCGCGGTGACGGCCGGCCCGTTCAGCACGCGCCCGTGCGGATCGAACCGGCTGCCGTGGCACGGGCAGTCCCAGCTCTTCTCGGTCGTGTTCCAGTGGACCAGGCAGCCGAGGTGGGTGCACGCCGGCGACAGCGCGCTCAGCTCGCCGTTGGCATTCCGGTAGACCGCCAGACGCTGGCCGCGGAACGACAGCACCTGCCCCTCGCCCGGCGGGATCGCGCCCAGCGCCTCCGGACCAGGGTGCGGCATCCGGTCCTGGATCAGATGCTTGGGAAAATCGGCGTTCTCGCTGATGAACGATTTGGCCGACGCCAGCGGCTTGATGCGCGTCGGATCGAAGAGGTGCGTGAACCGGCTCTGCCCGAGCGCGATCTGATCGGCGATCACCATGGCCGCCAGGGTGCCGTTGGTCATCCCGTTGCCCGAGTAGCCGCTGGCGACGTGGACGTGCGTCGACGCCGAGTTCCTGCCGATGAGCGGCAGCCCGTCGACGGGAACGATGATCTGGCCCGACCAGCGATAGTCGGTGGGCGCGACCTCGACGCCGAACTTGCCGCGGACGTAGTTCTCGAGATGGATGAACGGAACCGCGGTGTCCTCGTCCTCGCCCACTTTGTGATCGTCGCCGCCCACGATGACGTAGTTCTTCCCGTTCACCGTTTGCCGGCGCGTGTAGTGGTAGGGCTCGGCCAGGTCCCAGAACAGCGCGTCCTCGCCGGCCGCCGGCTGCTCGAACGCCACCGCGTAGGTCCGATAGGCGGCCAGCTTGGCGTGCAGCAGGAACCGGTTCGAGATCGGCACGTGGGCCGCCACGATCGCGTCACGCGCGGTCACGACGCCGTGGTCGGTGTTGACCCGGCAGGCCCCGCCCGACTCTTCGACACCGGCCACCTGCGTCTCCTCGAAGACCAGACCGCCGTCGCGCGTGAACGCCTCCAGCAGGCCGTTCAGGTAGATGCGCGGATGAAACGTGGCCTGATTGTCGAAGCGCAGGCCGCGCAGGACCGGGAATGGCAGCGGCACCACGTCGGTCAGCGCCGCCGCGAGGCCCAACTTCTCGACCGCACGCGCCTCCTCTTCCAGCTCGGCGAGCTGCTCGCGCATGTCGGCGTAGAGGTACCCGGGCACGCGGCGGAAGTCGCACGGGATCTGCAGATCGCGCGTGAAGGTGGCGATCTGATCGATCGCCAGCCGCTGCCCCTCGGCCGCCAGCCGCGCGCCGGCGGTGCCGAACCGCGAGATCAGCAGGTGATAACGCGTGTCCAGCGCCTGGGTGAGGTGCGCGGTGGTCTTGCCCGTCTCGCCCTTGCCCACCCGCCGCGCCTCGAGGACCGCGACCTTGCGGCCGGTGCTCTGTAACAGCCGCGCCGCCGTCAGGCCGGTGATGCCGGCGCCCACCACGGCCACGTCGACCGACAGATTGCGGGCCAGAGGCGCGAACGTCGTCGGGGGAAGGGCCTCGGACCAGAGCGAGTTGGTGTAGTTGGGCATCAGGGGCTCCTCGGCCGCCCAACTTAAGGCGCCGAACGGGATTGTCGACGGCGGAGCCGGCGCAAAATTCAGGAGCGGGCCCGATCGGGCCGGGACCGGCAGCCGCCCCCGCTGCCGGCGACGGCAGCTCAGCCGGGCGGCCGGGTCATGCGGCCGATGCGCGCGGCGTGGGCCGGATAGCGCGCGGCCAGCTCGGGGCCGGCGGCCAGCTCGAAGTCGGCGAAGTCGAACCCCGGCGCGACGGTGCACCCGAACAGACAGTGCGCCGCGCCGTCGGCCAGCTCCGCGGCGAACCAGGTGCCGGCGGCAATCACGATCTGCGGGCGCTCGCCCGCGGCCAGATCGGTCCCCAGCCGCCGCACCGCCGCCGCGTCGCCGGGCCCAAGCAGCAGCACGTCCAGCGGTCCGCCTTCGTAGAAGTGGAAGATCTCGTCGGACCGGAGTCGGTGCAGGTAGGTGCTGGGCGCCTCGCGCGCGATCAGAAAGTAGATGGCCGTGGAGGCGGCGCGCGGCGCCCCGTGCGGCAGCCCGTCGACGGTCAGGCCGGCGCGGTACGTCTCGGCGTAGAACCCGCGCTCGGGGTGCGGTCGCAGGCCCAGGCGCTCGATCAGCTCCCGCGCGCGCGCCGTGGCGCCGGCGTCGCAGCTCGGACACTCGACGGCGGCGCCGATTCGCGCGGCGCGCTGTTCGGGATCGGTGACCCACGCGCGCAGCTGCCAGGGTGGCCGGTGGCGCATGTGCTGGCGGTGGCCGCAGGCCAGATCCGCGACCCAGTCGCCGACTTCGTCCTGGTGAAATCCGGCGATGCTCGTGCGAGCCATCGTCAAACCGGCCGCTCGATCCGCCCGTCGACGTAGCGCGCGAACCGCCCCTCGGCGCGCGGGTGCACCGGCTCGCCGGACGGCCAGGGCCAGCCGCCGAACCGCGTCCGCTGGTAATCGGCGAACGCCTGTTGCACCTCCTCGCGCGTGGTCATCACGAAGGGACCGTGCGCCACCACCGGCTCGGCGATGGGACGGCCCTGCAACAACAGCAGCTCCACGCGATCGCCGCCTGCCTCCAGCGGCGCGTCGCGATCGCTGCGCAGGACGATCTCGCGCGCGCCGGCCAGCTCCTGCCCGTCGACGCGCACCGAGGCGCCGCGAAAGAAGTACAGCGTCCGGTTCAACCCCGGCGACGCGGCCGGCACCGTCCAGCGCGCGCCCGGGTCCAGCGCGATCGTCCAGATCGCCACCTCCGCGGCGGGATTCGCCGCCCAGGAATCCGCCGGCGGCGCGGGCGGCCGCGCCTGGCCCAGCGGCCCGGCCACCAGCGTGATGGTCGCGCCGCCGGCCCGCACCGACGGAATCGCCTCGCGCCAGAACATCGCGAACCCGGGCGGCGCCAGCTTGCTCGCGCGGGGCAGGTTCAACCAGATCTGGAACAGCTCCAGCGGGTTCGGCGCGTCGCGCGCCAGCAGCGGGAACATCTCGGCGTGGACGACGCCGGCGCCGGCGGTGAGCCACTGCACGTCGCCTTCGCCGTAGCGGGCCGCCGCGCCGGCTGAATCCGTGTGGTCGATGAAGCCACGCCGCACGACCGTCACCGTCTCGAAGCCGCGGTGCGGGTGCGGCGGGAATCCCGGCACCTCGTGCCCGTGGTACATGCGCCAGCCGTCGCGCCCCTCGAAGTCCTGCCCCAGGTCGCGCCCCTCCCGCGACGCCGCCGGCCCCAGGCGCTCGTTGCCGGCCGGATAGCCGTCGACGTGGTACACGCAAGTGATGAATGGATCGCGGGCCGGCCAGGGAAACCCCAGCGGCCCCACGGACGAGATCGCGTCGGCCATCCGCCAAGTGTATGCCGGCGGTCAGAGCGGTGCCCTGACGTTGCTGCGCCAGCACGGCTGGAACGCGACCTCGTTCCAGATCCTGGAGCCGGGTTTTCGCTACTGGTTCGACGGAGCCGACGTCTGCGTCGCGTACATCGACACCGGCCGCGCCTGGGTGGCGGCCGGCGCGCCCATCGGGCCGGCCCACCTGGTCGGCCCCGCCGCGCAACGGTTCATCCTGGCCGCGGCCGAGCAGCGGCGCCGGGCCTGCTTCTTCGGGACCGAGGACCGCTTCGTGGCCACCACCGCGTTCGCGGCCATGCGCATCGGAGAACAGCCGGTCTGGGACCCGCGCGGATGGGAGCAGATCGTGAACGCGACGGCCAGCTTGCGCGCGCAGATCCGCCGCGCGCGCGCGAAAGGCGTGGTGGTGCAGCGGTTCGATCCGCGGCAGATGGCGCACGCCGACGGCGAGGCCCGCCGCGACGTCGATCGATTGATCGCGCGCTGGCAGGCCGCGCACCCGATGCCGCCCATGGGCTTTCTGGTCCAGATGCACCTCGACAGCGCCATTGAAGATCGCCGATTTTTTGCCGCCTATCGTGCAGCCCCCGAGGCCGGAACCCCGGAGCTGGCAACGCCCGAGGAGATCGCCGGAGAAAGCCCGCCGCGATCCACGGGCCGATCCGGGGCCAGGCCCGCGGCCGGGGCTTCGCCCAGCGCGGGCTCCCCTCGGCCGGCCCCGGCACCGCCGGCGTTGGGAGCCGTGGACGCGAGAGAACCGGTTTCCTCTCCGACCGGCCCCGATGGCCCGGACCGAGCGGAGTCCCCGCGAAACGGCGCGCTGGTCGGGTTCCTCAGCATGGTGCCCGTGTTCGCCCGGGGCGGCTGGTTCGTCGAGGACCTGCTGCGCTCGCCGGACGCGCCCAACGGCACCGCCGAGCTGCTGGTCGACGCCGCGATGCGAACCGCCGCCGAGGACGGCAGCAGCTACCTCACGCTGGGGTTGGCCCCGCTGGCCGGAGAGGTGGGGCCGTGGCTGCGCCTGGCTCGCCGCACCGGCCACCCGCTGTACGACTTCCGCGGCATCCACGCCTTCAAGGCCAAGCTGCGCCCCGCGTCCTGGTCGCCGGTCCACGTCTCGTATCCGCGCGCGCAGAACGGGATCGCCACCGTCGTCGACGTGCTGGCCGCCTTCGCGCGCGGCGGCCTCTTGCGGTTCGGCGTCAAGACGCTGCTCCGCCGGCCGGGCGTGTTGATCCAGGCGCTGGCGCTGGTGCTGGTCCCCTGGACCATCTTCATCGCCGTCGCCGGCACGCGCCGCTGGTTCCCCTCGCCGACCGTCAAGTGGGCGTGGGTGGCGTTCGACGCCGCGCTGGCCCCGGCGCTGTCCAGCCTGGCGCGCCGCTGGCGCCGGGGCCTCGACACGCTGCTGGCCTCGCTGGTCACCGCCGACGCGGCCCTGACCACCGTGCAGCTGGTCACCTGGAACTTGCGCCAGACTCCGCGCAACGCCGGGACCTGGATCGTGGGGGCGATCTCGGTCGCCGCCCCGGCGCTGGCCGCGGCCCTGCTGTGGGCTGGCCGGCGTTCGGGCCGTGCCGGCGGCTGATCGCCGGCGGCCGCGGGCGGCCGGCGTTGACAGCCGCGCGCAGGCTGCTTCAATCCGCGCATGGCGGCCGCCACCTCCGCGTTCCCGATCGTCCGCGCGCCGGACGATGCGGCTCGCTTTCGTCGCGACGGCCGCGGGCGGTTCGTCAACCTGGACGGCAGCGGCCCGCAGCCGTTCGGCAACGTGTTCAAGTGGGGGATCACCGACAAGCTGGCCGGCCGCCGCCGCAAGTCACCGGCGCGCGCCGACGTCCCGGTGGTCGCCGTCGACGCCGAGGCGCTGCGCGAGCCGCCCACCGCGGGCGCCGGCGCGCGATTGACCTGGCTGGGTCACGCGAGCTGGCTGATCCAGATCGCCGGCGTCTCGCTGCTGATCGATCCGGTGCTGGGCGCCTCGATCAGCGGCCTCGTCAAGCGCAACGTGCGGGCGCCGCTGACGGCCGACCGCCTGCCGCCCATCGCGGCGCAGCTGGTGACGCACAACCACTACGACCACATGGACCTGCCGACGCTGCGAGCGGTCGGCGCCCCGGTGGTGGCCGGAATCGGGAACGGCCGGTCGCTGGGCGGTCACCCAACCGTGACAGAGCTGGGGTGGTGGGACAGCGCCACCATTGCCGCTGACGGAACCCCGCTTCGGCCAGCGGAGTCGTCACCCGAGAATCCGGCAGCGGCCCGAGGGTTGGCGACCGACGGTGGCGTCACGGTCACGTTCGTCCCCAGCCAGCACTGGAGCCGCCGCGCGCTGGAGCCCGCCAACCGCGCGCTGTGGGGCGGCTTCGTCATCCAGGGTGGCGGGTTGCGCATCTACCACGCCGGCGACACCGCCTACTTCGATGGATTCCAGGAAATCGGCCGGCGGTTTCCCGGCCTGGACGCCGCCCTCTTGCCCATCGGCGCCTACGATCCGGCCTGGTTCATGTCCAGGCAGCACATGAACCCGGATGAGGCGCTGCGGGCGTTCGGCGACCTGGGCGCGCGCCAGGTGATCGCAATGCACTGGGGGACGTTCAAGTTGACGGACGAGCCGCTCGATGAACCGCCGGCGCTGTTCCGGAAGGGGGCGCGGGCCCGCGGTTGGTCCGAAGAGGTGGCCCGCCTGGCGGCGGTCGGCGAGAGCATCGTCCTGCCCCCGTCAGGGGCGTGACCGATCCTCGGACGGGTGGGACTCCATTGGCCTACAGGAAACTTTCGCGACACACACAAGAAACTTGGAGGGGGCCAGTCCGCCACACCCCGAGGGCACCATTTTCACGCCATTTTCGACGGTTAGGGTCCAGCACGAATCTTGCTTAGCCCGAAGGTCGAGAATCGAGTCCTCCCGTGATGCTTCGCCTGCCCATCCTGTCCGTCGTTCTGCTGGCCCTGGCCGCGCCCGTCCTGGCGGCCGACCTGCCGGCCGAGCCGATCATTCCCGCGCACCTGAGCCTGCACGACGCGCTGAACATTTTCCGGACGCACGGACTGGATCTGCTGATCGCGGAGGCGAACGCCGAAGCGGCGGCGGGCGACGTGACGGCGGCGAACGCCATCCCCAACCCGAACGCGACGGGCGGCTGGTACCACTTCTTCCTGAACAGCCAGACCTTCGCAGGCAGCAACCCCAGCGCATCCTGGAACGCGCGCAACGGCTGGTTCCTGGGCCTCGGTGACTCGAACGCCATCGAGGACACGCTGTCCGGCAAGCGCGGCCTGCGGCGCGGCGTCGCCGAAGCGGCGCTGGCCGCCGCGCGCCTGCAGCGCGCCGACGCCCAGCGCACGCTGGAGTTGCAGGTGAAGCAGGCGTATTTCCAGGCGGCCGCCGCGCGCGTGGCGCTGGACTTCGCCCGCGAGGTGGCGGCGGCGACCGCGCGGACCTTCGGCCTCAATCAGGTCCGCTACAAGAGCGGCGCGATCTCCGAAGTGGATCTGTCGCGCACCGAGACCGCCAAGCTGGAGGCCGAGCAGGCCGTCGACGGCTCGGCGCTGGCGCTGCGCACCGCCAAGGTGCAGCTGGCGTTCCTGCTGGGACGCCGCCAGACGTTCACCGATTTTCAGATCGACGCCGAGCAGCTTCGGTTCGCCATCCCGCCCGGCCTGGAAGGCTCCACGCCGCAGCGGCTGATGGATCGCGCGCTGGAAGCGCGGCCCGACCTGCGCGCGCAAGAGAGCCAGCGGGTGCGGGCGGAACGCGGGATCGCGCTGGCGCGGCGCCAGCGGTTCCCCGACCTGGGCCTGGGCGTCGAGTACCAGCAGCAGGGCTCGCCCACCGACCGGGGCGCGATTTCCCCGCCCACCCTTCAGGTGTCGCTGACCGGCATCATCCCGCTCTTTTATCAGCAGCAGGGCGAGATCAAGAAGGCCGAGGCCGACGCGCGGGCGCAGGACGCGCAGGCCGCCAGGCTGCGGGCGCAGGTCGCCGCCGAGGTCGAGGACGCGTACAGCACCTGGCAGACCACGCGGCAGCTGGTGCAGCGGATGGAGAGCCGCCTGCTGGACCGCGCCGCCCGCGCCCGCCAGTTGGTCGAGTTGCAGTACCAAAAGGGCGCCGCCTCGCTGCTCGAGTATCTGGACGCGCAGCGCACATACGTGTCGGCCAAAGGGGAATACATTCAGGATCTCGCGGCTTACTGGAACGCGATCTTCCAGATCGAAGCCGCGACCGCGACGGAGTTGGTGCAATGAAGGTCGTTTTCGAGAGGGTCGTCCTGGCCGCCGCGCTGCTGGGCGCGGCGGTGGCGTTCGCCGGCTGCCAGAGCGCGCCGGCCGCGACCAAGCACGAGGCCCAGCCGCCGCAGGACGAGGTCTGGCTGACCGAGCAGCAGGTCCGAGACGCCAAGGTGCAGATTCAGCCGGTGAGCAAGCGGCCGGTGGGCAACGAGATCGTCACCAGCGGCAAGGTGGCGTTCGACGATCTGCGCGTCTCGCACGTCTTCTCGCCCGTGACCGGGCGAATCAAGCGCATCCTGGCCGACCCCGGCCAGCGCGTGAAGAAGGGCGCGCCGCTGGCCACCATCGAGTCGCCCGACGTCGGAAACACCTTCGCCGATCTGGACAAGGCCCAGGCCGATCTGATCGCCTCCGAGCACGAGGCCCGCCGCCAGCAGGAGCTCTACCAAGCGCACGCGGGCTCGCAGCGGGACTCCGAAGCGGCGGAGGACAACTTCCGCAAGGCCAAGGCGGAGTTGGAGCGGGCGCGGCAGAAGGCGCGCCTGTTTCGGGCGTCGGCCGCCGACAAAATCAGTCAGGAGTTTACGCTGCGGGCGCCGATCGAAGGCGAAGTGATCGCCCGCAACGTGAACCCCGGGGCCGAGGTGCTGGGGCAATATTCGGGTGGCACCGCCGTCGAGCTGTTCACCGTCGGTGAGCTGGATTCGGTCTGGGTGTTCGCGGACGTGTTCGAGATGGACCTGGCCCGCGTCAAGCGCGGCGCGCCGGTCAGCGTGAAGGTGGTCGCTTACCCCGACAAGGTCTTCGCGGGGCAGGTGGACTGGATCTCCGACGCGCTGGACCCGACGGCTCGCACCGCGCGGGTGCGCTGCTCGATCCCCAACCCCGGGCGCGAGCTCAAGCCCGAGATGTACGCGACGGTCAGCATCGCCGTCGACGCGCCGGCGGTGGCGGCGCTGCCGCGCACGGCGCTGCTGCGCATCGGCGATCAGACGGTGGTGTTCGTGCAGAACGGCACCACGCCCGACGGGCGGCTGAAGTTCGCGCGGCGGATCATCGCCGTCAACGAAGATGAGGGCAGCGATTACATCCCGATCGTGCGGGGCGTGAACCCGGGCGAAGAGGTCGTCACTTCCGGCGGCATTCTGCTGTCAGGAATGCTTTAGTAGCCACCCGTGATCCCCAAAATCGTCCGCTTCGTCCTGCGGATGCCGGCCTTCGTGCTGATCTTCGCGGCGGGGCTGGTAGCGCTGGGGCTTTATTGTTATCAGCAGCTCGACATCGAGGCGTATCCGAACCCGGTCGCGCCGATGATCGAGATCATCACCCAGCCCACCGGCTGGAGCGCCGAAGAGGTCGAGCGCTACGTGACCATCCCGCTGGAAAACGGCCTCAACGGGATGATCGACCTCGACCACATCCGGTCGCAGTCGCTGTTCGGCCTCTCGGACGTGAAGTGCTACTTCACCTGGAACGCCGAGTACCACACCGCCCAGCAGCGCGTGCTGAACCGCCTGGGGTTCATCAACCTGCCGCCCGGCGCGACGCCGCAACTGTCGCCCTGGAGCGCCATCGGCGAGGTCTTCCGCTACGTCGTGCGGGGCGAGGGCTACTCGCTGTCCGACCTCAAGACCGCGGAGGACTGGATCCTCGAGCGGCAGTTCCGCCAGGCGCCCGGCGTCATCGACGTCGTCAGCTTCGGCGGTGAGACCAAGGAGTACCACGTCGAGGTCGACCCCTACCGCCTGAAGGGTCACGGCGTGACGCTGACCCAGCTGGTGAGCGCGCTGGCCAACGCCAACCAGAACGTCGGCGGCCAGCGGCTGACCATCGGCGAGCAGTCCTACGACGTGCGCGGCATCGGCATCATCCACTCGCTGAACGACATCCGCGACGTCGTGCTGAGCGAGCAGAAGGGGACGCCGGTGCGCGTGCGCGACGTGGCCGACGTGGTGGTGGGCCACGCGCCGCGCCTGGGCATCGTCGGCAAGGACCTGGAGCCGGACATCGTCCAGGGGACCGTGCTCATGCGCTACGGCGGCGACTCGATGAAGACGCTGGCCAACGTCCACCAGAAGGTCGACGAGATCACCAGGCAGCACGCACTGCCCCCCGGCATGCGCATCGAGCCGTACTACGACCGGGCCACGCTGGTGCGGCTGACCACGCACACGGTGCTGGAGAACCTGGTCATCGGCATGGTGCTGGTGGCGCTGGTGCTCTGGATGTTCCTGGGGCATGGGCGGGCGGCGCTCATCACCGCGCTCAACATTCCGCTGGCGCTGATGGCCGCCTTCATCGGGATGGTGTTCACCGGCACGCCCGCCAACCTGATCTCGCTGGGCGCGGTCGACTTCGGCATCGTGGTCGACTCGACGGTCATCGTGATGGAGAACGTGTTCCGGCACCTCGCGGCGCCCGGCAAACGCAGCTCGGCCGAGCGCATCCTGCAGGCCGCCGGCGAGGTCGGACCCCCGATGTTCTCGTCGACGCTGGTGATCGCGGTGGCGTTCATCCCGCTGTTCACGCTGTCGGGGGTGTCGGGCGTGATCTTCTCGCCGATGGCGCACACCTATGCGTTCGCCATCGGCGGCGCGATCGTCCTGTCGCTCACGCTGACGCCGGTACTGGCCGAGCGCGGCCTCAAGATCGGCACGCTGGGCGATCACGAGCACGACAACTGGTTGATGAAGGCGCTCAAGCGCCTCTACCTGCCGCTGTTCGCGTTCTCGCTGCGCCACAAGAAGACCGCGGTCACCATCGGCGCGACGGTGGTGATCGGCAGCCTGATCGCCGGGACCCAGCTGGGGCGGGAATTCATGCCCAAGCTCGAAGAGGGGAACTTCTGGATCCGGGCCACCCTGCCCATGTCGATCTCGCTCGAGCAGTCGTCCAAGTACGTCGGCCGGATGCGGGCCGTGATCATGGGCTGCCCCAAGGAGGGCCCCTGCGATCTGGCCCACCGCAAGCACCCCGAGATCACGACCGTCGTGTCGCAGCTCGGGCGCCCCGACGACGGCACCGACGTCTCCGGCTTCTACAACATCGAGCTGTTCGCGCCGCTGCGCCCGTCCAAGGAATGGCGGCGCGGCGTGACGAAGGACTCGATGACCGACGAGCTCTCGCGCGAGATGCAGGAGGCGTTCCCGGGCGTCATCTTCAACTTCTCGCAGATGATCTCGGACAACGTCGAGGAGGCGATGTCGGGGGTCAAGGGCGAGAACACCGTCAAGGTGTTCGGGCCCGACCTGCGCGTGAACGAGGCCAAGGCCAACGAGATCGTCGACGTCATGTCGCACGTCAAGGGGGTCGAGGACCTGGCGCTGTTCCCGTCGCTGGGGCAGCCGGACGTGCGCATCACGCCCAACCGCGCGCTGGCCGGCCGCTACGGGTTGAACGTGGGCGACGTCGAGGCGGTGGTGCAGGCGGCCATCGGCGGCCAGGCGGTGACGCAGGTCTACGAGGGGGAAAAGCGGTTCGACCTGACGGTCCGCTGGGCGGCGCCCTATCGCAAGGACCTGAAGGCCATCCGCAACATCCTGATCGCCACGCCGGACGGCGCCGCCGTGCCGCTGGGGCAGATCGCGACCATCGTCAAGGAAGAAGGCCCGTCCGTCATCTACCGCGAGGACAACCGCCGCTACGCGCCGGTGAAGTTCTCGGTGCGCGGGCGCGACCTGGCCTCGACCATCGCCGAGGCGCGGCAGCAGATCGCCGCGCACGTGAAGCTCCCGTACGACACCCACCTCGAGTGGGCGGGCGAGATCAATCAGCTCAACGAGGCGACCGGGCGGCTGTCGATCATCATCCCCATCACGCTGCTGGTGATCGCGATGCTGGTCTATTCGTCGGTGAAGGACTGGAAGGACATGCTCATCGTGCTGGCCGGCATCCCGGTGGCCTGCACGGGCGGCATCCTGGCGCTGCTCATCACGCGCACCCATTTCTCGATCTCGGCGGCGATGGGCTTCATCTCGATCTTCGGCGTGTCGATCCAGGACGCGCTGCTGGTGGTGACGTACGCGCAGCGGCTCTGGAACGAGGGACACGGCCTGGAAGAGGGGGCCCGCGAGGCGGCCGAGCGCTGGCTGCGGCCGGTTCTGATGACGACCTTCGTCGCCATGCTGGGGCTGACGCCGGCCGCGCTGTCGCACGGCATCGGCGCCGACACCCAGAAGCCGCTGGCCATCGTCGTGATCGGCGGCGCGCTGATCCTGGCCCTCTTGCCGCGCCTGCTGCAGCCGCCGTTGCTGGTGCTGGCGCACGCGCGCGAGCGGCGCTGGACGCGGCGTTCGGACGCGCTGCGGGCGATGGAAGCCCACCGCCACTCGCAGCAGACGACCGACCCGACGCTGTCGATCAAGCTGCCGTCGGGCCCGGAGGGGTCCGACCAGTGACCCGGGCGAACGCGCGCAGCAGCCAGCGCTCGGGCACGTAGCAGACGATCAGCAGCGTGCTCATCAGCAACGCGAACCAGATGACCGGGCCGAACATCAGGCCGATCAACGCGTGCATGGAGAGCCCGGCGATGACCGCCACCGGTCGGGTCCAGGGCAGCAGGAACCAGACCGGCGCCAGCACCTCGAACAGCAGCGAGAGGTATTGCAACGCCTGCCAGCCCCAGGCGGGCACCGCGCGCCCCAGCAGCCACGAAAAGGTGGTCTGATAGTCGTCGTGCAAGTGGCTCCACAGTACGTCGCCGCCCAGCCAATCGCCCCGCAGCTTGGCGAGGCCCGCGCCCGAGTACATGGCGGCCAGGAACACCTGGAAGAAGCGGATCACGCCGCCGGACACGTGGGTGGGCAGCGGCTCGCCCGGGTGACGCCGCCGGCGCAGCCAGGCGTCCAGGCTGTAGCGCGCCCCCGACGGTGTCAGGCAGAGCGCCAGCGCCAGCATCGGCCCCATCTTGGTGACCGTGAACGCCTCCAGGCGGTCGGCCAGCGCGACGTAGGCCAGCAGCGCCGAGAAGACGGCGGCTGACGCGCGCGTGAACAGCCCCGCCGAGACGGCCAGCCCCGCCCCGGTGATCAACACCGCCACGCCCCACGCCAGGCCGACGGGCAGCGCCGGGATGTAGAGCGGCTGTCGCCAGTCGCCGCCCAGGTCCGGCACGCGGAAGCCCACCGGGCTCAGCCACTCGTCGGCGTGCAGCAGGCGCGAGGACTGAAACGCCAGCAGCAGCAGCGGCAGGATGATGCGCGCCAGGGCCAGCCGCTCGATCGGCTGCGGCGCGGTCAGCCAGGCCCGCAGCTTGCCGGTCCAGGTCTCATCGATGACGGTCTGCCTCATGATGGATTCACGGCGCCGGGCTCCGCGCGTCGGAGTCGTCGCGGGCGGGGCTGCCGGCCGCGTTCAGCTCCGCGCAGCGCTGCTCGCGCAGGGCCTTGCCGGTGACGTACCAGTATTTGCGCTCCACGTCCCGCGGGTATTCGGCCAGCGGCAGCCGCTGATAGCGCGGGTCCGCCGTGCCCGCCGCCGGGATGGGGATCCGCAGGCTCAGCAGCATCACGCCGCCGATGGGCTGGTCGGGGTGCGCGTGGTTCTGTTCGCGCACGAGGTATGCGTCCAGCGCCTCCAGCACCTTGCGCTGGCGGTAATGAAAAAACATCGCGCGGTAAAACCGGTTCTCTTTGTCGTCGCGCTGGATGCGGAAGAACGGGCGCACGTCCAGCTCTTCGAAGCGGCCCAAGTCGCAGCGCCAGGCTTCGGCGCGCCATTCGATGACGTCGCGCGCGGCGTGTGGGAACAGCTCGGCCTCCTGGACGAAGAAGCGCAGCGGCAGGGGCAGGACGTGATCGGCAATCTTCCACCCCGCCCCCTCGGACCAGACGAACAGCGCGTAAAGCCCGGCCAGGACCGTCACGATGCGGCGCGTGCGCGGCGACAACCACGACGGAGCCATGACGCGCCCATCCCGAGCGCGCGCATTCCCCGCTTTCGGACTGGCAGGCACGGGTGTGGATCTACAGCAGGGCCGGTGTGGCGTAAATGCCACGCGGCGGCGGCCGGAGTTCCCGCCCCGCCTGCCCGGCGCGGCGACTTTACCGGCAACCCTTTTGCAGGGTCGTTACCTTCATACGAGGAGGTATCGGACCATGCGACGGATTCTCACGGTTGTGCTGGGGATGGCCCTCATGGCTCTTCCCGCCGCGGCCTTTGCCCGAGGCGGCGGAGGCTTCCACGGGGGTGGCGGCTTTCACGGCGGTGGGTTCCATGGTGGTGGGTTCCATGGCGGTGGCGGCTTCCATGCCGCGCCGGGGTTCCGTGGCGGTGCCACGTTTCACGGGGCGCCCGGCTTTCACGGTGGTGGCGGCTTCCGCGGGGCGGCGCCGGCTTACCGCGGCGGCCCGGCCTACCGGGGCGGCTACGGCGCGTACCGCGCCTACCGCGCGCCCGCGATCCGCGGCATCAACGGGCGCTGGGTCGGCAACAACCGGTTCTGGCACCCCGGTTATTGGGGCTGGCGCAGCGGTGCGCGCATCTGGATCGGCCCGGGCTGGGGCGTCGGCTTTTACCCCGGCTGCGCCTGGGTGCAGCCCGGCTGGGTCTGGGACGGCGCCCAGTGGGTCTGGCAGGACGGCTACTGCTCGGTGTACTGAGCGCGCGACGATACAGGTTGCTTGCGCTGCGCTTGACCGCGGGCCGACGATCCGGCCCGCGGGCTGACTTCCGGGGCCTGTGCCCCGGCCCTGGCGTGACCTGCGGTCCCGGTCCTCGGCCCGGTTCGCCATCCGGGCCGGCCCGCCGTGTCGGCCGGTCTGCGCTTGATTCGCCCGAACGGCATCGCGCCTGACCGAACGCGCGTCCAGCCTGGACTGCTGCACCTCGAAGTGATTCGCTCCCGCCGTTGACGACCGGCTTGGCCGTGTGCTCTCCGCGCCGGAGCTGAACACCTGAAAATCGATTCGCCGATTCGATCGAGCGGTCGATCGCGCCGGCGAACGTCGCCGCCGTGCGGGCGATCGGAACGCCAGCGGTTCCGATGTCAGGTCATCGGTTTTCTCAACCGATCACTTCGACCAGGGAGCGGCCTGGGACTTCGCGGGACGGCGCGCGCGATCACTTCGACCAGGAAGCGGCCTGGGACTTCGCGGGACGGCGCGTGCGCAGGCGCGCGATGGCCAGCGCGGCGAGCAACAGCGCGAGGGCGCCGCCGCCGGGGCCTCCACTCTCGTCGCACGAGCAGGTCTGCAGGCCGCCCGCGTGCAGGGAGCTGCCACCGGTGCCCGGAGCGCCGGCCAGGCCGGGGCTGCCGCCCTGCCCGCCGGTCACGCCGCCCGAGCCGACCTGGCCGCCGCTGCCCGTTCTGCCGCCGGTCCCGACGAAACCGCCGCTGCCGGTCGGGACGCCGGCGTCGGACCGCGGGACGATCGGACCGTCGGGCGGCGTGGCGCACTGTCCGTCGGTGCAGGCCTGGCCCGTCGGGCAGACGACGTCTTGGCAGCCGTCCTGGCACTTGCCGGCCACGCAGACCTGGGGCGCCTTGCAGGTGATCTTGTCGCAGCCGGTGTCGACGCAGGTCCCCTTGCTGGTGCAGGTCTGGCCCGCCGCGCAGGGACGGCACGAGCAGGGCGAGACGCAGGCGCCGTTGTCGCAGATCTGCGCGTCGGGGCACGTCACGCCCTGGCACGGATCGACACACTGGCCGATCCGGCAGACCTGGCCGGGCGGGCAGATCACGCCGTCGCAGCCGCCGATGCAAGTTCCCTCGTAGCAGGTCTGCCCCATCCCGCAGATCTTGCCGATGCAGGCGGCGTCCTTGCAGAGGTGATCGGTCTTGTCGCAGACGGTGGGCGGCGCGCACGGAAACTCCGTGTCGCTGCAGGGCGGGATACAGGTTCCCTGGCTGCAGATGAACCCGGGGTCGCACAGGCCGGGCGCGTCCGGATCGTCGACCGTGCCGTTGCAATCGTCGTCGAGGCCGTTGCACTTCTCGGGCGACGGCTGGATGTTCGAGACGCACATGACCTTGGCGCCGCCCATCGAGCACTGGGTGGTGCCGCCGGCGCAAACGCCCGACAGCATCGTATCGCAATCGACCCCGCCCCCCTCGCAGTTGAGGCCGGTGACGTAAAAGACGAAGTCGTTGAAGTCGCCGTCGCAGCCGTACTGCTTCCAGTCCGTCGGCCCCATCGGCAGATCTTCGAAGGCGATGTAGTACGAGCTGGGATCGATCGTCGATTGATAAATCAGCGTCGTGACCCAGGGCTTGTTGTATTTCGTCGACATCACGTTCAGGCCCGCCTCAGAATACTTCGTCTGCGAGCATTGGCCGGAGTTGCCGATCAACGCGAAACCGACCTGACCTCCCTTGTAGCGGGCGTCGCTGGCGATCGACGACGCGTTCCAGGTGTATTGCACCCAGGTGTGCTGCCCCGCCTGCCCCGCGTTCATGTCCGGTTCCGCCATCGGACAGAAATCGGTGTCCTTGCAGCTGATCCCGTTGGGCGGCGCCTGTGTGAGATTCGCCGGCACCAGCGGGTAGATCTGGTTCGCGGGCGGCGGCGTCGTGCTGCCCGGCGTCGCGTTGTACCAACCGAGCGCGTTGGCGCAGCCGCCGCCGTGCAACACGATCTGCCCGGTGAAGCCGCACTGCGGGGAGAAGGTGCCGGGCGTCAACTGGGCGTCCGTGGTCGGGTTCAGTGTCTCGCCGCGGATCGCGAACAGGCCAGCCAGCGTATCGTCGGTGGCCAGGAACCCGCGGCTGGTGACGACGCTGATCTCCGCGGTGGGCGTGGCCTGCGGCAGCGACGTTCCGTCGGGCTCCGTCACCGTCGCCGCGGCGTCACCCGCCACCATCGACGCAGCGCCCATCGCGCCCACCGTCAATAAGATTTTGCGCATAGCGCTGCTAAGGAGGGGGCGCATGAGGCGAATCTTGCGCTTTTTTGGGGCTCCGGGAAAGGCTGTTGCCCGGCCGATCCGGCCGAGGTAGATCGGGGGCCCACTCTCGGAGGACTTTGATGGAGTACCTGGTCGTTCGGCAGTTCGTCCGCTCTCTCAAGAACTTGGACGCCATCCTCGACAAGGCGCAGAAGCACGCCGAGGCGCGCAAGTTCGACCCGGATAACTATTTTGGGCTGCGGCTTTTCCCCGACATGCTGCCGTTCTCGGCGCAGGTCCGGATCGCCTGTGACACGGCGAAGGGGACGGCGGCCAACCTGGCCGGCAAGGAAGCGCCCAAGCACGAAGACAACGAAAAGACGTTCGTCGAGCTGCGCGGCCGGATCGCCCGCTGCCTGGCCTATTTGGAAACGTTCACGGAGAAGGACCTCGCAAACGTGAACCCCGACGCGCTGATCCGGCTGCCCAACCGGCCGGGCAAGGCGCTGCGCGCCCGCGACTACCTGATCACCCGGCAGGTCCCGAACTTCTACTTCCACGTGGCGACTGCCTACGACCTGCTGCGCAGCAACGGCGTCGAGCTGGGGAAGGCCGATTACCTGGGTTCGATGGACTTCGTCGACGCGTGACGGGGACGACGACCGCCCGGGTGGCCGTCCTGGCGCCGCTGCTGCTGGCGGCGCTGGCCGGTCCCGCCCGGGCGGATGACGACGGCCAGTCGGTTCTCCAGACCTTCTACCCGCCGCCGGTCGACGGCCCCGCCCTGCGGCTGCCCGAATCGCCGACGCGGCTCTACATCGACGCGGCCTACGCGTCCAGCAACGACCTCTCCGTGCTGCCCTACATCGAGGGCAAGGGGACGAACTTCCGCTTCGCGCTGGGGGGCGTGTGGCGCTGGCGGCGGTTCTCGTTCGAGGCCGAGCTGCCGTTCGCCAACGTCACCACGCTGGACGTGACGATGGTGCCCGGCGGCGTCCCCAACCCGGAAAAGCAGACCGGCACGGCCCTGGGCGACCTGCGGGTGGGCGCCATCTGGACCGAACGGCTGGCCGGCGAAGCGCTGGTGGCCGGGCTGGGCTACCGGACGCGCCTGGCCACGCACACGACGCGCTTCGACTTTTACCTGCCGACCAACGGCGACAGCGTTTCGTACGTCTTCCCCTACTACTTCCACCTCGAGCCGACGGTGGTGGTGGGCGGCGCGCTGGGGCGGTTCACCTACGCCGTGAACGAGGGGGTGCTGGCGATGATCGGGCCGGACGGCGACTTCTTGGGCCTGCCCGTGATCGTCCCCACGCTGATCTTCTGGGACTCGCACGTCGCGGTGAGTTATGCGCCCTTCGATTTCCTGGGCGCCTCGGTCGAGCTGGGGACGGACGTGCAGGTCAACGAGGTCAACGACTCGCAGTTCCCCATCGACAACCTGCGATCGACCTGGCTAGCCCCGGCGCTGCAGTTTCACCTGGGCGACTGGCGGCTGGACGCGATCGCCCGCATCGGCCTCGGCCGCAAGACCGAGCAGTTCGGCGTGCTCGAGTACGTGGGCACCAGCTCTTACTCGCTGCGCGCGACCGTGGCTTTCAACTGAAATGCGAAACGCTTAACCTTGCCGGATGCAGTTGCGTAGCTTGGCAGCGACCTTGGCCCTGGCCGGCGCTCTGGCGGAAGGGGCCTGTTCGTCGAACAACGGCCACAAGCCGGACGCCAGCCGCGACGGGCTGACCTACGACCTGGCGCTGGATCTGCCGCCGGGGTGCCCGCCCGGTGGCGGCAACGAGAAGGGCGTGGGCTCGCCCTGCACGCGCAAAGGCGGCGAGTGCGCGTCGCCGCTGGTGTGCGCCTGCGACACGGTCGACGGCCTGACGCTGAACGGCGTCCCGTGCATCTGCACGGTGGCGGGCCTCAACACGCAGCCGAGCAATCCGAACCCCTGCGGCACGCAACCGTCCAGCCTGTGCGGCACCGGCGCCACCTGCTGCAACTACCAGAACGTGGCGTTCTACTGCAGCCCGAACGTCTGCTTGCCCGGCGGCCAGTGCATCGATTTCAGCAACGCCGGCGGGTGAGCCGCGCTCACTTGCACGTCGGCTCCAGGATGGGGCGCGTCTGGCAGCTGGCGCCGAAGCAGCAGTAGCCGCTGGCGCAGTCGCGCGTGCCGGTGCAATCCGTCACGCAGCTGGTGCCGCTGCAGCGGACCGCTTGGGCGCAGGCGTTGCCCCCGGTGCAGTTGATGTGGTTGACGGCGGCGTTGCCGGTCACCGTCGACGCGCAGCTGGAAGGGCCGGTACATTGGACGGTGCAGTTGTTGCCGCTGCAGGTGACGGCGCCCTGGCAAGCGCCGCTGCCGGAGCAGGCGATGGTCGCCACGTCGCCCCCCGCCGACACGGTGGAGCCGCACGAGCCCTGACCGCTGCAGGTCACCGTGCAGGTGCTGATTCCGCCGCTGCAGTGGATGGGCTGCGTGCAGGCGTGGTCGCCGCAGGTGATCGCGCAGGTGGTCGCGTCGTGGCAATCGATCGGCGTGTTGCAGCCGCCGGCCGGGCAGTCGATCCGGCAGGGCATGCCCATCGGGCAGGCGATCGGCTTGTCGCAGGGCGAGCAGGCGGAGCCGCACTGGAAGACGCAGGCGCCGGCCACGCAGGCGCCGCCGGCGGCCAGGCAGCCGGCGCAGCCCGCGTCGCCGTCGGGCGTGCCGCAGATCGACGGAATGCCGGCATCCGCTGGGGGCGAAC
>JAICYS010000320.1 GCA_025934105.1 Myxococcota bacterium | reverse complement strand
CGATCGTCGGCCGCCAGGGCCCCGGCGCCGCCCAGGCTGCGCTGGACGGCGAGCAGCTCGCGCAGGCGCAGCCGCTCGCCGGCGGCGCGCCGGCGGGCCAGCGTGCGACGGGCCAGCGCCACGCGCGCGCGGTCGGGCAGCGTCGCCGCCAGCACCACCTCGCGCAGCGCCGGGTGCGCCAGCCCGTAGGCCTCGCGGCGCCCGCGCGGCGTCACCACCAGAAGGCCGCGCGCCCGCAGCGCCGCCAGCGCTTCGGCGCCGAGGTCGCGGCCGTTGCGGCCGCGGGCGGCCAGGTCCCCGGCGTCGACGGCGCCGCGGGTGGCCGCGATCATCGCGCGGCGCGCGACGGGACCGCCGCAATCCACGGCCACGCGATCCAGCCAGACCGACGGCAGCACCGCGGCGCCGCCGCTCCGGCGGTACCGGCGCAGCGACCCCAGCCGCAGGTCGGCGATGGCGCGCGCGACGATCTGGATGTCGATGGCGCGGCAGGGACCGTCCCGGCACAGGTCCGCCGCCACCGCGGCGGCCAGCCCTTTTTCGAAGGGGGTGCCGGACTGCACGGCGCTCCGTTCGAGGATCTCGGCCACCTGGGCCTCGGTCAGCCTGGGCAGCGCGGTCGACGCGCGCGTCCCGGTCCGCGCGCGCAACGCGGTCCGCAGCGGCTCGAGCCGCGCGAACGCCAGGTCCTCGACGCACAGGATGACCCGCGGCATGGCCCCGCCCTCTTCCATCACCTGCGCCGCCAGCGCGGCCAGGTCCGGTCCCACGAACGTGCCGTCGGGCGCCAGCGCGTCTTCCAGGTGGTCGAACACCAGCACCAGGCCGCCCTTGGCCTCGCGCGCCACGCTGCCCAGGTAGTCGCCCGGGTCCTGACCGGGGACCGGCGGCGCGATGCCGAGGCGGCTGCTCTCGCGCACCAGCTCGCGTTCCAGGTCCTGATAGCTGCCCAGGATCAGCGTCGCGACCCCCCGCCGCGCCATGGCGGGCGCCAGGCCGGCCCGCAACAGCGACGTCTTGCCGACGCCGGACGGGCCCGTGAAGACGACCAGCCGGGCCTCACCGGCCAGCAGCCGGTCGAGCAGCGACACCTCGTCGGCGCGCCCGAAGAACTGATCGGCCGCCCGCTCGTCGAACGGGGTGAACGCGCCGAACAAGCCACCGGCGGGCGCGGCCCCGACGGTCAACGCCGCCCTCGCCTAACTCTGGCGAATGTCCGATTCCAGCATCTCGGGCTCTTCGTCATAGTCCGAGATGATGATCTCTCGATTGTGGGCGTCCGTCGAGGAAGGCGTGAAAAAACCTTCGACCAGGTCTGCGACCTCTTCGTGCGAGGTCCCGCGCTTGACGGTGGCCAGCGCGTAAACCACGTGGCCGTCGTCGACCACCGACAAAAAGCCGATGCGCCGGCCGTCCTCGACCGACCAGAGGTCCCACGATTCTCCCGCCTGGGTGCGGGTCACGCGGGTGGCGTAGAAGGTCCGCGGTTCGTGCCGGGTGATGGGGGTGATTTTTGGATCGCGCGGCAAGGTCTCTCCGTCGGATGAATCAGAATAACGACCAAACCCGAGCCGGGCAAGACCCCGGGGCCGAGACGCTCAGGCGTTCGGCAGCAGGATCCAGAACGTACAACCCGCGCCGGGCAGACTGTCGACGCCGATCTGGCCTCCGTGCCGGGCGACGATGGCCTGGCATAGGTAGAGGCCGAGGCCCAGCCCGCTGGTTCCCCGGCTGGCGGCGCCGCGCACGAACCGCTGGAAGATGCGCGCCTTTTCCTGGGGGCCGAGGCCCGGTCCGCGATCGCTGACCTCGATGCGCACGCCGGCCGCGGCGGGCTGCGCGCGAACCGTGACCGGCGACCCGGGCGGCGCGTAGCGGTCGGCATTCTCCAGCAGGTTGGCCAGGACCTGGCGGAGGCGCGCCGGATCCAGCTCCGCCATCAGCGGCGCCTCGGGCAGCTCCAGCGCCACCGCTCGGTCGTGGGCGCGGCGAAACGCGGCCACCGCCTCGCCGACGACGGCGCGGGCGTCGGCGGGCGCGGGGCGAAACGGCAAGGCGTCCAGATCGACGCGCTGTTGATCCAGCAGATCGTCGACCAGCGACGAGAGCAGCCGCACCTGCGCCCGCGAGAACGCCAGATCGGCGGCGGCCACCGGCTGGCCGGTCTGCACCTGCCGCTCGATCAGCTGCAAGGTCATGCCCAGCGGCGCCAGCGCGTTCTTGAACTCGTGGGCGACGGCGGCCAAGACGGCGGCGGTGTCGTCGCCGTTCGTCACGTGCGCTCCAGCAGCACCGCGATCCCCTGGCCGACGCCGATGCACATCGCGGCCAGCCCCCGGCGCGCGCCGCGCCGGCCCAGCTCGTGAACCAGCGTGCCGGCCAGCCGCGCGCCCGACGCGCCCAGCGGGTGCCCGACGGCGATGGCGCCGCCGTTGACGTTGACGCGCGAGGGGTCGAGCTGCAGCTCGCGCAGGCAGGGAATGGCCTGGGCGGCGAAGGCCTCGTTCAGCTCGACCAAATCCAGGTCGCCGGCGGCGAGACCGACCCGCGCCAGCAGCTTGCGCGTGGCCGGGATGGGGCCGAGGCCCATGTGCTTCGGCTCGACGCCGGCGACGGCCGAGGCCACGACCCGGGCGCGCGGTGGGCGCCCCAGCCGCTGGAGGCCGGCCGGCGAAGCCAGCAACAGCGCCGCCGCGCCGTCGTTGATCCCCGAGGCGTTGCCGGCGGTGACGGTGCCGCCCGTCCTGCGGAAGGCCGGCTTCAAGGCCGCCAACTCGGCGGCGGTGGCCTCCGGCCGCGGGTGCTCGTCCCGGTCGAAGCGCCTGGTCCCGCCCCGCCCCGCCGGAACGTCGACGGGGATGATCTCGTCGGCCAGCTTGCCGGCCGCCAGCGCCGCCGCCCAGCGCCGCTGGCTCTCCAGCGCGAAGGCATCCTGCTCCTGGCGCGAGACGTGATGAAGCTCGGCGACCAGCTCGGCGGTCTCGCCCAGCGGGTGCGTGCCGTAAAGCGCCTCCATCCGGGGGTTCACGAAGCGCCAGCCGAGCGTGCTGTCGTGGACGGTCACGTCGCCGCGCGCGAAGGCCTCCCGGGCCTTGCCCATCACCAGCGGCGCCCGCGTCATCGACTCGACCCCGCCCACCACCACCAAATCGGCCTCGCCGGTGGCGATGGCCCGCGCACCGTCGACCAGCGCCTGCAGCCCCGAGCCGCACAGCCGGTTCACCGTCGCCCCCGGCACCGTGACCGGCAGCCCCGCCAAAAGGGCGCTCATGCGGCCGACGTTGCGGTTGTCCTCGCCGGCCTGGTTGGCGCAGCCCAGGATGACGTCGTCGACGGCGGCAGGATCGGCGCCCGCCCGGCGGACCACCTCCGCGACGACCAGCGCCGCCAGATCGTCGGGCCGCACCTCGGCCAGCGCGCCGCGGTGCCGCCCGAAGGGCGTGCGCACCGCCTCGACCACGAACGCCTCGCGCAAGGAAGCGGCCATGCGGCAGATGTTACTAGAAGGTGCCGATGGCGGCGACGCCGGGGACGGTCGACCCGTCCGCCGCGCGCACCGGCGCGAAGGTCGCGATCGGCATCGACGACCCGTCGGAGGTCGACGGCCCCTCGCCCACGTGGCCGGTGGCCAGGACGCCCCCGACGAAGCCCAGCGCGCCGCCCAGAAGCGCGGCGCCGGCGGCGATGGCGCGATCGCCGTCGTTCGGATCCTGGTTGAGGCAGCTCGGGTTGGCCACGCAGCCGATCGTCGCGCCGGCCACCCCCCCGCCACCACCGCCGCGTCCACCAGCACCACGCGCTGCCAGGTGGGCCCGTAGGTGTGCTGGCTCGGCAGGTACGCGCCCAGCAACCCGGCCGCGAGCCCGACGTTGAGCCCGATGAGAGCGCCGGGCATCAGGTCCATCACGCTGCGCTCCTTGTACGAGCAGTTGGAGACGTCGCCCCGCTTCACGCACAACTCGGCCTGGGCGGAGGGATCCTGCTGCCGAACGGTGTAGTCCCATCCGCGGCCGTAGGGCTGCCATTGCAGCGCGATCTGCGTGATGGCGCCGACCAGGGCGCCGCCCAGCGCCGCGCTCTGGATCATGGCCACGCGGCCGTACGTCGGGGCCCGGTTGCGCAGCAGCACACCGCCGGTCAGTCCCAGGGCCAGACCGCCGGCGCTGCCGTAGAAGCCGGCGCGCAGCTCGTCGCCCAGCTTGCCGCGGCAGGCGTACGGGCCGGGACAGGGCCGCTGGACCGTGTCGTTGGCGGTGTCGATCTGCTCGCCGACGATCCCCATCAACCCGCCGTCGACCAGGCCGATCCACATGCCGCCCATGATGAAGAAGGCCCGGTTGTCGGGGATGTAGTCGGGCACCAGCGGCGTGGCGACCAGCAGGCCGACGATGCCGCCCGCGATGGCGCCGCCGCTGGCCAGCAGCACCGTCGAGACCTGCGGGTCCTGAAACGAGCTGCCGATGGCCGCGATGACGGCGCCGGCGCCGAACAGACCGCCAACCACCGCCGAGGCTCCCAGCAGCTCGGGCCGCCCCGAGCGCTGCCGATAGGAGAGTGTCAGGCGGCTCGGGCCGGTCAGCCGCTGGTGCGCCCCCGGCGCCAGGTTCAACTCCACCGCGCGCGACACATAGTTGGGCGCCTCGGCGAACACTTCGACGCTGCCGGGCGCCAGGTCCTGGTGGTACGGGTTGCGCGCGCGGTTGCCGTTCACGTAAAGCGTCGCGCCCGGTGGGTAGGTCTCGATGTCGAGGCGCGCCGGGATCGGCTCCAGCTTGAAGAACAGCGGCTTGGTCTCGGCCAGGTCGACGTCGACGATGCGCGTCTGCCCCTGGTAGTTGGGTTTGGTGACGTCGACGCGATAGCGGCCGCGCGGCACCGAGAAGTTGTTGGGCGCCTGCCCGGTCGCCACCACGTGTCCGGTTTGCCCGTCCGGCGAGATCCGCACCGTCACGTCGTCGGGGACCACGTTGATGACGAACGTGCTGGGGCGCCGGTCGATGGCGCTGACGCGGTCGCGGGCCAGCGTCGCGAACTCGCCCTGCGGGTTCTCGTCGACGTAGCGCTGGTAGTTGGCGCGCGCTTCCTTCAGCCGCCCCAGCAGGTACTGGCACTGCGCCATCATGAACAGCGCCGCCGGCCGGCTCTTGAGTTCGTTGGCGCGCGTGAATTCGATCAGCGCCTGCTCGTGCTCGCGCGCGTCGAAGAGCTGCAGGCCCATCTCGTAGTGCGAGCGGGCCGCCGACGTCAGATCGCGGTCGTCCTGGGCGCGCGCCGGGCGGACACCGGCCCCGATCAGCACGATCGCGATGAGCAACGACCGCCGCAAGCCGTTCACTTCTCGGGGTAGGCTTCGCGCGAGCCCGAGGGGAGCACGCCCCGCCTGACCGACTCGGCGGCCTCTGCGTTGGCCGCCGCCTGGGCCGCGGGCTTGGCCGACCGCCGCTCGGCGTGCGCGTGGCTGCGCCGCCACGGGCGCGTCGGTTCCGGCGCGGCGGGCGGCGGCGGAGGCGGCGAAGGGATCGCCACCGGCGCCGGGGCCAGATTGGCCGCCGGG
>JAICYS010000457.1 GCA_025934105.1 Myxococcota bacterium | reverse complement strand
CGATCGCCGGCGCGCGCGCGCCGCCCGTCGCGTGCGGCAGCGCGTGCCCGCCGCCCCCTTTGCTGTTCGCCGCCAGCATCAGGACGATGGCGGCGATGATGACGACGATGAACACCACGGCCAAGACGGTGGCCGCGCGCTTCCCCGCCGTCGTCACCACGCCCTTCATGTTGACGTAGAGGACCGCGCCCGACTGCGTCGCCCACCCGACCCGCGCGGCCAGGTCGGGCGCGATCCGCGCCGGCGTCGCCACCGGCCCGGTCACCGCGCCGTCCGGGCTGTTGGCGAACGCGACGATGCTGCGGGCCAGCGCACCCATCTCGTCGGCGCCGACCAGCACGCTGCCGTCGGGGCCATGGATGCCGTCCCAGCCCGAAGAAAGATCGACGTCGTAGCCGCGCCGGCGCAGCCCGTCGGCGATCGCCTGCAGCGTCTCGGCCGAGACCTGCTGCCCCAACGCCGCCGACTTGACCGGATCGTTGTCGCCGAACTGGTCCAACACGACGAACACGTCGGGCGGCAGCACCGCGATGCGCCCCGGTGTGTAGGCGCGCGCCGCGAAGGCGGGGTCGATCTGCGGCCGCACCGTCGTCGCGCAGCCGACCCAGGCCACCAGCGCCAGCGGCATTGCCAGGCGGTCGAGGAACCTCACTGCCCGAACGCTACCACGCGCCGAACCGGTGTTAGGATGGGCCCGTGATCCGGATCGCATTCGTCGCCGCGATCGCCGGCCCCCTGCTGACGCCGGTCCTGGCCCCCGTTCTGGGTCCCGCGTCGGCCGGGCTGTTGGCTCCGCGGTTGGCCATGGCGGCCGGCAGCCCGCTGAAGGTCCAGGTCGACAAGAGCAAGGTCGACCTCAAGGCGCACCGGCTGGAAGTGAAGATGTCGCACCCCGCCGGCAAGGTGAAGATCCAGGTGTTCGCCGACTCGGAGGCGCCCCTGGCCGACGAGGAACAGGACTTCAACGGCCGCCCCGCCGGCGCGCCGCTGATCGTGACCTGGACGCCGTCCAGCGACGCGCCCGTGGGCCGGATCGACGTGCGCGCCTACGATGCGCAGGGGAACTGGGTGGGCGTCGAGCTGGCCCCCTGGTTCGTCCCCATCCCGCACGAGGACGTGAACTTCCAGACCGATTCAGCCGAGATCCAGCCGTCCAAAGCGCCCAAGCTGGAGGCCGCCTACGGCAAGCTGGAAGAGGTGCTGGCCAAGGATCGCGCCCACGGGCGCATGCACCCCGGCATCACGCTCTACATCGCCGGCCACACCGACACCGTCGGCAGCGCCTCGCACAATTTGAAGTTGTCCCAGGAGCGCGCCCGCTCGATCGCCGCCTGGTTCCGCAAGCGCGGCGTCAAGCTCCCCATCGCCTTCGAGGGCTTCGGCGAAACCTCGCCGGAGGTGAAGACCGCCGACAACGTCGACGAACCCAGGAACCGCCGCGTCGACTACGTCCTGTCCGACGGGCCCCCCACCTATTCGGCGGGGTTCAAGCCGAGCTGGAGACGGATCCCCTGAGGATCCAGACCGCCCGTTCCAGCCGCCCGAACCGGCTCGACGACGGCCGTTCCAGCGGCTGACCGCCGACGGCCGGCGGCAGGGCTTTCGGCCCGGTCACAGGCTGTAGCCGCCGGCTTCGATGACGTGCTTGGCGATCTTGCGGCGCAGGCTGAAGGTGTTGACGCGTTCGAGGTTGTAGTAGCTGTTGATGTCGCGGATCTCGCGCCCCCACTCTTCGTCCTGCGACATCCACATCAGCATCTCCCGCAGGATGTGGAAGACCTGCTCGTGGGCGTTGGCGACGAAGAGCTGGGTCATGTAGATGGGGATCTGGCTGGCGGCCTCGCCCTGGTCCTCGATGAGCTGCAGCGTGCGTGAGATGGCGGAGTCCATCCCGAAGGCCAGGATCAGCGCGT
>JAICYS010000047.1 GCA_025934105.1 Myxococcota bacterium | reverse complement strand
TCGTGCGTGATGACCTCGGCGATCCGCTTCTGCACGGCCAGCGGCGCCGTCGCGGGATCGGCCAGCAGCGCCACCTCGCGGAACGTGACCGCTCCGGCGTTCTCCATGGCGCCGGCCTCGAAGTCGGGGACGCCGATCTGATCGAGCTTGCCGAACGGGTAGGGCAGGCCGAAGTAGTCTTCGAGGCGCGGCAGCACCGCCGACGCGGTCTCCTGGGCGAAAGCCGACAGGTGACGCTTTTCGGCGGTGGTCCAGGTGCAGACAGGGATTCCGCGCACCCGAGCCACGGCGCTCGGCACCAGCGGGCCGACCACCAGCGCGATCAGATAGGACGACAGCGGCGGCGTCGGGCCGAAGCTGACGCACCGGGCCCCGCGCCCGTCTCGGTCCTCGCGCCCCGTCGGGCTATTCGAGATCACCACGTGGCCGTCGGGCACGCCGGCGACGGTGAGCTGCCAGGTGGCCTTGAACGCGGGTTCGTCGAAGCAGGGGAAGAGCCGGCGGGCGTCGGCCGCCTCGAACTGCGTAACCGCCAGCGGCCCGGCCCGGTAAAGGCCGCGCAGCCCGGGGCTGAACAGGCCGCGGTAGCCGAGCGCCAGCTGGGCCGTTCCGGCCGGCAGCGTCTCGCCGAACAGGATCGTGACGGTCTCGCTCTCGGCGTCGGCGCTCGACTGGCCGGTGAGGCGGCGCCCGTCGCCCAGGTCGATCTCGGCCGAGAGCACGTCCAGGCCGACGCCGTGCAGGTGAATGCGGTCGCGCGCGGCGGCCAGCGTCAGGTCGAGGACCAGCCGCCCTTCGAATCGGCCGGCGGGCAGGTCCAGGCGCAAGTCGGCTTCGTAGCTCTTCGGTCTGACATCCGTCGGGAGGCGAAAATTTTTTCCGAGCGTCACGGGTCCTCGGGCGGGAATGGGCGGAGGCGGAACGTCTTTGTACTCCAATCTGGGTAATCTAGGGACGGATGTCTCACGCGCCCGCGCCAGCCGCCTCTCACGATCCCTACGCCCCGCTCCGCATTCCGAATTTCCGGTGGTTCGTCGGAAGCATCATGGCCATGGCGATGGGAGCTCAGATCCAGGGCGTGGTCGTCGCCTGGCAGATGTACGCCGTCACGCACGATCCGCTGGCGCTGGGGATGGTCGGTCTGGCCGAAGCGGCGCCGTTCATCGGGTTCGCGCTGTACGCCGGGCACGTCGCCGACATCCGCGATCGCCGGCGGGTCGCCCTGACCGCGCTGGCGGTGCTGCTGGCGGCCGCGGGTGCGCTGGCGGTGGCCAGCCGCATGTTGCTGGGGCAGGGGCGGCCGTCGGTCGGGATCCGCTGGACGATCTACGCCGTGATCGTCGTCTGCGGCGCCGCCCGCAGCTTTCTGCTGCCGGCCCGCAACGCGCTGGGCGCCGACCTGGTGCCGCGGCCGCTTTATCCCAGCGCGGTGGCCTGGAGGACGGGCATCTGGCAGGTGGCGGCTTTCAGCGGTCCGGCGCTGGGCGGAATGCTCTACGCCTGGGTCGGCGCGACCGTGTCGTATGCGGTCGCGGCGATGATGATGATGGCGGCGCTGATCGCGGTGGCGCGGATCGACGCCCCGCCGCGCGCCGCCGTCGCGCGAGCCGAGCCGCTGCTGGCCAGCGTGCGGGCGGGTCTGTCGTTCCTGTTCACGAGGCCGCTCTTCCTGGGCGCCATCACCCTGGATCTGCTGGCGGTGCTGTTCGGCGGCGCCGTGGCCATCTTGCCGATCTTCGCGGAAGAGATCCTGCACGTCGGACCTCAGGGACTGGGCGCCTTGCGCGCCGCGCCCGCCGTGGGCGCCGTGCTGATGTCGGGCATTTTGGCGCTGCGGCCGCCGCCGGGCCGGGCCGGGCGCCTGTTCTTGTGGGCGGTCGCGCTCTTCGGCCTGTCGATGGTCGCGTTCGCGCTGTCGCGCTGGTTCTGGGTGTCGCTGGCGATCCTGGCGGCCAGCGGCGCGGCGGACATGCTGAGCGTCTATTTCCGCGGCACCATGACCCAGGTGCTGGTCCCGTCGAACATGCTGGGCCGCATCTCCGCCGTGAATCAGATCTTCATCGGTTCGTCGAACGAGATCGGCGCGTTCGAGTCGGGCGTGGCCGCCAAGCTGTTGGGGACCGTGCCGTCGGTGGTGCTGGGCGGCATCATCACCGTCGTGGTCACCGCCATCACGGCCTGGCGCGTCCCGGCCCTGCGCCGGATGGATCGCCTGGACGATCAGCAGGTCCTTTGAGGAGCCGGCTCGACGCGGTGGTGGCGGCGCTCGGCCTCGGCTGGTCGGCGCTCGAGCCGTTCAGGCCATCCCGGCGATCCGAACCGTCTTCACGTTCATGAACTCGCGCAATCCGTAGATCGACAGCTCGCGTCCGTAGCCGGAGCGCTTGACGCCGCCGAACGGAAACCGCGGATCCGAGGCCACCATGCCGTTGATGAAGACACTGCCGGCCGCCAGCTCGCGCGCCAGGCGTTCGGCCTCGGCCGGGTCTCGCGTGAACGCGGCCGCGCCCAGGCCGAACGGGGTGGCGTTGGCGACGGCGATCGCCTCGCCGGCGTCACGCACCCGGAACAGCGCCGCCACCGGCCCGAACACCTCGTCCCGGGCGGCGGGCGCGTCAGCCGGAACGTCGGCCAGGACCGTCGGCTCGTAGTAGAACCCGGTCCGCTCGAGCGCGCGGCCGCCGGTCAGGACGCGCGCGCCGGCCTTCACCGAGGCCGCGACTTGATCGGCCACGCCGTCGCGGATGCTGGCCGTCGCCAGCGGCCCGATCTGCGTGCGCGGGTCGGCGGGATCGCCGACCACCAGCGCCTTCATGGCCTGTGTGAACGCCGCGGCGAACCGGTCGTAGACGGCCTCGGCCACCACGAACCGCTTGGCCGCGATGCAGGATTGCCCGGCGTTGACGGTGCGCGCCTTCACGGCGGTGGCCACGGCGCGATCGAGCTCCGCGCTCGGCAGCACCACGAACGGGTCGCTGCCGCCCAGCTCGAGGACGCTCTTTTTGAGGTGCCGCCCGGCCGCCGCCGCAATCGCCCGGCCGGCGCCCTCGCTGCCAGTCACCGTGACCGCCGCGATCCGATCGTCGCCGATCAGCTTCTCGACGGCGCCCGAGCCGATCAGCAGCGTCTGGAACACGCCGTCCGGGGCGCCGGCGCGCCGGAACAGATCCTCCAGCGCCAGGGCGCACTGAGGCACGTTCGAGGCGTGCTTCAGCAATCCGACGTTGCCGGCGGCCAGCGCGGGCGCCGCGAAGCGGATCACTTGCCAGAAGGGAAAGTTCCAGGGCATCACCGCCAGCACGGCGCCGAGCGGCTGAAGCTGAATCTCGTCCCGGCTGCCCGGTCCCTCGGCCACCACCTCGGGCTCGAGGAAGGCCTGCGCGTTCTCGGCGTAGTAGCGGCAGGCGGTCGCGCACTTGTGCGCTTCAGCCGCCGCGTCCGCCGCCAGCTTGCCCATCTCCAGCGTCATCAGGCGGCCGAACGAGTCCTTCTCGCCGTCGAGGATCTCGGCCGCGCGCGACAGCACCGCGGCACGCGCCGCGATCGGCGTCCGGCGCCAGCCGTCCCAGGCGGCCGCGGCCCGGGCCAGCTTGCGCTCGACAGTGTCCGGGCTCTCCTCGTCGAACGAGCGCAGCCGCTCGCCCGTGGCTGGGTTCACGCTCTCGATGGCCATGGACGGAAACTTAATTCGGATCTGGTTCGTATCAGGGACCAACCACCTGAACGATCGCGAAAGCCGCGGCGGCCAGGCCGAACGACACGGCCACCAGCGCCCGGTCCAGGCGCGCGGGGACGGGACGCGGAGCGGCGACGCGGACCAACCCGATGACGGCGCCCGCTACCAGACCGCCGATGTGCGCGGCGTTGTCGACCAGGTGGATGCCGCGCGCCGACAGCGACAACCCCACGCCGAGCACGAACACGATGTTGAAGGCCAGAACCTTGGCGGCCTTCCGCTGCCCCGACCGCCAGGCGAACGTGGCCGCCATCCCGATGAGGCCCATGATGGCGCCCGAGGCGCCCACCGACACGGTCGCCCCGTGCGCCATCAGGCTGGAGAGGACGTTGCCCAGAAAGCCGGTGACCAGATAGGTGGCGGCGAAGAGGCCGCGGCCCAGCGCCTTTTCCGAAATGGCCCCGATCTGCCCCAGCACCCACATGTTCATGAAGATGTGCAGCAGGTTGGCGTGCACGAAGGCCGCCGTCAGCCAGCGCCAGTGGGAGGCGATGACGTCCGGCGCCGTGACCGAAGCGCCGGCGGCAATCAAGGTTTCGCCGTCGAAGGAGAGCACGTGCCGCGACCACGCGGCCATCACCAGGTAGACGAGCACGTTGACGGCGATGAGCGCCACCGTCACCGGCGCCTGCTTCAGTCCGCGGAACCAGCGCATGTGCGAGGAATTTTTCACCGGCGGCGGCCAGTTATCCAGCACGGCACTGAAAGTGTCGTTCCGACCGGCAGAAACCTGGCGCCGCCGGGCATCCCGCGCGGCTTGACAGCTCATCCAACTCGATACAAAGGAACGCAATGACTCGGACCCCCCTGGGCATAGTGTTTTCGCTGGCCGTGCTCGGCACGGCCGTCGGCCTGGCGGCCCGCCAGCCGCACTCGGTGTTTTCGGCCGCGCAGGCCGCCAGCGCGGCGGTGACCCCCAAGACCGAGGCGCCCAACGAGGCGCGCGCGCTGTCGCACGCCTTTTCGAACGTCGCGAAAGCGCTGGCCCCGTCGGTGGTGCGCATCGAGGTGGAGGTCGGCTCGCCGCGCGCCGCCGGTCCCCACGGCCGGATGCAGGGCCCCGACGACGACGACGACGGCGACGACAGCGGCATCCCGCCCTTCTTTCGCCACTTCTTCCAGTTCGGCCCCGGCGGAGGCATGCCCGACCCCGGCCCGCAGCACGGCGTCGGCTCGGGGTTCATCATCGACACCAACGGAGACATCGTGACCAATCGTCACGTCGTTCAGGGCGCGACCAAGGTGACGGTCACGATGAACGACGGGAAAGAGTACCCCGCGCGCGTCGTCGGCAAGGACGCGCAGACGGACGTCGCGGTGGTGCGCCTCGAGCATCCGCCATCGAACCTGGTGGTGGCGCGCCTGGGCGACTCGGACAAGCTGGAGGTCGGCGAGTGGGTGGTCGCCATCGGCAGCCCGCTGGGCCTCGAGCAGACCGTCACCGCTGGAATCGTCAGCGGCAAAGGGCGCTCCGGCCGTCACGTCCGCATGTCGGGCCGCCGCGTGCGCGGCTACATCCAGACCGACGCCAAGATCAACCCCGGCAACTCGGGCGGGCCGCTGGTCAACCTCGAGGGCGAGGTGGTCGGCGTCAATACGCTGATCGAGGTCGGCGCCGGCGGCGCGTACGGATTTGCCATCCCGGTGAACGAAGTACGGCGGGTGGCGCAGGCGCTGGTCAAAGAGGGACGGGTTCGTTACGCGTACCTCGGGCTGATGCTGACGGACGTGAAGGATCTGAACGACGCGCAGAAAGCGAAGCTCGGCAAAGCGGTTCCAGCGTCGGGCGCCTACGTCGCCGAGACCACGCCCGGCGGCCCGGCCGGCAAGGCCGGCATGCGCCCGGGCGACGTCATCACCGAGGTGAACAATCAGAAGATCCAGGGCGCGGGCGACGTGGTCGACTTCGTGTCGACCCAACCGATCGGCGCGCGCGTGCTGCTGCACTACGTTCGCGACGGCCACCCCGCGGAGACCCAGGTCGCCCTGGGCGAGCTGCCCGACGAGGACGCGCGGGCGAGCACCGACGCGCAGCAGGGCAAGCTGGGAATGGCGTTGCAGACCCTGACGCCGGATGTGGCGGCGTCGCTGGGCCTGAGCGGCAACACCAAGGGCACCGTCATCACCGACGTGCTGCCGGGCAGCGCCGCCGAGCAGGCGGGGCTGCATCCCGGCGACGTCATCGTCGAGGTCGACCGCCGCCCGGTCAACTCGGCCGACGACGCGGTCGCGGCGCTGCATGGGCCGTCGCGGACGGGGGGACATCTGCTCCGCGTGCGCGGGCCCAACGGGACGCGGTTCGTCACCGTCAAGTGACGGGCAGGCTCGGCGCGTTACGGTTCGGGGCCGAAGCGCCCCGAACCCCGCGGTTTCCGGGGCTGTGACGGGGGCACGCCCGATGCTTCGCAATCAGGTGGCGAGGCTCGGGCATGCGACGGTCGTGGATCTTGTTCTTGGCGGTGGTGCTGTGGGGCACCAGCGCGGTTGCGCCGCCGGCCGGCTCGACCGAGCTGCCCGACGGGGCGGGCCGTGCGCTGTCGCAGTCCTTCGCCGCGGTGGCGCGGGCGATCGCTCCGGCGGTCGTGCGCCTGGACGTGATGGGGACGGACGGAGAGACGACGGGTTCGGGCATCGTCATCGACACCCGGGGCAACGTGATCACCAGCCACCACGTGCTGGACGGTTCGCTCTCGGCCGGCGCCGGGCCGGCCATCCGGGTGACGCTGTCCGACGGACGGCCGCTACGGGCAGAACTGGTGGGCGGCGACGCCGCGACGGACGTGGCGGTGGTCCGGATCGAGAACCCGCCGGCTGACCTGTCGGCCGCGCGGTTCGGCGATTCGGACGAGGCGTCGGTCGGCGAGTGGGTCTTGGCGGTCGGCAGCGCGCTGGGGCTGGACGAGACCTTCACGGCCGGGATCATCAGCGGGCGGCCCGCGCTGGGGGACGGGGCCGCGAGCGGCGCGTTCCTTCTGACCGACGCCAAGGTGAATCCGGGAGACGCCGGCGGACCACTGGTCGATTTGCAGGGGCAGGTCGTCGGCCTCACGACGCTGATGAGCGCGGGCCCGGGCGGCGGCTACGGCTACGCCGTGCCCATCAACCAGGTGCGCCGGGTCGCCCAGCAGATCGTGAAGGAGGGGCACGCCGATCACCCGTACATCGGCGTCGGCCTGCGCGACCTGGGAGACGTGCCGCTCGGCTATCGCACTCAGGTCGGAACGCTGCTGGGTCCGGGGGTGCTGGTCAGTCGGGTGGGGCGGGGCACGCCGGCGGCTCGAGCCGGGCTACGGGCCGGCGACGTCATCACGGCCGTCGACGACCGCGAGGTCCCGGTGCCCGCCGAGGTGGTCACCATCATCCACCGCCAGCCGGTGGGCGCGCGCGTGGCGCTGTCTTTCTTGCGCGCCGGGCAGCCGCACAAGGTCATGGTGTCGATCGAGGACCTGCCCAGCCCGGAGCGCGATTAGGCGCAATGCAGTTCACTTTGCCGTCCGGTTGACCGCTGCCGGCTGTCCGCGCTTGAGCGAACGGCATGCCGATTACGCGACGGCCGCGCTCTCCAGGCGCAGGTGGGTGATCTCGGAGGGCGCCGCCAGCCGCATGGGCGGGCCCCAATAACCCGTGCCGCGGCTGACGTAGATCAAAGAGCCGCGGTGCTGGTGCAGCCCCGCGATGAAGGGTTGCTGCAGCATCACGAACAGCCCGAACGGCCAGAGCTGGCCGCCGTGGGTATGCCCGGACAGCTGCAACCCGACGCCGAATGGTTCGGCGTCCAGCGCCGATCGGGGCTGATGCGCCAGGAAAATCAACTCGCGCGAGCGATCCCGCCCGGACAGCGCCCGCGCCACCGCCCGCCGCGGCGGCAGTCCGCCGTAATGAACGGCAGACCGATCGTCGACGCCGGCCAGATCGAAGCTGGCCGAGCCGTCGCCGACGATGACGCGTTCGTTTTGCAACACGCGGATCCCGATGCGGGTGAGCTCGTTCACCCAAGCCTCGGCGCCCGAGAAATACTCGTGATTGCCGGTGACGAAGAAAACGCCCTGCGGCGCCCGCAACTGCGTCAAAGGCGCCACGGCCTCGCCCAGATCCTCCACGCTGCCGTCAATGAGGTCGCCGGTAATTGCGACCAGATCCGGCGATAGGGCGTTCGTGCGCGCAACGACGTCCTCGACGAACGCGCGCCCGAGGGTGGGCCCGACGTGCAGGTCGGTGAGCTGCACGATGGAGAACCCGTGCAACGCTGGCGGCAGGCGCTGCAGCCGGATCGTGAGGGGACGGATCGGCGGCGGACGTCGCGCGGCCCGGATCGCCACCGCCGACGCGGCGGCCACCAGCGACGTGACGCCCGCCGCGACCGCTCGGGCCAGGAACAGGCGGCGGGCCGGCGCCGGCGGCGGCGCGCCCACTGCGCGCCGCGCCAAAATTGCCGTCAACCGCAACAGATCGGTGCCGGCCAGCGAGATGAGGTACAGGAACGTCGCGCCCAGCCAGACGTATCCGGGCCAGGCAAATGCTTTGCGAATCTCTCCGTGCCCGCGGCCCAGGATCATAGAGGCGACGACGCTGAGCGCCAAAGCGGCGACCGCAATGGAACCGGCGGTTCGCCAGGGCGCGCGCCAACCCGGGTCCCGGACCAGCCGCCGCCAAAGGTAGTAATGAATGCCCCCGAGAAGGCCCAGCGCGACGGCAATGAATGCCAAGAAACGACCCACGCGACCCTTTTGACACGGCAAACGGTTGACGCAAGCTTTTGCGTTTGCATCCCCGAACCCGTGCGGCTAGTCTGCCCGCGCAACTAAGGGGGAAACGATGCCGAGAAGGACCGATGTGCAGGATCTCGTTCAGCAGTTCGTGGATCGATTGTCGTCTTTGATCGAGCAGGACACCGTCACGCGCGCCCGCGAGGCCGTCCTGAGCGCTTTTGGCGGCCGTGCGCCGGCTGGCCTGCAGCTTCGGGGCGCGGGCAAGCTCGCTTCCTCCGTCGTGGGCCGCAAGCGCCGCAAAGGGCCGATTCAGTTGTGCCCGGTTCCCGGCTGCTCGAACCGAGCGGCTCCCGTTTTCGGAATGGTTTGCTCAAAGCACAAAGACCTGCCGAAATCCGAGATCAAGAAGTATCGGGAACAGCGCCGCGCGCAGAAGCAGAAAGAGAAAACCAAGAAGGCGGCCTGACCGCGCAACGCCGTTCAGGCAATCCGGGCCTCTGGTCCGGGGGCTCGGACTTCGGTCAGAGAGTGGACCCGAGGTCCGACGCCCGAGGCGGCGCGTCCGAGCGCCGGAGGTGGAGATGATCGTGCGCGTCGAGCGCTGAGCTCGCCCGGTCCGAGTCGCCGCGGGACGTCCGAACGCGCCAGGGATTCAAGGCGCCAAGCCGCCAGGCGCCGCCCGCCCCCGGTCGCCCCGCCCGCTCCCGGTCGCCGAGCCGTGTCCGAGACGTTGATCGACTGGGACGTGTCGAGCGGAGTCGCGAGATAGAGGGGGAGGTCAGGGCGCGCGGCAGAGAAGGACGTCGGCGTCGCGAGTAAAGACGGAGGTCGTCGCGAGGGAGACGGGGAGGTCAGGGGCGCGCGGCAGAGAAGGACGTCGGCGTCGCGAGGCAGAGACGGAGGTCCTCGCGAGGCGGAGAAGACGCCGGCGTCCCAGGCAGAGGGGAGGTCGTCGCGAGGCCGAGGGGGAGGTCAGGGTCGCGCCGGTTCGAGGGGCGGCAAGAGCGCCGTCCGCCGGACGCTTGCAGCGCTCCCACGGGGAGCCTCTTCGATCGTCCCGGGTCCGTCGGCCGGAGGTGGCGCGGCCCGGCGGCGGCGGGAAGTTTCACGGTCCGAGTGTGGCGCGGGCGCCACTCGGAGAGCGCGGGACGACGGGGCGCTGCGCAAAGTGGCCGGATTGCGCGGGGATGACGTTGGCACTGTGGTTGCGATGAGGGGGGGCCGCTGCTCAAGGAGGAGCCAATGGCCATCGCGACCGCAACCCTGGACTTCGTTCCGTTCGAAAAGATGATGACGCCCGCCCCGACCGCGGAGGCGTCGGCGTTCGAGGCGCTCAGGAGCTGCGTCCACCTTGGCCGAGCCTCCACCGAGGCGCTGCGTGCGCTGGCCCAGGCGGCGACCCTCCGCACGATCGGCCGTGGAACGATCGTGGCGGCGCAAGGCGGGCCGTTCGATTCGGCCATGCTGGTCGTCCGCGGCCGGGTTCGCGCCGTGTGCCGGGCCGCCAATGGCCGGGAGATCTCCGTCGAGACGTTCCGCGCCGGCGATCTGATCGCCGACGGCGCGTTCGCGCCCGAGACGCGGCTGCCTCACGACTGGGAGGCGGCCGAGGCTTCGGTCATCCTCTTGGTCGCGCGCGACGCGTTCGTGGCCTGCCTGCGCGCCAACCCGGAGCTGGCGTTGACGCTGGGCGCCGACCTGGTCGGCCGTCTCGAGCGGTCGAAGCAACTCGCCAACGGGTTGGCCCTGGCCGGCGTGCAAGAGCGGGTGGTCTCTCGCCTGCTCGCCATCGGGCGCCAGGACGGCACCCCGGGCCCCGAGGGCCTGCTGATCCGCAACCGGCCCACGCAGCAAGAGCTGGCTAACCAGATCGGGGCCTGCCGCGAGACGGTGTCCCGGACCGTGTCCGACCTGGTCCGCCGCGGGTTGCTCACGCCGCGCGGCCGATCGCTGCTGGTCAGCAACCGGCTGGTCGAGACGACCGCCTGAGTCCGGCCGACCCCCGTGCGGGTCGCCGGCGGGCGGCCCGGTCCGGCCCGACATGCGACGGAATTGACGCTGCGGCAAGTGCGGGTGAAACTTTGCAGGGTTTGGCCAGCCAACCCAAAGTCATCGACGCGGCATCGCAGGGCGCCGGCGTGCCGTACACGGAGATCGACATCCGCACCTCGATCCGGCCCACGGTCGCGGAGATCGACCTCGGCGCGGTCCAGCGCAACCTGGGGCGGCTCCGCGCGACGATCGGCCCGGGCGTGCGGGTGTTCGGGGTGGTCAAGGCCGACGCCTACGGGCACGGCGCGGTGCCGGTGGCCCGGGCGCTGGAGCCGCTTTGCCATGCCCTGGCGGTCTCGCTGGTCGAAGAGGGGCTCGAGTTGCGCGCGGCGGGGGTCCGCGCCCCCATCCTGGTCCTCGGCGCCTACTACAACCGCCACCAGGACGAGGTGATCGCCGAGCGGCTCACGCCGGTCATCTACGACCGGGGCGAGCTGGAGCGCTTTGCGGACGCCGCCAAACGGCTGGGGCGCCGTGTCGAGGTCCACCTCAAGTTGGACACCGGGATGAGCCGGCTCGGCGTCGCGCCCGGCGAGTTGCCGGCCATCCTCGAGCGGGTGGACAACCTGCCCCAGGTGAAGCTGGCCGGCCTCTGCACGCACTTCGCGTCGGCCGACGTAGAAGATCCCGCCGCGACCGAAGCCGCCTTGCGGACGTTTCAGGCCGCGCTGGAGGCGGCCGGCGCCGCCCGGTTCTCGGGCGTCATTCGCCACGCCGCGAACAGCGCCGCCGCCGTGCGGTTCCCCGCCGCCCGTCTCGACGCGGTTCGTCCGGGATTGGCGCTTTACGGGGCCATGCCCTCCGAGGTCGTCCGCCTGGCCGGCCTGGAGGCCACGCTGGCGCTGCGGAGCCGGATCATGGCCGTCCGGGAGGTGGCCCCCGGGACCGGCGTCAGCTACGGCGGGACCTGGCGCGCCCCGCGGCCGACGCGGGTGGCGACCCTGCCCATCGGCTACGCCGACGGCTACCCGCGGCACATTCGCCAGGCCTCGGTGCTGGTGGCCGGCCAGCGGGTCCCCATCATCGGCGTGGTCTGCATGGACATGTTGATGATCGACGCCACCGACCTGCCGGAATCGGCCTTGTCCGGGCCGGTCACGCTGATCGGCCGCGACGGCGCCGCCGAGATCACCGTCGACGAGGTGGCGCGCTGGGCGGGCACCATCAACTACGAAATCTTGTGTGGCATCTCGAAACGCGTCCCGCGGGTCCTGCGTGATGCGGCCGCCACCATCCCCTTCGCCCGCACCTCGTTTTCGGTCACCCCATGAGCGCGTCTTCCTCAGTCGACGATCCGCCCCGAAAACCCTCGGCAGTCAACGCGATCGCCGCCTCCCTTCTGGAGGCAGCACTGGCGCCCATCAAGTGGGCGCTGACCTTTGCCGGCGAGCACTCGGTGCTGCTGGGCAAGGCCATCATGGGCCTGGTTCGCAAGCCGTTTCGGCTGCGCCTCTTCTTCGAGCAAGCCCAGTTCGTGGGCGTCGGGTCGCTGCCGATCATCTGCCTGGTCGGCTTCTTTTCGGGCATGGTCTCGGCGCAGCAGGCCATCGCCGCCCTGCGCATCTTCAATCAAGAGCGGTTCGTGGGCGCCACGGTCGGCATCTCGCTGGCGCAGGAGCTGGCGCCGGTCTTCAGCGCGCTCATGATCACCGCGCGGGCCGGGTCGGGCATGGCCACCGAGCTGGGCTCGATGCGCATCACCGAGCAGATCGACGCGCTGACCACGTTCGCCGTCGACCCGATCCAGTATCTGATCACGCCCCGGATCGTGGCGACAGTCTTGATGATGCCGATCATGACGATGGTCTTCAACATCGTCGGGCTGATCGGCGCTTACCTTTATTCAATCTATCTGGAGCACATCGATCTGGGACAGTTCATCGAGCAGTTCACGTACTGGACCGACCCGAAGGACTACATCATCGGCGCCACCAAGGCGGCGGTGTTCGGCCTGACGCTGTCCGTGGCCGCCTGCTTTCAAGGGTTCTTCGTCCGCGGCGGCGCGAAGGAGGTCGGTCTCGCCACCACGCGCGCCGTGGTGGTCGGGTCGGTCTCGATCCTGGTCTCCGACTACTTCTTGATCGATATGTTCCATATCCTGTGGCCGGCCCAATCGTGACCCCGGCGGACGTCTCTCCCGAGCAGCCGCCTCCGGCGCCGCCCTCCGCCGAGGATCTCGCCCGGCGCGACGAGCGCTGGCAGATCCGCGTCCGCAACCTGCACAAGACCTTCGGCCCCCAGCACGTGCTGCGGGGGGTGAACCTGGACATCGAGCGCGGGCGCACGAACATCATCATCGGCGGCTCGGGCCAGGGGAAGTCGGTGCTGATGAAACACCTCATGGGCTTGCTCAAGCCCGACGAGGGGCAGATCTGGGTCGACGGCGAAGACGTGGTCCCGTTCGACGACCGCCAGATGGGCGTGCTGCGCCGCAAGTTCGGCATGGTGTTCCAGTACGCCGCGCTGTTCGATTCGATGAACGTCGTCGAGAACATCGCGTTTCCGCTGATCGAGCGGTACAAGCTGTCCCGTGACGAGATCATGGAGCGGGTGCGGGATCTCTTGCGCCGCCTGGATCTGGCCGGCGTCCCCGGCATCGAGCAGAAGTTCCCCCCCGAACTGTCCGGCGGGCAGCGCAAGCGCGTCGGCCTGGCGCGGGCCCTCATCGACCGCCCCGAGATCCTGCTTTATGACGAGCCGACCACCGGCCTCGATCCAGTGGCGACCAAGAACGTGGACGACATGATCCGCCGCACGGCCGATGAATTTGGCGTCACCTCGGTCGTGATCTCCCACGACATGGCGTCGACCTTCCGCATCGGCGACCGGATCTCCATGCTGGCGCACGGGATCATCATCGTCAGCGGCCCCCCGGCGGAGGTGCTGGCCAGCCGGCGCCCCGAGCTGCGTGAGTTCATCGAGACGTCCGGGTTGGTGCCGCGCGAGGAGGCGCAGGCTTGAGACGGAGCTGGGCTTCGCTGACGGTCGGCGCGCTGGTGGTGATCGTGCTCGGCATCAGCTACGTGCTGGTCAGGTCGACCAGCGACCACAGCGGAACCTCGAACGGGACCACCGTCTGGGCGCTGTTTCACGACGCCTCCGGCCTGTTCGAGAAGTCGCGCGTTCAGACCGCCGGGATCGCCGTCGGCGAGATCGCCGGGCGCGAGCTGGATCCGGCCACCGCGCGCGCCAAGGTCACCATCCGCATCAAACCCGGAATCACGCTCTACGAGAACGCGGCGGTGGCGAAGCGGTCGGCCTCCTTGCTGGGCGAGTACTACCTGGAGATCGACCCGGGGACCCCCTTCGCCGAGGTGAACGGGCAGCGCCGCCAGATGCGCCCGCTCAAGAGCGGCGATCAGATCAAGAACGTCCGCGAGCCGGTGGCCATGGGCGAGATCATGGACAACGTCGGCGCGCTGCTGCCGATCCTGCACGACATCCTGGAGGACGTGCGGCGTCTGACGTCGGGGACCATCACGGACATCGCCGACAACGTCAACAAGCTGATCGAGACCAACTCGGTGGTGCTGGAACGGTTGCTGAGCCGGATGGACACCATCGCCGCCAACGTCGAGGGGATCACCACCTCCGAAGCGGGCGACGTGAAGGAGTCGATCAGGAACGTCCGCGACATCACCGAGTCTATCAAGTCGCTGATCGGGACGACTCAGGGGCAGGTGGCCGGGACCGGGAACAAGGTGCAGGGGTCGATCGATCGGCTGCAGGCGACGCTGGACAACCTCGACAAGTCGATGCGCAACGTCGAGTCGATCACCGAGCACATCGACAAGGGCGACGGCACCATCGGTCATCTGGTGAACGACGACACCATCGCCCGCAACGTCGAGGACATCACCGACAACGCCAGCACCTTCGTCCGCGGCATCACCAAGCTGCAGACGATCGTCGGCCTGCGCAGCGAGTACAACGTGCTGGCCCGGACGGTGAAGAATTACCTGTCGGTCACGCTGATGCCGCGCCCCGACAAGTTCTACTTGATCGAGCTCATCGAGGACCCGCGCGGCTACACCAACACGGTCACCACGGCCTCGCAGAGCTCGGTCTCGGGGTTCGGGACCAACACCACCGTCACCACCTCGGACCAGCTCCGCTTCTCGCTGATGTTCGGCAAGCGGGTCGGGCCGGTGGCCGGGCGGTTCGGGATCAAAGAATCGACCGGCGGCATCGGCGGTGATCTCTACATGCTCGACGACCACCTGACGCTGTCGGTCGACGCGTTCAACTTCGCCGCCTCGAACGTCAGCCAGTACCCGCGCGTGAAGACCACGCTCGCCTACAACATCTACAACAAGATGTTCTACCTGGTGGCCGGCGCCGACGACATCCTCAACTACAAGGGGATCAACAGCATCCTTAAGGGCATCGCCAACAACACCGGCCGCGGCTCGGCCGGGTCCGGCGGCGGCTTCGACTACTTCTTCGGTGGGCAGCTGATCTTCAACGACGAGGATTTGAAATCGCTGCTGCTGTTCGGCGGCGGCTCGGCCGCGAGCGCGGCCTCGAAGTAATCCACTGCGTCAGGCCAACCTTCGCGCGCCGCGGGTCGCCAAGGCCCCCGAAATCACTCGGCTTGACTCCGAGGGGGTCCTTCCTATAGTAACTCACCCTTCCGGCCGCCAGGCCGGCGGGACGGTGTGTAAAATGCGGTTTAAAATCAACGAGATCGGGGCCGAGGGGCTGCCGCTCCACGTCCCGGTGACGGCCGAATGGGTCGCCGCCGCCTGTCCGGAAGCCGAACTGCGCCCCGGTCCGGGCGGGCTGGCGCTGGACGGGCGCATCGACAAGACGGGCGAGGACTACCTGCTGCGCGCGCACGTGCGCGGCGAGCTCGAGATGACCTGCGCGCGCTGCCTCGAGCCGGCCCGCATCCCCATCGACGTGCCGCTGGCGCTGACCTTCGTCTCGAGCGAGGCCGACAAGACAGACGGCGACGACGACCCCGACGTGGTGCCGCTGAAGGGGAACGAGATTGACGTCGGAGACGAGGTGCGCGACGAGATCCTGCTCGCGCTGCCGCTCAACCCGCTCTGCCAGGAAGCCTGCCGAGGCCTGTGCGAGGTGTGCGGCGCCAACCGGAACCTTTCGGCGTGCACCTGCAAGGCCGGCGTGGCGGCCACCGCTCCCTTCGCCGCGCTGGGCAAGCTGAAGCTCTCGAACACCTAGAAAAGAAGAAAGGCACTCACCCATGGCCGTCCCGAAGAGAAGGCAGTCGAAGTCCCGCTCCGCCATCCGGCGCGCGCAGGTGATGAAGAAGTCGGTTCCCAGCTTCGTCCCGTGCGCCCGTTGCGGCGAACCGAAGCGCACGCACCGGATGTGCGCGGGCTGCGGCTACTACCGCGACCGGCTGGTGATCGCGCCCAAGGAAGAAGATCAGGCCTAGGCGGCGCGACCCGTCGCAGATGCCGCGAATCGCCGTCGATGCCATGGGCTCCGACGCCGCGCCTCGGGTCGAGGTGGAGGGCGTGGTGGCCGCCGTGCGCGCGCACGCAGTCGAGGTTACGCTGGTGGGCGACGAGACGCGCCTGCGCGCCGAGCTCAAAGCGCTGGGCGCCGAGAAGGCGCCGATCGCGATCCGCCACGCGCCGGACGTCATCACCATGCATGACGCGCCTTCGATGGCGGTCAAGCAGAAGAAGAAGGCTTCGATGCGGGTCTGCTTCGACCTGGTGAAGGCGGGCGAGGCGGACGCCGTCGTCTCGGCGGGCAACTCGGGCGCGATGATGGCTTGTGGCCTGTTCGTGCTGGGCCGGCTGCCGGGCGTCGAGCGTCCGGCCATCGTGACCACGTTCCCGACCCGCACCGGCGACTGCGCGCTCTTGGACGTGGGCGCCAACGTGGACCCCAAGCCGGCGGTCCTGGCGCAGTTCGGCGTCCTCGGCGCGGTGTACGCGCGGCTGCTTCACGGCAAGGTGCGGCCGAAGGTCGGCCTGCTGTCGAACGGCTCGGAAGAGCACAAGGGGACCGCGCTGACCCGCGACGCGCACCAGATCCTGTCCCGCGTCGAGGGGATGCCCGACGCGGCCTTCAGCTACCTCGGCTACGTCGAGGGACGCGACATCTTCGAGGGGAAGGCCGACGTGGTCGTGACCGACGGTTTCACCGGCAACGTGGTGCTGAAGGGCGTGGAGGGCGCGGCCGAGACCATGCTGGGCATGGTGCGCGAGGAGGTCTCGCGCTCCGGCCTGCTGGCCAAGTTCGGGGCGGCGCTGATGAAAAACGCCCTGCGCCGCCTGCGCAAGCGCATCGACTACGCCGAGCACGGCGGCGCGCCGCTGCTGGGCGTCGACGGCGTGGCCCTGATTTGTCACGGCGGCTCCAGCGCCATCGCGCTGCAGAACGCCGTCCGGGTGGCCGACAAGTTCGCGCAGCTCGGGTTGGGCAAGGAGCTGTCGGCCGCCGTCGCGCACCACGCCGCCCTGTGGGACTCGGCCTCGGTTCCGCCCCCGGCGGCCGGCGCGGAGGCGATGTCGTGATCCGCAGCCGCATCGCCGGGACGGGGCGCGCCGTTCCCGCCCAGATCATGACCAACGCCGACCTCTCGAAGATGGTCGACACGTCGGACGCCTGGATCGTCGAGCGCACCGGGATCCGGCAGCGGCACATTCTCGAGCCGTCGCGCGCGGCCAGCGATCTGGCGGCGGACGCCGGCCGGGCCGCCTGCGCCAGGGCCGGCGTCGACCCGTCCACCGTCGACTGCATCATCGTCGGGACCGTCACCGGCGACTGCCCGTTCCCGGCCACCGCCACCTTCGTTCAAAAGAAGCTGGGGGCGGCCCCCAACGGCTGCGCGTTCGACCTGTCGGCGGCCTGCGCTGGATTCCTGTACGGCGTTTCGATCGCCGACGCGTTCATCCGCACCGGCCAGTTCAAGCGGGTGCTGGTGGTGGGCGTCGAGGTCCTGTCCCGGATCATCGACTGGACCGATCGGGCCACCTGCGTGCTGTTCGGCGACGCGGCCGGCGCGGTGTTGATGACGGCCTCCGACGGCCCCTCCGGCCTGTTGTCGACGCACCTGTTCGCCGACGGCGCGCAGGCGGAGATCCTGTGGCAGCCGGTGGGGGGCAGCCGCGAGCCGCTCACGCCCGAGGCGGTGGCGGCCAAGCGGCACTTCGTCCAGATGAACGGGCGCGAGGTCTACAAGCACGCGGTGCGCAACATGGCCGCCGGCGCGCGGATCGCGCTCGACGCCAACGGCCTCACCCCCGACGACGTGACCTGGGTGATCGCTCACCAGGCCAACATCCGCATCCTCGAAGGCGTCTCGGAGCGGGTCAACATCCCGATGGAGCGGTTCTTCACCAACGTCGACCGGTACGGCAACACGTCGTCGGCGTCGGTGCCGACGGCGCTGGACGAGGCGGTCGAGCAGGGCAAGTTCAAACCGGGAGACATCCTGTTGTTCGCGGCCCTGGGCGGCGGGCTGGCCTGGGCCTCGGGGGTGGCGCGGTGGTGAGCGGGGCGACGCCCCCCCTCGCGTTCCTGTTCCCCGGCCAAGGCTCGCAAAAGGTCGGGATGGGACGGGCGCTTCACGACGCCGCCGCGGAGGCGCGTCAGGTCTTCGTCGAGGCGGACGCGGCGCTGGGTTATTCGCTGAGCAAGCTCTGTTTCGAAGGTCCGGTCGAAGAGCTGACCCTGACCGCCAACGCGCAGCCGGCCATCTTGACCGTCAGCCTGGCGGCGCTGCGGGTGCTGCGCGCGCGCACGGGGCTGCAGCCGGGGGTGGTGGCCGGTCACTCGCTGGGCGAGTACAGCGCGCTGGTGGCGGCCGGCGCGCTGCGCTTCGCCGATGCCGTCCGGCTGGTTCACCTGCGCGGAAAGTTCATGCAGGAGGCGGTGCCGGCGGGCGCCGGCGCGATGGCGGCGATCCTGGGCCTCGGCGCCGGCGAGGTGGCGGGGGTCTGCCGGGAGGTGGCCGGCGGCGAGGTGGTGAGCCCCGCCAACCTGAACGGCGGCGGGCAGGTCGTGATCGCCGGGCACCAGGCCGCCGTCGCGCGGGCCTGCGCCGCGCTCAAGGCCAAGGGCGCCAAGCGCGCGGTGCCGCTGGCGGTGAGCGCTCCGTTCCATTGCGCGCTCATGCAGCCGGCCGCCGAGCGCCTGGGCGCCGAGCTGGCGCGGATCGAGTTCGCGGCGCCCGAGGTCCCGGTGATCACCAACCTCGAAGCAGCGCCCAATCAGGACCCGGCGCGCATCCCCGCGTTGCTGGCGGGCCAGGTGACCGCGCCGGTGCGCTGGGAAGAGTCGGTCCAGCGGCTGGCGGAGATGGGCGTGCGGCGCGCGCTGGAGGTCGGCGCCGGGACCGTGCTGGCCGGCCTGGTCAAGCGCATCTCGCCCGAGCTCGAGGTGCTGGCGGCGGGGGAGCCCGCCGCCATCGCGGCGCTGGAGGCCATGGAGAAGGGAGCATCACATGCGTGAGCTGGACGGGAAGGTTGCTCTGGTAACGGGGGCGTCGCGTGGCATCGGTCGCGCGATCGCCGTGGCGCTGGGCGAGCGTGGCGCCAAGGTCATCGTCAACTACACCGCCAACGAGGCGGCGGCCGCCGAGGCTGCGGCCGCGGTGCAGGCCGCCGGCGGGACGGCGGTCACGAAGCGGTTCGACGTTTCGGACCCGGCCGCCGTGGACGCCGCCATCCGCGAGATCAGCAGCGACGGCGGGCTGCACATCCTGGTGAACAACGCCGGCATCGCCGTGAACGGCCTGGTCCTGGGCGGCAAGGACGCCGACTGGAAGCGGTCCATCGACGTCAATCTGAACGGCACCTATTACTGCACGCGGGCGGCGCTTCGGCCGCTGCTGAAGGCGCGCGACGCCGGGCGCATCATCAACATCACGTCGGTGACCGCCGAGTCGGGCTCCGCCGGCCAGGCCCCCTACGTGGCGGCCAAGGCCGGCGTGATCGGGTTGACCAAGGTGCTGGCCAAGGAGTACGCGTCGCGCGGCATCACCGTGAACGCGGTCTCGCCGGGCTTCATCGAAACGGACATGACCGCCAGTGAATTGCCGGCGGCGCGGCGCGAGTCGCTGCTCAAGGAGATCCCGCTGGGACGGGTGGGCGCGCCGGCCGACGTGGCCGCCGCCGTTGTCTACCTGGCGGGGCCGGGCGGCGCGTATGTGACCGGGCAAGTCTTGCGCGTCAACGGCGGCCTTTTAATGTAAGGTACGCCGCTCGTTATCTGAAACATCGCAAAAATCGAGAGGAAACAAACGAACATGGCTGACGACATCGCAGAGCGCGTCAAGAAAATCATCATCGAGCAACTCGAGGTTGCGCCGGACAAGGTGAAGCCCGAGGCCTCGTTCTCGGAGGACCTGAAGGCCGATTCGCTGGCCGTCGTCGAGCTGGTGCTGGCGCTCGAAGAGCAGTTCAAGCTGGAGATCCCCGACGAGGACACCGAGAAGATCAAGACGGTCGGGGACGCCATCAACTACATCAAGTCGCACGCGAAGTGATTCGGCCGCGCGGCCGCAACGCCAGGAGAAGACATGGCACGTAGAGTCGTCGTCACCGGAATCGGGCTGGTCACGCCGATCGCCGTCGGCACGGAAGAGACGTGGCAGGGACTGCTGGCGGGGCGGTCCGGGATCGGCCCCATCACCCACTTCGATCACAGCGCCTTCGCCACGCACTTCGCGGGCGAGGTGAAAGACTTCGAGCCGACGCGCTGGATGACGGCCCGCGAGGCGAAGACCCTCGACCCGTTCGTGCAGTACGCGATGGCGGCCGGTTCGCTGGCGGTGGCCGACTCGGGTCTCGAGATCGCGGGCGAATTCGCCGAACGGGTCGGCTGCTTCGTGGGCGCCGGCTTGGGCGGCGTGACCACCATCGAGGCGACCTGCAAGACGCTCTGGGAAAAGGGGCCGCGGCACGGGTTCTCGCCCTTCTTCGTGCCGATGATCATCGTCAACCTGGCGTCGGGAAACCTCTCGATCCGATTCGGCGCCAAGGGGCCGAACCTGTCGCAGGTGTCGGCCTGCTCGACGGGCACGCACGCCATCGGCGACGCGTTCCGCGTGATCGAGCGCGGCGATGCGGACGCCATGATCTGCGGCGGCACCGAGGCGACCGTCACGCCGCTGGGCGTGGGCGGGTTCAACGCCATGCGCGCGCTGTCGACTCACAACGAGGACCCACAGGGCGCGTCGCGCCCGTTCGACAAGGACCGCGACGGCTTCGTCATCGCCGAGGGCGCGGGCATCGTGGTGATGGAAGAGCTGGAGCACGCCAAGGCGCGCGGCGCGAAGATCTACGCCGAGCTGACCGGCTACGGCTTGAACGCCGACGCGCACCACATCACCTCGCCGCCACCGGACGGCGAGGGGGCGCAGCGGTGCATGCGGCTGGCGTTGAAGGACGCCAAGCTGTCCCCGGGCGACATCGGCTACATCAACGCGCACGGCACGTCGACCAAGATCAACGACGCCACTGAGACGCTGGCGATCAAGAAGGTGTTCGGCGACCACGCGCGCAAGCTGATGGTCAGCTCGACGAAGTCGATGACCGGCCACATGCTGGGCGCCACCGGCGGCGTGGAAACCGCCTTCTGCGCGCTGGCGCTGTCGCGGGGCGTGGTGCCGCCGACCATCAACTACACGACGCCCGACCCCGACTGCGATCTCGACTACGTCCCCAACACCGCCCGTGAGGTGCGCGTGCAGCACGTGCTCACCAACAGCTTCGGGTTCGGTGGGACGAATGCCTGTCTGGTCTTGAGCCGTTACCAGTAAGCGCCGGACGGGGCGCGGCGAACCCCGACCTCGCGCCCGGGATCGCTGACCTGACGGACAAGCCGACCGATCGTGTCGGCGTCTGTCGGCGTTCGAATGGGCGCGACCGCCTTCGATCTCGCGCACCGCGACGGCCTGCTGGTCTCCAGCGCCATCGGCCGGCCGATGGGAACTCCTGAGTCGAAAGTTCCTCGCCCCGGCGTGTCGGTCAGCGCGGGGAGGGCCGCCGTCAGCCCGCGGACAGGAGCTCGGCTTCGGCCTGCAGCCAGTCCTGCTCGTGAAAGCCGTCGACTGCGCCGCGCTGCAGGTAGAGCTCGTACGAGCGCTTGGCGATCTCTTCGTGCGTCGGCAGGGCCTTCTTGGCCTCCGCCGCGGCCTGCGTCACCTTCTTGGCCTTGGCCGCCTTCGGCGCCGAGGTCTTCTCCCCTTTGACTGTCTTCCGCCCAGTGGTGTTCATGGAAGCGATCTTATAAGCCGACCCGTTGATTGCCGCAAAAAAACAAACCTCAATTTGGCTCCGTTCGAGCCATTGAGATTGGTTCTGAATTGTCAGCCAGCATTTCGCGTTCGTCTTCCAGCTCGTCCGCAATTGCAACGACCAATCCGGTCGCGAGTTCATGCGGATGATGAACGTCGTTGGTCATCACCTCGGCCAACGTGAACGACCAGCGGCGATCGCCTTTCGCCCACTCCAGAATTTCGTGCGGCGCTTCGATACGCGTCCGGGCCAGCTCGTACAGATCGGCGGCGGTCCGCGATCGCCGCCGCGCAGCGCGGAGATCCTGGATCAGCTTGGCGAGTTTCTTTGGCTGAGGCGGGGTCACAACCTCCCAGAAATTTGGGAACGCCATTTGCGTCGGCAACCCCTCGCCACCTGAATTCCTGACGCCTACGTTGAGGTTACGAGCAGCGCAAGCGGAGGGAACGGCAATGGATGGGCGGGAGATCAGGAAACGAATTGCTTGGGGCGGTGCCCTGGCCGGTCTACTTCTGGGCGCCGGTGCGGCGCGGGCGCAGACCCTAGGGGACGCGCCCCCGGACGAAGCGGCGGTCGCCGATCACGTCCGGTCGGCCACGGAGCCGCCGCCGTTCGATCCCAACAGCCAGCAGGCGGTGCGCGCCCGCAAACAAGCCGCCGCCGAGGCCAAGCTGCACCCGCCCAAACCGCCCGCCCCCCGGGCGCCCGCCCCGAGCGCGGCGGGCGTGCAGAAACCGGCGGGCCAGGCTTGGGCCGATCCGTTCGCGCCGGCCCGACCGGCGGGCGGCCACGCGCTGGCGGCGGCGCCCGTGACCGCGACCCCCTTCGCGCGGCCGGTCACCGCGACGCCTTTCGCGCCGCCGGTCACCGCCGAGCCGGGGTCGCGTCCGGCGACGGCGACGCCCTTCGCGCCGCCGGTCACCGCGGAGCCGGGATCGCGTCCGGTGACGGCCACGCCCACGACCGGTTCTCTGACCGGCCCACCCGCGCTGGGCACCGTGACCGCGACGCCGCCCACGGCGCCCGCGACGGCGGAGCCCGGGTCGCGCCCGGTGACGGCCACGCCCCTGACGGCGCCCGCGACGGCGGAGCCGGCCGCGCCGCCGGTCACCGCCACGTCGCCGGCGCTTCCCGAGAGCGCCGTCTCTCCTGAACCGCCTGCCACTTCCACTTCGGCCATGCCGCCGCAGACGGCCACACCGGCCGGCACGGACAACGCCGGCGCAGCGGGCACCACGCCCGCGGCGCCGGCGGAGACCGCGACCCGAGTCGGTGAACCCTCCGAACCGCCTGCGGCGGCGACGGCCGCGCCACCCGACGCGACCAAGGCGGCCCCCGAGATCGACGCCACCCCGGGGGCCCGGGCGGCGCCGCAGCCGCGCGTCATCGGGGTCGATTCGCTGGGCAACTCCAGCGCGGCGCCGCCGACGCCGAACCCGGAGCCCGCCTCCCCGGCGCCGGCGCCGCCGCCGAATGCCGATCAGCCGCTGCCGCCGGCGTTCGACGACAACGGCGCCGCTCCGGCGCCCTGACTCACCCCAGGCCCACGGCGGTCTCGATCTCGTCGACGCTCTTCGGGATGCCGGCCGTCAAGACCTCGCGGCCGGTCTCGGTCACGAGGACGTCGTCCTCGATCCGGATGCCGCGCACGTCGTGAAACTGCGCCAGCCGGCTCCGATTCAGCCGATCGCCGGCCAGCCGCGCCAGCCCGGGGTCGTCCAAAATGGCGGGGGACAGATAGAGGCCAGGCTCTATCGTGACGGCCATGCCCGGCAGCAGATCGCGATCCAGGCGCAGCGCGCTCAGGCCGAACTGGGTGGCGCGCTGCCGGCCCGGGGCGTAGCCGGCGCGGTCCCCCAGGTCTTCCATGTCGTGGACGTCCAGGCCCAGCAGGTGTCCCACGCCGTGCGGGAAGAGGAGAGCCACCACGCCGTCTTCGGCCAGCGCGATCGGATCGCCGCGCAGGATGCCAAGGCTGACCAACCCGGCCGCCAGCGCCTGCGCCGCCAGCCGGTGCACGTTCCGGTACCGGGTGCCGGGCGTCACCGCCGCGATGGCCTGCCGCTGCGCCTCCAGCACCAGCGCATAGAGATCGCGCTGGGTGGGCGAGAACCGCCCCGACACCGGCCAGGTGCGGGTCACGTCGCCCGCCCAGCCCGCGCGCGTCTCGGCGCCGACGTCGGCCAGCAAGAGGTCGCCGTCGGCCAGCTCCTGGTCCGACCGCTCGCTGTGCAGGATCTCGCCGTGCGGGGTGACGATGGACGGGTAGGCGGTGGTCATGCCGCGCTCGGCGAGCTCGGCTTCCATCGCGGCGCGGACGGTCCAGGCGCGCCGCCCGGCCCGGGTGGCCGCCATCCCGGCGCGGTGCGCGGCCTCGGTCGCCTCCGCGGCCAGGCGAAGCTCGGCGACGGCCGCCGCGTCGTGCTGCAGCCGCAGGCTGATGAGCGCCTCCGCCAGCGGCACGTCCAGCACGTCGACGTTGCCCGGACGGATCTCCCGCCCCAGCATGCGGCTCTGCTCGAGGCAGGTCTCGAGGTCGGGGGCGGGCAGCGTCGCGACCGCGCGGCCCCGCAAGCTGGCGGCCAGCCGCGCGAACGGCCGGACCTCGCAGCCCGTGGCGGCCGCGAGCTGCTGGGGCGTGGGGGGCGCGCCCTCCCACAGCGCCTGGCCCGGGTGCGGGTCCGGCAGGTAGAGAGTGAAGGCCGACCCGTCGTAAACGCCCATCGCCCCGCGCAGGGGCATGCCGAAGAGGTACAGGAAGTGGCTGCTGGCGCGGAACGGGTACTGGTTGGCCGCGTAATTTCGCGGGCGCGGCACCCCGGCGGCGATCAAGGCCGGGCGCGCGCCCAGCAGTCGCGCCAGCTTCGCGCGGCGGTCGTCCAGATGGGCCTGCGACGGCATGGCGGAATTATAAGACGGCCGCGATCAGCGCGCGCGCCGCGGCGGCGGGGGCGCCGGCGGGCGGGCGGCCGCCCCGTCCTCGGGCCAAGCGTGCTTGGGATAGCGGCGCCCCAGCTCGCGCCGCAGCGCCGGGTAGTGCTGCCGCCAGAATCCGGCGAGATCGCGCGTGACCTGGACGGCGCGCCCGTTGGGGGCCAGCAGGTGCACGGTCAGCGGCACACGGCCCCCGGCGATGGCCGGCACGGCGCTGGTGCCGAAGAAGTCCTGTAGCCGTGACTCGATCCAGGGGGGCGCCGCCGCTTCGTAATGGACGGTCAGGCTGCGCCCGCCGCCCAGCGTGAGGCGCGAGGGGGCCAGCGTCTCCAGCGCGCGGCGCGCCTCCGACGACAGCGCGCCCGTCACGGCGGCCGTCAGGTCCGCGCCGGGGGCGGTCAGCTCGGCGAAGCCGACCCGCCCGACACAGGCCAGGCGGACCAGCGCGGCGACGCCGTCCGCGCCCAGGTCGGGCAAGGGCGCGTCGGGGACGCTGCGCCGCACGAACGCGATCCGTTCCAGCAGCGCCGGGATCGCCTCGCCGCCGGGCAGCCGGTCGACGCCGCGGGCCAGCGCGGCGTCGGCCAGCAGCCGCGCGGTCTCCTCGTCGGCGGGCGCGGGCGTGGTGCGCGCGTCCAGCAGCAACCCGCCGTAGGCCAGGCCGCTGGTCTGCTCGACGCGTTCGGTGGTCGGGTTGAACGCGCGCCGGTCGACGTCGGTCACCCGATCGGGGAACAGGTCCAGCAGCCACTCGGGCTCGATCCGCGCGCTCAGCCGGACCTGGGGGCGCCCGCCGGCGCGTCCGGCCCGGCGCGCCTCGATCACGTCCAGCGCCAGCAGCCATTCGCCAGGCTGCGCGCGGCCCACCTCCGCGCTGCCTCCTCCGGCCAGCACGACGGCGGTGCCGCCGGGGTCGCGCCGGCGCGCCACCCGATCCGGAAAGCCGGCCAAGAGCGCCATCTCGACGGGCGCCGGGCGCGGCGGCGTCGAGGCGCCGCGCCCGAGGCTGCCCAGCAGCTGTCCGCGAGCCCGCCTCACCTCTTCGACCGCCCGCGGCTCCAGCTCGAGCCGCCGCAGGGCCTCCGGGCGAAAGCGCTCGGCCTCGGCCTGCCGGAACGACTCGACGAGGTCGGTGACGTCGGCGCCGCGCTCGGCCTGGGCGGGGCCCGCCGCGAACGACGCGCGCGCGCTGCGCCGGATGTCCCGCTCGGCGATCAGCGCCGCCGCCAGGGCCGCGTCGTCGCGGCAGCCGCCGTCCTGTCCGGCGACCACGATCCGGGCCAGGCGCGGGTGCGTCGGCAGGGCCTGCATCCGCCGTCCGACGGCGGTCAGCCCCGCGCCGCCTTCACCGAGCTGGGCTTTGCCCAGCGACGTCGTCGCGGCAGGTGCAACGAACCCCCCCGGGGTTCCTGTCCGATCGCCGACGGCCCCCAGCTCGGCCAAGAGAGCGCGCGCCGCGCCCCAGGCCGCGGCCGGCGGCGCCTCCAGCCAGTCCAGCTCGCCGGCGTCGGGCACTCCCAGCGCGGCCAGCGTCATCGCCAGATCGGCCAGATCCGCGCGCGCGATCTCGGGCACGTCGTAGCCGGGGCGCTGATCGAAGTCGTGGCGCGTGTAGAGGCGCAGCGCGCGTCCGGGCCGCGTGCGTCCGGCACGCCCGGCGCGCTGCTCGGCCGAGGCCCGGCTGATCTTGGCCACCGCCAGCGCCGGCAGTCCGGTCCAGGGCGAGTGGGCGGCCACGCGCGCCAGCCCCGAATCGATCACCGCCACGACCCCGTCGATCGTGACCGACGATTCGGCCACGTTGGTGGCCAGCACGATCTTCCGGCGCTGGCCGGGCGCGATGGCCCGCGCCTGCTCCTCGAGCGGCATGTCGCCGTGCAGCGGCAGGATCGCCAGCGCGCCGGCTTGCGGCAGCTCCGCCAGCGCCGTCTGAGCGCGCCGGATCTCGGAGGCGCCGGGCAGGAACACCAGCACGTCGCCGTCCGCCTCCTCGCGCAGGATCTGACGGACGGCGCCCGCCACGCGCCGCTCGAGCGGGCGCTCCTCGGCCGCCTCGGCGGGCGAAAGGTGGTCGACCGCCACGTCGAAGCGGCGCCCCTCCGCGCGCACCAGCGTTCCCGCCAGGAAGGCCCGGGCCGGCTCGGCGTCCAGCGTGGCCGACATCGCCACCACCGTCAGGTCGCGGCGCGCGCCGGCCCGGAGGCGGCGCAGCCAGGCCAGCGCCAGATCGGTGGCCACGTGGCGCTCGTGCATCTCGTCCAGCACCACCGCGGAGACGCCGCCGAGGCGCGGATCCGCCAGCAGCTTGCGGACGAACAGACCCTCGGTGAGGAAGCGCACCCGCGTGCGGGGGCCCGCCACCTCGTCGAACCGCACGCTGTAGCCGACGGTCTCGCCGGCGCGCTCGCCGCGCTCGGCGGCGACGCGGATGGCCGCCATGCGCGCGGGCAAACGGCGCGGCTCCAGCACCCAGATCTCACCGGCCTCGGCGAACCCGGCGTCCAGCAGGGCGGCCGGCACACGGGTCGTCTTGCCGGCCCCCGGAGGCGCCTCGACGACGACGGCGCCGGAGCGCCGGGCGGCCTCGACGACGTCGCGCAGGACCTGATCGATCGGAAGCGGCGTCAAGCCGGGGCGGCCGGCCGTCGATGAATGGACCACGTGCTGAGACAACCCTCTCACGTTGTGACAAAAGGTGGGTGAAGAGGCGACAAGCATCTTGGGGCGCCTTTCCGGTATGAAGAACGAGGGGCGATGATTCGCTGCACGACTTGCGGGCGGCGGTTGCGCGATCCCGATGCCGGGGCGGCGGCCGTCTGTCCCGCGCACGGCGCGCAGCCCCCGGCGTCCGAGCCCACCGACGACAGCGTCCCGTTCGTCGTCCCGCCGCCCGACCTGCCGACCTTCCGGGTGCGCAAGACGCTGGGGCAGGGCGGGCTCGGCCCCCCCCCCCCCCCCCCCCCCCCCCCCGCCGGGCAGCTGGTCGCCATCAAGGTGGCCCGCGCCGACAACGCGTCGGCGGGCGAGAGCCTGATGCGCGAGGCGTACGCGCTGTCGGTCGTGGGGCCGCCCCACGTGCCGGCCGTCTACGAGAAAGGGACGCTCGACGACGGATCGGCGTATGTCGTGATGGAGTTCGTCAAGGCGCCGCTTCTGACCGCCCGCCTGACCGGGCGCGCCGAGCCGCTGTCTCTCGACGAGTTCGCGCGCGACGCGCTGGCCGTCCTCGGCGCCGTCGAGGCCGCGCACCACAAGGGCTTCGTCCACTGCGATCTCAAGCCCGAAAACATCTTCATCGACGAGGCCGGCAACGCGCGCCTGTTCGACTTCGGCCTGGTGCGGGGGCTCGAGGGGGGCGCCGAGCGGGTCGAGTCGACCAAGGAAGAGGCGCCGGCCGGCACGCCCGAGTACATGTCGCCCGAACAGTGCGAGGGGCGGCTGGACCTGGACGCCCGCAGCGACATCTACGCGCTGGGCGCGATCTTGTACGAAATGTTGTCGGGGGCTCCGCCGTTTTGGGGCAACCCGGTCGAGGTGCAGCAGAGCCACCGCAGCCGGCGGCCGCCGCCGCTGGGGCGCAAGATGCCGCTGGCGCTGCCGCTCGAGGAAGCCGTGATGCGCTGCCTGGCCAAGGACCCGGAGCGGCGTCCGGCCAACGTCGCCGAGCTGCGGCGCGCGCTGCAGGCCGGACTGCTGGCCGAGCGCGCCCGCCGGGCGGCCGGCACCCAGCCCGGTCT
>JAICYS010000447.1 GCA_025934105.1 Myxococcota bacterium | reverse complement strand
CCGGCCGTCCCGCCGCCGCCGCCCGCACCACCGGCCGTCCCGCCGTGTCCGCCCACAGCGGCGCCGCCGCCTCCCGCGTGACCGCCCGTGCCGGCCCCCGTTCCCGCGCCGCCGCTGGTGCCGCCGCCGCTGGTCCCCGCCGCGCCGTTCATGCCCGCCACGTCCGCGCCAGCGCTCCCGGCGTGACCAGAGGTGCCGGCCTTTCCGCCCGACCCGCCGCGGCCGCCCGGCGCCCCGCCGTCGGATCCGCAAGCGAAGCCGACGGTCGCAATCGCGGCGACCAGAACCCAGTTCGGAAATCGAGCCATGGCGGTCCTCCCCAGTGAGTGAGCCCGGATGCTACCCCAATGCAGTCGGGTCGAGCGGACCGCGGCCGACAAGCCGGCCCGACGGCGAAGCCCGGCTGCGATGCCGTGGCGAGCCACGGGTTGATAGCCGGCCACCACCGTGCAGGTTTGTGACCGGGCAGCGGCGGCGTTGAACGTGAGGCCGACCGGAGCAGTCGGCTCGATCGAAAAACAATTCGCCGGCGGTGACACGAACCGCCCGGGCCGGTGTTCCTCCTGCCGATCCCGCCGCGCGGGTCCGACCCAATCGGCAACCCAAGACAGGGCAACCCCAGACAGGGCAACCCAAGACAGGGCAACCCCAGACAGGGCACCCCCCAGACAGGAGAACCGGCCGTGCACGCCACCACCTCGACGTTCGTCCATCGCCTTTTGGAGTGGCCTCTCTTTCAGGCCGAGTGGGTCTTCTGGCTGCTCTTCGCGCTGTCGGCGTCGTCGGTGGCGGTCATCCTCGAGCGGCTGATCTTCTTCGGGCGGCACGCGCCCGAGTCCGCGCGCGTGGCGGCGGCGGTGCACGCGTCCGTCGGGCGCGGCGACTTCGAAACCGCCGCACGCGCGCTGACCGGCCGCCGCAGCCTGGAGGCGCGGGTCCTGCTGGCCGGCCTGCTCGCGTGCGACCAAGGCCCCGACGCCGTCGAAGAGCTGCTGGCCGGCGCACTGGGCGCCGAGCGCGCCCGCTTCGAGGCGCGCCTCTCCTTCCTGGCGACGCTGGCCAGCAACGCGCCCTACGTCGGTCTGTTCGGCACCGTGCTGGGGATCGTGCGGGCCTTCCGCAACCTGGGGGCCGACCTGGCCGAGGCGCACGCGGGCGTCATGACCGCGCTGGCCGAGGCGCTGGTGGCCACCGCCATCGGCCTGCTGGTGGCCATCCCGGCCGTGGTCGCCTTCAACGCGTTCAAGAACGCCGTCAAGGCGCGGGTCACGCGCGCCGAGACGCTGTCGCGCGGGCTGCTCTCGCGTCTCAAGGGCGACGTGCCGGCGGACGCCCAGGGCGCGTCGCTGCGGGCGGCGGCGGAGTGAGGGCGTGATGGCGGCCCTGGAAAAGGTGGCGTCGCAAGACGACGGCCCGATCGCCTCGATCAACATCATCCCGTTCGTCGACATCGTCCTGGTCCTGCTGGTCATCTTCATCGTCACGTCCGCCGCGATCGTGCGCGCCAGCCTGAAGGTCGACCTGCCGCGCGCGGCGGCCGCCGGCGCCAAGGTCGCCTCGACGCTGAACCTGGTGCTGGACAAGGGAGGCGCGCTGGCGCTCGACGGCCGCCCGATGGCGCCCGGCGCGGCCCGGGCCGAGTTGCAGGCGGCGGTGGCGCGCGACCCGGCGGCGCAGGCGGTGATCGCCGCCGACCGCACCGTCCCTTACGGCAAGGTCATGGAGGTCATCGACCTCGTGAAGGGGGCCGGCCTCAGCGGCTTCGCGCTGGACATCGAGCGGGCCCCCGGGAGCCCGCCATGACGGTGACGATCGGTCCGCGCCCGGGGGCTCCGCGGGTGCGCCTTCTGCGGGCCGCATCCTGCGCGCCGGTCCGCCCGCGCCCAGGCGACCGGCGCGCGCGCCGCCTCCAGCGCGGCGCTAGACACCGGCGGCTCGGGCCGCTGCCCGCCGCCACCGCCGCGACGGCGCGGGCCTGGCTGGCGGCGCCCGCGCAGACCCGCGGCTGGCGTTGGGCCGACGTCGCGGTCTGGGCGCTGGCGCTG
>JAICYS010000444.1 GCA_025934105.1 Myxococcota bacterium | reverse complement strand
GTTCGATGGGCGAGGCTTTGGGGCTGAGCCAGTCCGCCAGGGCCGGTTTGAGACGGCGCGGCTCGAGCCGCGTCTCGCCGATCTCGCGGCCGTGCCCGGCCGGCAGCACCACCGGGTTGGCGCGCGCCGCCAGCTCCAGCAGGAAGCTGAGCGGGTTGTACGAGTAGACGATCTGGTTGGTCGGCAGCCCCGTCGCCGCCGACAGCGCGTCGGTCCAAAACAGATAGGGCGCCACCGCGATGTCGTAGAGCCGGCGGCGATCGGCCTCGGGCAGGCCCGACAGCTCGCGCAGCCGGACGAAGTCGGCTTCGTCGTCGCGGTCGCCCCATTCGTGCCGGTGGCGGATCGCCACCCGGCGAAACGCCTGCCGGCGGTCCAGGCTGCCGCTCTTGAAGAAGCGCGCCACCTCGTCGGCGTCCAGCTCTTGATCGCCGTTCGTGTCGGCCGGCGTCACCAGGTCGGCGCGCCGGACGATCGCTTCGTCGTCGGTCGCGTTCACGTAATGGAAGGCGCGCCCCAGCTCGCCGGACAGCTTGTCGGTGGTGAAGATCTCGAAGTGCACCTCCGGGCCCTCTTCGGGGCCGCGGCTGACCGTGCCCACGTAGCCGATCAGGTCCCCGGCCTCGACGCGCTGATCGACGAGCACGATCCGCCCCGCGTCGAAGTCGGCCGCCGACGCGGCCGGCAGCGCCTGCAGCCAGGGGATGGTCTTGGCCTCCGGCGAGGTCGACGGCGGCAGGTCCAGGTGCGCCAGCAGCGAGTAGAAGGTGACCCGCGCGTCGTCCAGGTCGACGTCGTGGCGCGTGAGCACGAACGAGGTCGACGACAGGCCGGCCGCGCCGCGCCGGACGGCCAGGATGTGGCCGCGGGTCGGCGCGCGCACCGGCGCGTCGGCGGCGGCGCGCAGGTGGACGCCCGAATGCCACAGGCGCGCGGCGCCGATCGGGAAGAAGCCGGTGGCCCGCTCCTCGGCGTTGAAGAAGGCGGCGCGCCGCGCGGCCAAGAGGTCGCGCTGGACGCGCGGCAGCTCGGTGAAGCCGCGGATCTGCACCGGCAGCTCGAATCCGTTCAGCGCGCGCAGGATCCGGTCCCAGTCCAGCGCGCCCGGATCCCACTTCTTTCGCTCGATGTGCAGGTGCCCCATGATGCCGGCGAACGACAGCGGGTCGGCCAGCGTGTCCATGATCGGCTTGCCGTTCTGTTCCGGAATCACCGGCCGGATCTTGGGGAACACGCGCAGCAGCGTGCGGGTCAGCGCCACCACGGCCTGGTATTGCTCGGGCCGGAAGTCGTACGCCTCGTGATCCTCGCCGTTGATGACCACGTGCTTGGTGGCGCGCGTCCGGTAGTCGGGCGGCAGCTTCGGCCACTCGCTGCGGTCGACGCGCCCGCGGTTGCAGATCTCGACGCCGATCGAAGTCGAGTTGGCCTCCTCGGCGTGATAGGCGCGCTCGACCAGGTCCAGCGTCTGGTAGATCGTGCCGTCGGCGTCGATCATGAAGTGCGCCGACAGGCCGCAGCCCTCGCCGCTCGGGCGGGGCCGGTTGTGCATCGACTTGAAGCAGGAGCGCGAGTTCACGCACCCGTCGAAGTGCAGCACCAGCTGCGAGACGTGATCGCGCAGCTCTTCGAGCGTCCCGTGCTCGACCCCCTTGCGGACACCGTAGCGCTTGGACTCGCCGTCGCAGCAGCCGCCGCTCTGATCGATGCAGTGGGTCTGGTAGGCGTCGAAGCCCTGCGGATCGCTCCAGAGCACCACCGGGCGGCCCACCTCGAACGCCTGGCCGGCCACGACGATCGACGTGCCTTGCCCGGACGCCGGCGCCGGCGGCGGGTTGACCGACAGGACGGCCGCCAGCAGAAGGTGTCCAGCAGAGGGGGTCATCGGGGGCGGCGGTTTGACCGTCGCTGAGCCTGAACTTATGATGAGGCGCGTCGGGACGTGTTTGAAAAAATTAAACAATTCTTCGGTGGAGGCGAGGCCCGACCCTCCCCCTCGGGCGACCGGCCGCGAGCGGGATCGGCGGCGCCCCGCCGTCCCGCCAAGGCGCGGACGCCGCGCGCGCCCGGGGGTGGTCCGCTCTCGCAGGGGGGCGTTCCGCCTTCACCGGCGGGGGGATCGGGGATCGGCGGTGCGCACCTGGGCGGATCGCACCTGGGTGCGGCGCAGCCAGGCGCAGCGCAGCCAGGAATGTCCGGCCC
>JAICYS010000280.1 GCA_025934105.1 Myxococcota bacterium | reverse complement strand
GAGCCACCGCCGCGGCCGCGGCGTCGCGCCAAGCCGGTCACCGTCGCGGCCGCCGAGCCGGCCCGGGCGCTGGGCCAGCCGCCCGCGCCCGAGGTGCCGGTCGAGCCGCCCCGCTTCGAGCCGCCGCCCGAGATGCCGGTCGCGCCCGTGCCGCCCTCTACCCCGCAGCCGCCGTCGGTGGCGCCGTTCGTGCCGCCGGCGCCGCCCCTGGTGGGCGTCGGGGGGACGACCTGCAACGAAGAGCCGGCGCCGCAGATCTCGTTCGACCGGCCGGGCGAGCTGGCCGACGTCGGCGCCGGCCGCAGCTCGGCGATGGCCAATCCGGTGGTCGACGGGACGCGCTCCTGGTGCGGCCGCAACTCCCTCCGCTTCGACCTGGATTTCAACGGCGTGCGCCCGCTGGAGGTTCCGTTCCGCGAGTCGGGCCAGCCGTTCCAGAGCGGCGAGGCCATCCTGAAGCTGCCCCAGCCCGTCGATTTACGGGGGCGGACCGTGGTCGTGCACTTCTACGTCGACGCGCCCGCCGACGTCACGTTCGACGTCCGCGTGCTGGGCGACGACGTCGGCCGCCGCACCGGCCACACCTACGCGCCCGGCCTGGTCCCCGGCAAGTGGTACGCGGTCAGCACCACCTTCCGCGGCCCCTCCGGCATCTTCGAGCCGAAGGCCAACGTCGCCGACGCCTCGCACATCGGCGGCCTCGTCATCCGGGTCGACGCCAGCGGCGATCGCCGGACCTGGTCCGGCACGATTTACATCGACGACGTGAGCTGGCGGTAGCGCGCCGGCGCCTCAGATTGCGCGCAACGCCGGCCCCCCCTGCCCGTCCCCGGCGTTCGCCGGGTGTTCGCCGCCGCCGCGTTCTGCCTTCTTCCGGCGGGTCCGCTCGATGGCGCTCGAGAGATCTTCCAGGCTGACCGGCTTGACGACGTGCTCGTCGAAGCCGGCGTCGACGGCGCGGGCCTTGTCGTCCGGCTGCCCGTAGCCGGTCATCGCGATCAGGATGAGGCCGCCGCCGAGGTGGGTCCTCACCCGCCGCGCCAACTCGTACCCGTCGAAGCCCGGCAGCCCGACGTCGATGAGCGCGATCTCCGGATTGACGGCCACGATGCGGTTCAGCCCCTGCGGGCCGTCGCCGGCTGCCTCGACCCGGAACCCGTCCAGCGCCAGCAACTCGGCCAACGTCTCGCGGATGTCGACGTTGTCCTCGACCAGCACCAGGCGCCTGCCGGCCTCGCGCGGCGCGATGGCCGCCGCGGCGTGCGGCGCCGGCGCCTCCCGCGCGCTGGTGACGGCCAGGGGCAAGGTGACGGTGAAGGTGCTGCCGGTGCCGGCGCCCTGGCTGTAGGCCTCGACGACGCCGCCATGCATGTTGACGAGGGCGCGGACCAGCGCCAGCCCCAGCCCCAGGCCCCCCTTGGTGCGGTCGAGCCCGGTGGGCGCCTGGTTGAACACCTCGAAGATGGCATCCAGCTGATCGGGCGGGACGCCGATCCCGTCGTCGCGCACCACCAGCACGGCGGCCCCGCTGCGCCCCGAGATGCTCACCTCGACGTGGCCTCCGCGCGGCGTGTACTTGATGGCGTTCGTCACCAGGTTGCAGATCACCTGCTCGAGACGGACCACGTCGCCGTCGACCATCACGCTGCCCGCCTCCGGCCGGCGGGTCAGCGACACCCCGTGCGCCACCGCCATCGCGTGCAGCGATTCCAGGCAGCGCGCTGCGAGCAGGGCCAGGTCCGCGCGCTCTTTCCGCAGCGTGACCTTGCCCGACGTGACCCGCGAAACGTCCAGCAGATCGTCGACCAGCCGATTGAGGTGCGTGGTCTGCCGTTCGATGGTGGCCGCGTGCTTGGCGACCCAGGGATCGGGCACGTTCTGCCGCATGATGAGGTCGGTCGCGAAGCGCACCGCCGACAGCGGGTTGCGCAGCTCGTGGCCCAGCATGGCCAGGAACTGGTCGCGGGCCTCGATGGCGCGGCGCGAATCGTACTGCCGCTCGCGCGCGCGCAGGGCCGAGCGCACCGCCGCCAGGAACGTGCGGCGCTGCACCGGCCGATCGACGAACGAAACGTTGGCCGCCTCTTGAAGCTGCGAGAGGCCCCGCAAGCGCGTGCCGCCGGGCAGCGAGCTGAACACGACCATGGGCAGGTCCGACCAGGCCGGCTGCGCCCGCGCCCAGTCGCCGAGCCAGGCGATCCGCGGCGGCGTCAGCTCTTCTTCGGTCAACAGGATCGCGCCGATCCCCTGCTCGACCTGGGCCTCGAGCTCGCTGAAGGTCTTGCAGGGAACGGCCTCGATTCCGGCCCGAACCAGGAGCTCGGAGGCCAGCAGCGCGTCCCGCCCGACCGGCGCGTAGATCGCGATGGCCAGCGAATTCGCGCGTGCCGCCGTCACTTCACGCCGTCCAGATGGAGCCCCGTGCCTTCCCGAAGCATCAGCTTCTCGTCGCTGCCGACATAGGTGGGAGAGCCGGTGAGGACGCCTCGGAACCCCGCCAGGGGCTCGCCGACCGCGATCCCGGCCGGGGCGCCCATCCTGTACTCGCGAATGGTGTCCTCGTGGGATCCGCTGCGCTTCTTCACGACGGAGATCGCCTTACGCACGGCCCCGTTCGCTTCGAAGTAACGCAACATCACGACCGTGTCGGCCAGGTAGCTGACGTCCAGCGGCGCCTGCACGATCGGCCCCAGCAGGCCGTGCTGGGCCATGACCATGAACGTCGTGACGTTGCACTGGTTGAGGACGGACAGCAGCTCGTGCAGCTGCAGCGCCAGCGTGCGCTCCTCGGGCATTGCGTTCAGATAGCCGTTCAGGCTGTCGATCAAGACCACCCGGGTCTTCCGCTCCTCGACGCTGCGAACGACGTTGGACACGAACTCGCCCGGACCCATCTCGGCTGGATCGACCTGGGTGATGACCATCCGCCCGTCGGCCATCGTCTCGTCCAGGTCCATTCCCAGCCCGCGGCAGCGGAGCAACAACGTCTGGATGCGTTCATCGAACGCAAACACGTCGACGTGCTCTCCGCGCTGCGCGGCTGACAGCGCGTACCGCAACGCCAGCGACGACTTGCCCGACCCGGCCGGGCCGAGGACCAGCGTCGCCGTCCCGCGGTGGACGCCGCCGCCCAGCAGCGCGTCGAGCTGCCGCACCCCGCTCGGCAGGGTCTCCGGCACGTCCTGATTCGGGCGGTGCTCGGCCGCCACCAGCCGCGGGAACACCTCCAGGCCGCCCCGCCGGATCGCGAAATCGTGGTACCCGCCGCGGGGGGCGCGGCCGCGCAACTTGACGACCCGCAGGCGGCGCCGCTCGTTCCCGTAATCGTTGGCGGTCAACTCCAGCATCAGCACGCCGTGAACGACGCTCTGGAGCTGCCGGTCCTCCTCCGGCGCCGTGCGGTCGTCCAGGAACAGAACCGTCGAGTGCTTGCCCGAGAAGAACTGCTTGAGCAACAGGATCTGCCGCCGGTAGCGAAGCGGGTGCTGGGCCAGGAGGCGCAGCTCGGACAGCGAGTCGAAAACCACCCGCTTGGCCTTCACGCGGTCGATCTCGCTCAGCAGGCGCTGCATCACCTCGCGCAGCTCGACCTCCGACGGCTCGAACAGGGTGTTCTCGGCGGCCTCCGAGTACTCCTGCTGGCCGACCTGCATCTCGAAAACGTGGACTCCGTCGAGCGACCAGCCGTGGGAGCGCGCGACCGCGTTCACCTCGTCCTTCGTCTCCGAGAGGCTGATGTACATCGGCGTCTCGCCGACGCGAACCCCTTCCAGGAGGAACTGTAAACCGAGGGTCGTCTTCCCGGAACCGGGATCGCCCTGGATCAGATAGACCCGGTTGGGCGGCAGGCCGCCCCGCAAAATGTCGTCGAGACCCGCGATTCCCGTCGCGGTCGGTTGAGGGCCGTGGTCGGTCATCTCGTGCATCCGTTAAGTGGGAGTTTGCAGCAACTTAAGCCATCCTCGGCCGCAGGCCAGACCCGATCGGCAACGTCTCCGATCCAGGTTGCTGCGCCGTTGATCGAGGTGCCGGCACGATGACCCGTGCCGGCCCTCCCCCCTCCAAAAAGCCAGCTACGCCGGACGGTCAGACGACGGTGCGCCGGCCCTGGATCAGACGAACCAGGACGATGACGATCGCGGCCACCAGCAGCAGGTGGATGAAGCCACCCATCGTGACCGAGCTGACGAGCCCGAGGGCCCACAGAACCAGAAGAATCAGAGCGATTGTCCAAAGCATTTTGGCCTCCTGTGCCCGAGTTAGTTACAACCCCCGTGCCAACTCGCCGCGCCCGGTCAAATGCGGATGTTTTGGCGCGACGGACGAGTTGCTGTGTTACCGCCGGCGGATCCTGGGCGCGGCGTGTCCGGAACTGGAAACGTCGGCGCCCGACGACGCGCGGCCGCTGGCGCGGCACAGGTGCTGCATGACGTTGCGCCTCGAGTGAGGCCCGCAATGAACCCCCAGATGAACGACAACCACTGGTCCGAACCGCTGACGCCGCCCCCTCAGGAGCTGGCGCCGGGAACGGTGCTTCACGGCACCTACCAGATCCTGCATCCGATTGCCGAGGGCGGCTGCGGCGCCGTCTACGCCGCCGCTCACACCCGCCTGCCCGGCCACTTCGCCGTGAAGGTCCTGCATCGGGGGCTGATCCACAACCTCGAGGCGATGACCCGCTTTCGGCAGGAGGCGGAGATCACCTCGACGCTGCGCCATCCTCACATCGTTCAAGTGCTGGACTTCAACCTCACGCCGGACGGGTTTCCTTATCTGGTCATGGAGCTGCTGGACGGCCATCCGCTGGCCACGCGGCTGGCCGAAGGCGGGCCGCTGCCGCCGGCGGCCGCCGCGCGGATCGTGGATCAGATTGCGCGAGCGCTGCAGGCGGCCCACCTGCGCGGCATCGTGCACCGCGACCTCAAGCCGGACAACGTCATGCTGCTCGACGCCGACGGCGCGCAGGACTTCGTGAAGGTGCTGGACTTCGGGATCTCGCAGGCTAGCTGGCGCCCGCGGCTGACCGACAACGTGCATGTCGCGGGGACGCCGCAGTACATGGCGCCCGAGCAGGCATGTGGGCTGCGCGACGAGATCGGTCCCTGGACGGACCAGTTCTCGCTGGCGGCCATCGCCTACACCATGCTGACCGGACACGAACCGTTCGACGCCGAGGACGCGATCGCGGTCCTTTATCAGGTGGTGCACGACGATCCGCCGCCGCCCAGCCGGCATGCGCCGCTGGCGCCCGCGGTGGACGCGGCGATCATGCGGGGGCTGGCCAAGAAGCCAGCCGACCGCTTCCCCGACGTGCTGGCGTTTGCCGAGGCGCTGAGCGCGGCGTTGCTCGGCCTGCCGGCCGGCGCGCCGGCGCCCCTGAGCGGACTGCCCATGCCCCCGGCGGGCGCGCCGGCGCAGTTCGGAGGACCGGCGCCGCAAGTGCCGACGGCGCCGAGCGACCTGCCGCTCGCGACCGGTCCGGCGGTGAGTCTTTCGGTGCTCGCCGGCGGGCCGGCGCCGGGGCGGGCCTTCGACGCCCCTCGATCGGTCCCGCCGGAGCCGTCGCCGGTTTCGCCGCCCGGTCGGGAGACCGCGCGCCTGATTCGCAAGGTCCGGCGGCGCATCCACCGCGGCCCCAGCCGGCTGGCCCTGCTCGCCGTCGCGGCGACGGCGGCGGTGGCCTGGTTCTCGCCGACGGCCCGCGGGCGCGGGGTCGACGCCTGGCATCGCGCGCACCTGGAGGCCGAGCGACTGCTCGCGCGCGCCGCGCCGTGAAGCCAAACCGTCCGCCCGCCCCGCGCCCGCTCACCACCGCCGATCGATTTCGCGCGTTCGCCGGGCGCGCCTCCGAAAAGCTGGGCAGCCCGTGGGCGTTCTTCGCTTCCGTCGGGCTGGTGCTGGTCTGGTTGATCACGGGGCCGGTGTTCGGATTCAGCAACAGCTGGCAACTGGTGATCAACACCGGCACCACCATCATCACGTTCCTGATGGTCTTCTTGATTCAGTCGACGCAGAACCGCGACGCGCGCGCCATTCACTTGAAGCTGGACGAGCTGATCCGGTCCAGTAAGGCGCGCAACGCGTTCGCGGACCTGGAGAACGCCACCGAAGAAGAGCTGATCGCGTTCCAGCAAGAGTTCCGCAAGCTGCGCGAGCGCGGCGTCGGGTCGGGGGCCGCCGCCGAAGCCGCTCAGCGCGTGACCAAGAGAGAGCTCACCGGATCCTGACGGAGCGCCGTCGACCGAGCGCCACCGCCGAGGTCCACGGGCCGCGGCGGCGCGCCGCGCGACCAGGAAGCACACGCAGCGGCCGGCGCCGATCGGCCGCGTCGGTCTTCCGAGGCTGGTGAATCAGGACTGGACCGCCAGCATCAGGAACGCCGCGACGGTGACCAGCATGAGCGCGGCGGACCCGATCAGAAGCGCCCGTTCGCGCGCGGCCAGCCGGGCAAGGTGCCGCCGAAACGGGTCGGGCGTCACCGACCGCAGGCGTTTGGCGCGCTCATAGTAGCGCTCCCACTCGTCGGCGGTCGCTCTGTCTCGGCGCATGGATCCAGTCCTCTCCCCCCGCTGCCACGCACACATCGACGGACAGCCCCGCGGGCTTGAGCCGCGGACGCCCGATGCAGGGCCGTGCTACGGTGGGCGCCATGGCCAAGTCACCCTGCCCCATTTCGAAGACACAATTTCTCGAGAAGGCCGAGTCGGTCCGGCTGGTGATCGGCACCGCCGAGTTGATCGCCGACAAGCGCGAGTTCTCGACCGGCTCGTTCGGCTGGTATCACAACGGCAAGACGACCATCATGGTCGACGGCAAGCCGCTGTCCGTCCAAATCGG
>JAICYS010000012.1 GCA_025934105.1 Myxococcota bacterium | reverse complement strand
GGGGGCAGCAGCGGCGCCAGCGGCAGCGGCGGCGTTTGATTCCGCGCCCGTACCGGGCGAATCGAAGAAGGCGATCTGCGCCCGCTTCGACAAAGGTCGATGGAGGCGCCGGGCGGTCTGCGCGACGACCTTCGTTTCTCGAGCGGATCGGGAAGCGCGGCAACAGCCCCGGCGCCAGCACCATCATCCAAAACCTGGAGTTCGACCGGGCGTGCGTCTGCACCGACGGAGCTTCGCGAGGGCCCCGGGCGCAAGCGAGGCCGCGTCATTGCCGCTGTGTCATTGTGACGGCGCACAGAACGCAATGGTGGGCGATCGTGGGTTAGATTGAAGCGAAGGAGACGAACTCATGGCAACGGTTCAGGTGCGCTACATCGTGACGGACGTCGATAAAGCGCTGGAGTTCTACCGCGACCGGCTCGGTTTCCAGGAGCTGATGCACCCGGCCCCGGCCTTTGCGATGCTGCAACGGGGCGACCTCCGCCTGGCGCTGAGCGCGCCCAATCCGGCGGGCGGCGGAGGTCAGCCGATGCCGGACGGCCGCGCGCAGCAGCCGGGCGGCTGGAATCGGTTCGCGATCGAGGTCGACGACATCGAGGCGGAGGTCGCACGCCTGCGCCAGGCAGGAGCCACCTTCCGAAACGACGTCGTCACGGGCGTCGGGGGCAAGCAGATCCTGCTGGAGGACCCATCGGGCAATCCCATCGAGCTGTTCCAACCGACCATCCCCGCCGCGCGCTTTCAGGCCGGCAGGGGCGCCGGCGGCAGCCCGAAAGAGTAGGGTGGACGAGTGACGTCGCGCCCGAGGGTGGGACCCCCCGGCGCCTGAAGGTCCTATCCTCGGTCGTTGTCAAACCTCGCCTTCGCTGATTGGGGCGAGGTCGTCGGCGGCGACGAGAAGCTCACCACCGCCCTCCTCGACGGTTCCGTCGCGTCCGCCAGTATCATGACCGGCGCCGCAAGAGCTTCCGCACCAAGGAGCGCCACGGGCAGCCGGCCCCCTCCGCCCGGCCCCGACCTCGGCTCCCGAGGCGCGCGCTTCCGCCTCGACCAGAGGGCCGGCGAGGTCACGGCCTCACAGCGTGTGGCCAAAGTCTCCGCCTCGCCGAAGCGGGCGGGGCGAGGCCCGGTTGCGGAGGCGCCGCTCGTTTGAATACCTCGGGTATTCGGCGTTGCTCCTTGAATCCGGCCCCGTCGCGCCAGTTTCGGCTCGGTCCGACTTTCGCCACCGGCGGCTGAGCCTGGAAAGGGGCCTCACCGACCCGCGCCCCGTCAAATCAAAACTCGGCTCCGCGGCGGGCACGGGCGACCCGCCGCCTCACCCGTCGAGCACTCCGCGAGCGCGCGGATGCTCAAGTCCAGATTTTGATTGGTCGATGTCGAATCCCACACGGGCGCATGTGCGCCTCAAGGAGCTCCATCGATGAAACGCTTGAAGTTAGTGGGTCTGGCTTTCGGTTTGATCCTGGGGGTCGGCGCACTGACGGGGGGGCGTGACGCCGCCGCCGCGACGGCGACGTCGAACTTCACCGTGACCGCCAGCGTGGTGGCGAGTTGCACCATCGCCACGACCGGGATCGCGTTTGGCAACTACGACCCGGTGGTGGTCAACGCGACGTCGCCCGTGGACGCCAATGGCACCGTCACCGTCGCCTGCACCCAGGGCGCGGTGACGTCGCTGGGAATGAATCAGGGCGCCAATGCGACGGGAACTTCGACCGCAGCGGCTCCCGTGCGCCAGATGGCCAGCGGCGCGCTGAACCGGCTCCGTTACGACCTTTACCAGGACGCGGCCCGCAACACGGCCTGGGGCGACTTCGGGACCGCCGCGGCCGAGACCTACACCGCGGCCAACAAGAATGCGTCGACGCTGAACATCTACGGCCGGATCCCGGCCGGACAGGATGCGGTGGTGGGCGCCTACACCGACACCGTCACGGCCACCATCTCATTCTGAGCGCCGTGAACCGAACGCGCTGCCTCCCCCGGGCGATCTTCTTGCTGGCGCTGGCCGCGGGCCTCCTCGGCCGCGCCGGCAGCGCCTGGGGGAGCGCGTTCAACGTGAAGCCGACCCAGCTCGTGCTGTCGGGCAAGGCCGGCAGCGCGCTCCTGACCGTTCGCAACGAGAGCGCGGAGCCGCTGCGCTTTCAATTGAGCGCGTTCGCATGGGACCAAAACAGCGCGGGCCAGATGGCCCTCGCCGCGACGTCAGAGGTGGTCTTCTTCCCGTCCCTGCTGTCGCTTGCCCCTGGCGAGGCGCGCAATATTCGAATCGGCGTGACGGTTCCGCCGGGCTCCGTCGAGAAAACCTACCGATTGTTCGTCGAAGAGCTTCCGTCGCTGGTCAAACCCGGCGCTGCCGCGGGCCATCAGATCAAGGTCCTCACCCGCATGAGCATCCCGATCTTCCTGGTGCCCCCGGCGGCCGCCGCCGGCGCCCGCATCGAGCCCGGAACCTTGCGCTACGACAAGCTGGCGTTCGCAGTCAAGAACACCGGCAACGTCCACTTGCAGGTGCGCAATGCGCGCGTGCGCGGGGTCGGCCCGGCCAACGAGAGCCTTTTCGAGCGGACCGTCCCCGGCTGGTACGTCCTGGCGGGCGGCTCGCGGGTGTTCCAGGTCGCGACGCCGCGCAACGTGTGCGCCAGGACCAGACGCCTGATGTTCGAGGTCGACACGGAAGGGTCGACCTTGAAGAGCCAGCTCGACACGCGGACCGGTATCTGCGGCCCCTGAGCCCCTGATGGGGAACCGCACCGGTCGGGGAGCACGCCTGGCGGTTGCTACGGCGGCGCTGATCGCCCTGGCCGTGGCGGCCGCCTATGCCGAAACCCTGCGCAACCTGGTGAAGCCTTTGCCTGCGAGCCCCGCGACGACGACCAAGGCCCGTCCGGAACACCGGCGTCGAGCCCGGGCGCCGGTTGCGCCGGCCGGTCGGACAGCCGCCGCCGCCGCGGTCGACGACGATCCACCGGTCGGGCCAAAGGCGGCGCCGGCGCCCGCTGCTGGTCCTGCCCGGACGCGGGCCACGGGCGCCCGCCAGACCGGTCGCGGGGGGCGGCGGCGCACCCGCGGGCCCTCCACTGTCCCGAAGGCGCCGGTTGCGCCGGCCGGACAGCCGGCCGTTCCCGGCGCTCTGGGCATCCTGGCGCCCTCGCCCCTGCCGCCGGACGGACACGCGGGCGACCAACGCGCGATCCTGAACCTCTCCGTCAACCTGGTCGACCAGGGTGAGGTGTTCGTGGTCTTGCGGGGCGGCGATATCCTGATCCCCGTGGCGGCCCTGGAGGCGGTCGGGATTCGCGACGTGGTCGGTGACCGCACGACCTTCGCCGGCCAGCTCCACGTCTCGCTGCGCTCGCTGGCGGCGCGCGGCATCAGCTTCAAGTTCGACGAGCGCGCGCTCACGTTGCAGCTCACCGCGCCGGCGGCCGGCCTGGGCACCACGGTCATCGACCTCGGCCCTCGCCGGCCCGACGGCATCATCACCGGGGAGACGGGCAGCGCCTTCATGAATTACGCGTTTCAGCTACGCAATCGCGCGCTGAGCGCGGTCAGCGAGGCCGGGCTGTCGTTCCAGGATTGGCTGCTCTACAGCCAGCTCAACGTCACGCCCGACGGACACCCGGTCCGGGGCCTCTCGAACCTCAGCTACACCGACCGCGCCCAGATGCGCCGCTACATCCTGGGCGACACCCTGGCGCAAAGCGGGCTCCTGGGCCGCGCGATCTTCATGGGGGGAGCGAGCATCGTGCGTGACTTCACGCTGGATCCCTACTTCTTCCGATTCCCGTCGGCGGGCCTGTCGGGTGTGGCGTCGACGCCCTCCACCGTAGACGTTTACGTCAACGGCATGCTGGTTCACCGCGAGGACGTCGCGCCCGGCACGTTCCAGGTCAACAACCTGCCGCTGCCGGTGGGCGGCAGCGACGCGCGCGTCGTCGTGCGGGACGCCTACGGTCACGAGCAGGTGGTGGCGGCGCCGTTCTATTTCTCGACCGGCACCTTGCGGGCCGGCCTCTCGGACTATGGTGTCCACGTCGGGTTCCGCCGGAACAACTTCGCGACCGACAGCTTCGACTACGCGCCGCCGGTCTTCCTGGGCCGCTACCGGCTGGGGCTGTCGAGCTGGATCACCGGCGGCATGCGCGCCGAAGGAACCGACCAGCTGGCCAGCGGCGGGCCCACGGTCACGATCCGCACGCTGGCCGGCGAGTTCGAGGCGGCGGCCGCCCTCAGCCGGCAGGGGGCCAGCGGCGCCGCCGGCTCGCTGGCGTACACGTACATCTCGCCGGCCGGCAGCCTGGGCGCGCTGGTGCGCGGCTTCTCCGATCGGTTCGCGAACCTGACGCTGACGCCGGGCATGGACCGGGCCAACGTCGAAGCCAACGCGTACGCGGGCGCCTCCGTCGGCCCCCGGCTGGCGCTGACCGGGCGGGTAGGCCTGGCGCACTATCGCGACGCCGGCAACTGGCAGCAGGTCGGCCTCATCGCCAGCGTGCAGGCCAGCCGGGGCGTGAACCTGTTCTTGACGGCCGATCGCACCGCCGCCCAGAACCAGCCGCATGCAACCTATGACGCCTTCCTGACCGTCAGCTGGGCCCTGCCCGAGCGGGTCACCGCCTCCGCCTTCGCCGCCCGCAGCGACGGCACCAGCAGCGCCGGCGCCGAAGCCGATCGGCCGCTGCCGCTCGGCGAGGGATACGGCTATCGCGTTCGGGCCGCCACGCTGGGGGGCGAGGGAGACTTCAGCGTCGATGCCCTGGGACAGACCGACTTCGGCCGCTACGAGGCGGGCTACGAGCGCCTGGGCGACACCGACACCGTGACGGCCAGCGCGGCCGGCGGCGTGGTCGCGCTGGGCGGCCGCGTGTACGCCACCCGCCCCGTGCAGGCGAGCTATGGGTTGATTCGCATCCCGGGCGTGGCGGGCGTCCGCGGCTATCTCAATAACCAGCCGGTCGGGCGCACCGACGCGCGCGGTGACCTGCTGGTGCCCGAGCTGGTGCCCAACTACGGCAACCGACTGTCCATCGCCGATGAGGACCTGCCGATCGACTACCGGGTGGGCGGGCGTGAAGAGCTGCTGGCGCCCCCGGACCGCGGCGGCGCGATCGCCACCTTCGACATCAGCCGCGTGCGCACGGTGAACGGCAGCGTGGTGATGAACCTGGCCGGCCAGGCCGTCGTTCCGGCCTACGGCCAGCTCACCGTCCACGTGGGGGCGACCGAGCTCGTGTCGCCGCTGGGGCGTGGCGGCGAGTTTTACTTCGAGGATCTCGCCCCCGGCCGTTACAGCGCCAGCGCGGAGGCTGAAGCGGGCAAGTGCCAGGTCACGATCGACGTCCCCGCCGAGGGCTCTGCCTTCGTCGACGTGGGCCGCTTGCCGTGCACCGGGGTCCCGGCCGTTCCGCCGCCGGCCGTCACCCCGCTGCCGAAGGGCGCCCGATGACGAAGCGGATCCTGCTCGGCTTGGCGCTGGTGCTGGCGGCGTCGTGGCCGACCTCCGCGGCGCGCGCGGCGTCCTGCTCGTTCAACACGATCGCCGGGGTCTCGTTCGGCAACTACGACGTGTTCGCGTCGACGGCGACCGCCTCGGCGGGCAACCTCGCGTACACCTGCACGGGCGGAGCGTCGGTGACCATCACGCTGTCGAAGGGGAGCGCGCCCAGCTTCTCGCCGCGCTGGCTGCTCGGCCCACCCGGCTTTCACTTGACGTACAACCTGTACCTCGACGCCGGAGGCTCGACGATCTGGGGGGACGGCACGGGCACGACCAGCCTCTACGGCCCCATCTCGCCCGCCGACAACGCCACGGTGATGGTCCCGATCTTCGGCAGCATCCCGGCCGGCCAGGACGTTCCCGTCGGCTCCTACAGCGACACCGTCACCGCCACGATCACGTTCTGAGGATCGTCGGCGGGGCGCCGGGCCTCGGCGAAGTGCCGTATGCTCGCGCCGTGCCCCGGCGGATCGATCTCATTTATGCCCACCCGTACCCGGACCGCTCGCGCGCGAACCGCGCCATGCTTGCGGCGGTGCGCGATCTGCCGGAGCTGGAAGTCCGCAGTCTTTACGACCTTTATCCGGACTTCGCGATCGACGTCGAGGCGGAGCGGGAGGCGCTGCTGCGCGCCGACGTCGTGGTGTGGCAGGCGCCCTTTTACTGGTATGGGCTGCCGGCGCTGTGGCACCTCTGGATCGAGAAGGTGCTGGCGAACGGGTGGGCCTACGGCCCGGGCGGCACGGCGGTGCAGGGGAAGACGGCGCTGTGGGTCACGACCACCGGCGGTGCCGCGCCGGCGTACGCCCCGGGCCAGATGCACGGCCATCCGTTCGAGGCCTTCGTTCCGGCGATTTCCCAGACGGCGGCCTTTTGCGGCATGCACTGGGCGGGGCCGCCGCTGGTGCTGCACGCCTCGCACCGCGTGAGCGACGCCGAGATCGTCGAGCACACGTTGCGCTACCGCGGCCGCCTGCAGGCCCTCGCGCAGGCATCGCACGCCCCGCGCGGAGCCGCGCGCGGCCCGGAGACGGCGCGTGGCTGAACACGGCCCGCTGTTCGAGGCGCTGGTCTACCTGGGCGCCTCCATGGTGTTCGTGCCGCTGGCCAGCCGGCTCAAGCTCGGCTCGGTCCTCGGCTATCTGATCGCCGGCTGCGCGATCGGGCCCTTCGGCCTGGGCCTGGTGCGCGACGTGCACGCCATCCTCAGCTTCGCCGAGTTCGGCGTGGTGCTGATGCTCTTCCTCATCGGGCTCGAGCTGGAGCCGCGCCGGCTCTGGAGTCTGCGCCGGGCCGTGTTCGGCGGCGGCTCGCTGCAGATGGGGGTGTGCGGGGCGTTGCTGGCCGGCGCCGGGATGGCGGTGGGGCTGCCCTGGAAGGGCGGGCTGGTGGCCGGGCTGGCGCTGGGGCTCTCGTCGACGGCGATCGCGGTCCAGACCATGCGCGAGCGCGGGATGCTGAACGCGCCCACCGGCGCGACGGCCTTCTCGGTCCTGCTGTTTCAAGACGTGGCCGCCATTCCCCTCATCGCCGTCGTGCCGCTGCTGGCGCCGGCGCCGGGCATGGGGTCGGGCGTCGCGGGCGCGCTCCGCGTCGCCGGCGCGATCGCGGCGGTGGTCGTGCTCGGCCGCTACGTCACGCGGCCGCTGTTGCGGATCGTCGCGCGCACCGGCCTGCGCGAGGTGTTCACGGGGTTCACGCTGTTGCTGGTCGTCGGCATCGCGGAGATCATGGCGGCGGCGGGCGTGTCCATGGCGCTGGGCGCGTTCCTGGCGGGCGTGCTGCTGGCCGGCTCGGAGTACCGCCACGCGCTGGAGACCGACGTCGAGCCGTTCAAGGGCCTGCTCATGGGTCTGTTCTTCGTGGCCGTCGGCATGTCCATCGACTTCGGCCTCCTGGCCAGCCGGCCGCTGGAGATCGCGGCGCTGGTGGTGGGGCTCTTGATCGTCAAGGGGTTGGCCCTGCGCGCGCTCGGCCGGGCGCTGCGCGTGACGCGCGTCGATCGCTGGCTGCTGGCGGCGCTGCTCGCGCAGGGGAGCGAGTTCGCGTTCGTGGTGTTCGGCGTGGCCAGCCAGGCGCACCTCTTGCCCGGTGCCTGGGACGCCCGGCTGACGCTGGTGGTGGCGCTGTCGATGGCGTGCACGCCGTTCCTGCTGCTGGTGCACGATCGCCTGGCGCGCCGGCGCGGCGTGGCGCGGCCCGAGGAGACGGTCGAGGACGACGGCTCGCCGGTCCTCATCGCGGGGTTCGGGCGCTTCGGGCAGATCGTCGGCCGCTACCTGTTCGCGTCGGGCGTGCGCGCGACGGTGCTGGACCACGACGTCGACCAGATCGAGATCCTGCGCAAGTTCGGGTTCGGCGTGTTTTACGGCGACGCGGCCCGCCTGGACCTGCTGCAAGCCGCGGGCGCCGAGCGCGCCACGGTGTTCGTGCTGGCCATCGACGACGTCGAGACCAGCGTGCGCACGGCCGAGGTCGTGCGGCAGCACTTCCCGCGGCTGCGCATCGTCGCGCGCGCGCGAAACGTCAGCCACTGGGTGGCGCTGCGGAAGCTGGGCGTCGAGCAGATCGAGCGCGAGACGTTCGAGTCGGCGCTGCGCAGCGGGCGCCAGGCACTGCAGCACCTGGGCGTGGGGCCCTACGAGGCACGCGAGCGCGCCGACCGCTTCAGGCGGCACAACCTGGCCGCGCTGGAGGACCTGATGCCGCGCTTCGAAGACGAGCTGGCGCGGTATTCGGCGTCGCGCGCCGGGCGCCAGCAGCTGGAACGGCAGTTCGCCGACGACAAGGCGGCCCTCGACCGCACCGTCGGTGTGGCGTGGTCCGGCGAGGGCGGCCGCGGCGACGAGCGCCTGCCCGCCCGCAGCCAGGAAGCACCGGACGACGCCGGTTGACGGCGCCGTTCGGCGTCCCGGATGCGCCCGCGCCGCGCGGGCGCGAGGGGCCGGCAGCTTCTCCTGTCCGCGCTGCTGGCCGTCAGGCTTTCTGGTTGCGGCGGCGCCGGCGCCTCAGGGTTCCGGCGAGCAACAATCCGAAGGTGCCCACCAGGAGGGCCAGGCGCCCGCTGTCTGGGCCGGAGTCTCGCGTCATCGCGCAGGAGCACCCGGAGCTGTTGTCCGAGGCCCCGGCGGACGGTCCGCCCAGGCCTCCGGTTCCCGTGCCGCCGCCAGAGCCAGCCGTCGTGCCGCCGGATCCCGTGGACGTTCCGCCGGTGCCGCCCGCGCCTGCCGTGGCCGCGCCGCCGGTGCCCAGGCTGCCACTTCCGCCGGTGGCTGCCGCAGCGCCGCCCGCTCCCGGGCCTCCGCCGCTGCCTGCCCGGGCGCCGCCGCCGGCCGCGCCCGCAGCACTGCCCGCCGTGCCGCCGGCGTTGGATCCGCCGCCGCCGGCGCTCCCGCCGGCATTCGATCCGCCGTCGCCGCCGGCCCCGGAGGGCGCCGGGCCGGTCCAGGAATTCTGCAGCTGCGCCAACCCGGACTGGTTCGGAATGGAAAGCACCAGGTTGGAACCGGTTCCGCTGCGAGTGGTCATGCTGTACCAGTCGCCGTCCTTGAGACCGACCCAGTAGAAGCTTCCCATGTTCGAGGCCCGCAGTTGGCTGCTCATGCCGCGGATGTACGCTTCGAAATAGTTCGTTGGAGACTTGCTGTAATCGAGGGAGTCGTAGCTGATCCCGTTCTTGCTGCCGGGGCTCATCGGCCCGCCCCACTCCGTGCACACGGTGCGGTCGGCGTAATTGCCGACCTCACCCTTGAACTGGCTCACCCATTGGGATTCGCTGGTCCAGCTGTCGGACCCAAAGAAGCTGTAGTCGTGCACGGCCAGAAGGCAGCCGTCGAGAGCGCTGGCCGAGCCGATGTTGGGAACGTTCTGCGCGTCGCCGGTCCCGTCCAGGATGACCCTGGCCTTCGGGACGGTGGGAAACTGCGCCAGCCAGCTGCTGTAGAGTGAGATCAGGTCGGCCGTGCTGTACATGTTGGGTTCGTTGAACACCTCGAAGTAGGCGTTGGCGTTGCCGCCGTACTTGTCGACCACCTTCTTCCACATGTTCCAAAACGCGTTCATGTCGGGCGGCTTGTTGGTCTTGGCGCTGTCCCAGTAGCACAGCACGACGCTGCCCTTCGCAAGAACGCCGTCGATGGCGCCGGTGTACGTGTTCCAGTACCCGGAGACCGTCGCCTCGTTGATGGGCATTCGAACGGCGTTCGCGCCCAGCTTCGACACGAACTGCGTCATGACGCTGGTTCCGGTCGCCAACGCCGTGTCGTAGGTGTCGGAGGACGACAGCCCCGACACGTAAACAACGCCAGACTGGAAATTGTCCCTCGAGTCGGCCCAATTGACGCCCCGGAATTGATTGGTGGTCGCCAGGGCGGTCGAGGCGACGGCGAGCTGGATGCTCGACAGGACCGCGAGGGTGAGGAGTCGGGACGGCGAGATCATACGAGGAACTGTGAGCTGCCCCGGGGTTGTTCACAAAAAAGAGCGCCACCGACGCGGCGCAGCCCCGTTCAGGCGGCCGCGCCCGGCGGGGGGGGCTTGCGCCCGTCCGCGAGCGTCTGCCCCCGACGGGTGCGCGCGGTCACTCGGGGCGCGTCGCGTCCCGGATCGATCCGGAGCAGGGCGATCAAAATCGACGTTCGCGACGCAACCACTCAAGCGGCCGGCGGTTCCTTCGATAACTGAACATGCGTCGTCGATTGCGGGTCCTGTTTTGCACCACCGTGCTCCTGCCGGCCTGCGGGGACGCCGAACCGGGATCTCGTCCCGCCAGCGGGCCGGCGGTGGCGTCCACGGCGGGACACGCGCTCCTGCCGGCCGACCTGTCGGGGCACTGGTTCGTCAACCGCGACGGCGAACGCCTGACGCTGACTCTGCCGGTCCGGCAGGGCGTTCGAACGCCGGCCGGCACCAGCCTGGTCGAAAGCGCAGGCGGGACCAGTCAGCCGATCCGAGGACTCGAGGCTGACGCGCTGGGGGTGGTGCAGTTCCACGTGCCCGAGCCGAGCGGGACGGCCTGGTACCGAACGCGCGTCGCGAACGGAGTCCTCATGGGCCGCGTCGCCCGCACGGCCGGCTCGCCTCCCAGGTGGCCGGCCGACTTCCAGGGGCGGGTGACCGGCTGGCGCCAGGAGACGTTCGACGCCGACAGCGTTCCGCGCGTCTGGGACGTCGCCCTGCCGGGCGGGCGGCGCGCGGTGCTTCGGATCGACCGGCCGGCGCCGGACGCCCGCGCGTTCATCGGCACCTTGAAGCCGTACGCCCTGCAGGGTCAGCTGGCCGAGTCGCCCGCGGAAGAGGTCGACGTGCAAGCCTGGGACGGCCAGAACCTCACGTTCGTCCGTCGGGCCGCGACGCCCCTCGAGACCTACCAGGGCACGGCCTCCGGCCGGACGATCGCCGGCCTCAGCCAGGTCGACGGCGGCGGGGCGGCGATGCCCTGGAACGGCACGCGGGCGGAGGTCCTGACGCACGGGTTCGGCGCGAGGACGGCACCCGAGGTGGCCGGGTGGCAGGCGGCGACCCGCGAGCGGCTGGCGCTGCTGCTCATGGGCGGCAACCCCCGGCCGGTGTCGGCGCAGGTCTCGGAGCTGGGCTCGCGCGACCCGATCGCCGACGACGGCGACCAGAACCCGGACCGCGACGACGACCAGGCCGACTGGCCGCAGAACTACAAGCTGACCGAGCTGTCCTTCGAGACGCGCATTCCGAGCGTCCTCGACGGAGACCAGGTCGTCCGTCACGCGCACGGTTACGTCGCCGTGCCGGCCGGTCCACCGCCGCCCGGCGGTTACCCGGTCGCGCTGGCGCTGAACGGCCACGGCGGCAGCGCCTACGACACCTTCGGCCCTGGGTGGATGTACTGGTACGGCGACTCGTTCGCGCGGCGCGGGTTCCTGGTCATCTCCGTCGACGTCGGGCACCGTCCGCTGGCGGACCGCGCCTCCATCTACCAGGACGCTCTGGACGGCGACGACCCTGGCAGCGGCAACGGCACCCATCCGGCCGTCGCCTCGCCCGGACTGAGCTCTGACTGGGAAGAAGACGGCGAGCGGGCCTGGGACGCCATGCGCGCCCTCGATTACGCTTTGGGCCGCGCGGACGTGAATCGCCAGGACGTCACCGCCGTCGGTCTATCGATGGGCGGCGAGATCACCGATTGGGTGGCCGCGCTGGACACGCGGATCGGGACGGCGGTCGCGGCCGGGGACCCTTCCGATCTGGCGGTGATGAGCCTGCACGGCAATCACCCCTGCTGGATGTGGCAGCGGGGCGACGCCCGCGAATACTACGATCCCGGGGATCTCCACGCGCTGGTGGCCTCACGGACCTTGGTGCGCGAGACCGGCAAGCAGGACACCATCTACTCGGACGCGACCCCACCGTTCCGGATCGCCAAGGAGGTCGTCTGGCGGGCGGCTCCAGCTTTCCAGGCGATGGGCGGCCGGCTGGTTCACTTCATGCATTTCGACGCCCACGATTTCCAGGTGGGCCAGTTCTGCCTGGCGGAGGGCGCCGCCGACGGCGTGACCGTCCCGACCGTCGGCGCACCCGACCCGGCCAATCCGTGGTCGACCGATTGGAGCGGCGACGGCACGACGACGCCCCTCCTGCCTTCGATCTTCGCGGCCGTCCCGGGCGGCGGGTGAGGGCGCCCGGGCCGCGGCGAGGCGCCGGCAGGTCGGGCGAGCGATGTACCAGGTGCCGCCGCTGCCCATGAGTGGCCGGTCATGAACATCGCCAGCCCGGTCCCTACGGGCGGAGGCGGCGCGCCAAGAGCGAGAGCGCCCCGGTCAACGCGTACCCGGCGCCGCCGATCAGGATCACCGTCGAGAAGCCCAGGTTCGTGATGGCGGTCATCGCCCCACGCGGATCCCCACACCGACGACACGGTGGCCAGGGCGTAGGTGGCCGGAACGGCCGCGCGGCGCCCGCTCTCGACGACGCCCGTGACGCCGAGCGGGTAGAACATCCCCAGGAACGTCCCGGCGGGGACCACGCACACCGCCACGCAGACGACCTTGACGGGCAAGGGCAGCCCCAGCAGGTGCGCGTTGCACAGCTGCGTGGCGAACAGGCCCCAGGCGATGGCCGCCAGGGTGGGCAGCACGAGCGTCGCCGGTCCGCGGAACAGGCGCCGGCGGTCCTGCAGGTACGCGCCGAGGCCGTTCGAGGCCAGGAACAGCGCCAGGATCACGGCCACCGCGTAAAGCGGGCTGCCCAGGAACAGCTCGGTCTTGGCGATGAGGCCGATCTCGACGCACATGTACGCCACGCCCGCCGCGAAGAAGTACAGGCCCCACGGCCAGGGCACGCGCCGCTCGCGCCCGCGCCGCCGGCCCAGGCACAGGCAGGCCGTGACCCCCAGGGCGATCGCGCCAAACAGCACGACGGTGAAAACCTTGATCCAGCTGGACGCGTAAAGCTGGTCGACGAAGCGCGCCTCGTCGGGCAGCAACTCGAAGTCGCGCCAGCTCACTTCGTGAACGAACGGCCGATCGTCGGTGACCAGGGGCGCGCGCGCCCGCCCCTGGACGGCGTCCACGAAGCGCGGCAGGCCGCCGCCGGCCGGCGAGTAGAGCACGGTCCGCGGGTGCGGCCAGCTCGCCAGCTTTTGCTCGACGGCCAGGATCTCGTTCGGCGTGAGCCCGCCCGGCTTGACGATCAGGCTGTCTTGGCCGCGTGAAGCCGGGGCGCCGAACGCGAACACCGCCTGGTCGAAGTCACCCAGGCCGCGCTCCGCGAACAGCGGCCGCAGGCTCTCGAGCTTGTGGATCACGGGCTGATTCATGAAGACGATCATCGACTCGGGGCCGGGCTCCAGGTGGTCGAGGATCGACGCCATGGCCTGGGAGGTCTCGAGGTACTTGCGCGTGTGGCCGGTGCGCTCGGTGTTGGTCGACCCGTTCGTGGCGACGAACACCAGGTCGTAGCGGCCGCGGTCGTGGTCGAGGAAGTCGCGCCCCTCGCGCACGACCAGGTGCACGTTCGGGCGCGCGAAGAACGCGCGGAGGTGCATGTCCGCCAGCAGCGGATCGCGAGCGAGGTCGGCCACCGCGCCGTTCAGCTCCACCCCGGTGATGTCCGCCTGCCCCTCGGCCATGCAGTCGAGCTCGATCATGTCGCGCCCGACGCCCGCGAACAGCACCAGGATGCGCTTCGGGTGATGGCCCATCAGGAACGGCAGCGTGTGGTGCAGGCTGTAGGGCACGAGGTCGGCCGGCTTGGCGGTCGGATCCCAGCGCAACACCTTCACGTTGCTGACGCCGTCGTCCTGCACGATGCCCCAGGCCTGCCCGCGGCCGTCCGCAGCGCCGGTCTCGGCCCGCACCAGGCTGGTGCGGGCGAGGTCGTTCCACCGCACGCGGACCTCCGCCATCGGGTTGCGGGCGTAGTCGCTCAAGACGTAGTGCGAGAGGCGCACGACGTCCGGGTGCTCTTTGAGGATGCTCCCGCGCCACGCCAGGAACGCCAGGACGCAGGTGCCCGCCGCGCCGGCGACGACCGCCAGGCGCCGGCGGGCCAGCGGCGTGGCGGCGAGGAGCGCGAAGGCGCCCGCCAGCACCGCCAGGATGGCCGCCGGCAGCCCCGCCCAGGTCAGCAGCAGCGGCGCCAGCAGGCAGCCGGCCGCGGCGCCCGCCAGGTCGAAGAAGTAGAGGCGCCCGATGCCGGGCGCGCCCTCGTCGAAGTAGAGCGCCAGGAGCGCGCCGGACATCGCGTAGGGCGGCAGGAAGATCCCGGCGTAGACCAGCAGGCGCGTGGCGTCGGCGTACGGGCTCTGGAGCGAGACGTGGATGGTCGAAAAGAATGCGTTCGCGACGGCGAAGAACCCCAGGAACGTCGCCGCCAGCACCGGCAAGACCAGCGCCTGCAGCGCCGCGATCAGGCGTCGCGGGTCCCGCCTCTGACGGCGGTGCACGAGCAGCGATCCCACGGCCAGCCCCAACAGCGACACCGGAATGGCCAGGAAATTTGAAATGCTGCCCAGGAAGAAGGCCAGCATGCGGCTGTGCAGCAGCTCGACCATGAGGGTGAGCAGCCCGACCAGGAAGACCCCGGCCTCGACGTTCCGGGCCGGTCCGGCCACAGCCCGTCCATCGGCGCCGGTCACGCCTTCTGGCATGCGTCGAACACGGGCTTGATGTCGGCGACCGGCGTTCGATCGCCTCGACGGAGCTGGGCGATGCCCAGCCGAGGTCCGATCACGCCCACGGGCGGCAAGCTCGGGCGCGCGGCGGCGTCCCGCACGCCGGACGGAGTGGTTCGCTTCATCGGCCAGCTTCAGGACTAACGCCCGGAACCCCGGGATGTCCAGCGGCTCGCGCCCTCGGCCCCGGATCAGCTGTGCCGCCGATTGCGCGCGCTTTTGGCCCTGGGCGAGGCGGCCCGCCGCTGTTCGCGCCGCGCCAGCGGGCTGGCGTGCTTGGCGCGGTTCGCGCTTCGTCGGGTCGGCTCGCGCGAGCGACGCCGCGGGCCGAGGTCTCGAGCGACGGTGCATCCGCCGGTCCGACGCTGGTGGCGACGGAACACTCCGCGCTGCAGCCGGCCAGCGGTCGGATCAGCTCGCGCCCGCCGCGGGCCGATCGCGCCAGTGGCAGCGCAGGGTCAGGCTGGAGGCGGCGGTGGCGTTGGGGCGGCGCACGCCGATGAGGTCGCGGCGGCGCAGGTGGTCGAGGGCCGTCTGCACGCTGCGTTTGGCCAGGCCGGTGCCGTCCGCGATCATCCGCAGGCTGACGACGGTGGGGCGCGCGCCGCCGCGGGTCCTTCGCCACAGGTACAAAAACACCAGCATCGCCGAGGGGCGGCGGTCGTGCCCGACCAGATCCGGCATCAGCGAATCGAGCACGTAGGCGTCGAGGGTGACGCGATCGGGGTGGTTCACTTGGCTATCGCCGACTATAGCAGTCCTTGCCATGGCCGGCTCGGCCGCGCGTTGTGGGGGCGCCCGGCGCTCGGTAGGTTGCCCGCACAGGAGCTGGAAAACCAATGATCAAAGGCATCAAGTTCGTCAACATCCCGGTGGCCGATCAGCAGCGCGCGCTGGCCTTCTATACCGACAAGCTGGGCTTCACCGTCGCCACCAACCAGCCGATGGGCCCGGGTGGCGCGCGCTGGATCGAGCTCAAGATCGCCGGCGCCGAGACCCGGGTCAGCTTGTTCACGCCGCCCGGTCACGAGGAGCGGGTCGGAACCTTCGTGCCGCTGTCGCTGTGGGCCGACGACGTGCAGGGGACCTACGAGACGCTGCGGGCGCGCGGCGTGGAGTTCATCGCCCCACCCAAGACGGAACCGTGGGGCACGTCCGTGATCTTCAAGGATTCGGAAGGCAACCAGCTTCACCTCGGGTCACGTTGAATCGACCGGGCGCGGATTGACGATGCCGGCCGCCGAGACCAGCGCCCCGATCCAGAGCAGGATGGCCGCGGCCGACATCGCCGCCCCGAGGCTGCGCGCGCCCAGGGCCGCCACCGCCAGCAGGCCGGCGACGCGCGCGACGGCGTTGTTCACGGCGGAGGCGATGCCGGACTGCCGCGAATCGACGCCGCCCAGCACGGCGGCGGTCAGGGGCGCGACCGTCGCCGCCAGCCCCAGGCCGAAGGCCAACACGCCCGGCAGGACGTCGCGCGCGTAGGCGGGGTGCGGTCCCAGGCGCCCCAGCAGCCAGAGCCCGCCGCCCGCCGCGACCGGTCCGGCCGCCATGAACAGCCGCGGACCGTGCCGGCCGGCCAGGCGGGCGGCGCGCGGCGACAGGGCGAACATCAACAACGTGACCGGAAGCAGCGCCAGTCCCGACGCCAGCGCGGTGTAGCCGGCGACCTGCTGCAGAAACAGGGTCAGCACGAACGTCGCCACGCTCAGGCCGGCGTAGATGGCCAGCGTGGCGAGGTTGCCGACGGTGAAGTTGCGGTTGCGGAACAGGCCGTAGGCCAGCATCGGCGCGCGGGCCGCGCGCTCCCAGAGCAAGAAGGCCGCCGACAGCGCCGCGCCGGCGGCGAAGGGGATCCAGACCCCGGGCGCTCGCCAGCCCGCCCGCGGCTGCTGGATGAGGGCAAAGGTCAGGCCGGCCAGACCCGCCGCGCAGAGCACCGCGCCGCCGACGTCGACTCGACGGTCCGCCGGGCGGCCTCCGTCGGGCGGAAGGCGCCACGTCACCAGCAAGGTGGCGGCGATCGGGACGGCGTTGATCCCGAACACCCAGCGCCACGACCCGGCGCCGGCCCCGCCGGCGTCGACCAGCGCGCCGCCGAGCAGCGGTCCGATCAGGAACGAGATGCCGGTCCAGGCGGTCCAGAGCCCGATGGCGTGCGCCTGGGCGTCGCCGCTGAAGCTGGCGAGGATCAGCGCCAGCGAGCTCGGCACCAGCAGGGCGGCCGCCACGCCCTGCAAGCCGCGCGCGACGATCAGAAAAGTGGAGTCGGGCGCCAGCGCGCACAGCATCGACGTCAGGCCGAACCCGACCAGGCCGCCGGCGAAGACCCGCTTGCGGCCGAACAGGTCGGACACCGACCCGGCGATGAGGATCAACGAGCTCAACGAGAGCAGATAGGCGTCGACGATCCACTGCTGGGCGGAGACGCCGCCGCCCAGCGAGCGCCGGATGGCGGGCAGCGCGACGTTGACGACGGACATGTCCAGGAACGCCACGAACGACCCGAGGATCGCGGCCACCAGCACCAGGCGTTCCTGCCGCGACATGGACCGATTCTAGCGGCAATGGCGTTCGGTCAACGGACAGCGGCCGACCAGCCGGCCGGACGGCCAAGCCGGGCCGAGAATCGGACCGGATTCCAGCGCCCGGTGGGTCCCGCGACGGCGGCGGGGTGGGTAGACTGGGGGAAGGCCGATCTCATGGACGACGATCAGACGGCACCGATCCTGCGTTTGGACGCGGTCAGCAAGCGCTTCGGGCCGCTGGCCGCCGTGCAGGACACCAGCCTGGCCCTCCAGCCGCGTCGGACCACCGTCGTCATCGGGCCGAGCGGCAGCGGCAAGACCACCGTGCTGCGGTTGATGTTGGGCCTGCTGCGCCCGGACGCGGGGCGCGTCCTTCACCGAGAACGGGCGCTGGACGCCGGCGGCGCGTCGGGCCTCCGGCAATTCCGCTGCGAAACGGGTTACGTGGTCCAGGACGGAGGGCTCTTCCCGCACTTGAGCGCCGTCGACAACGTGACGTTGCTGGCCCGCCACCTGCGCTGGCCCCGGGCCCGCATCGCGGCGCGGGTGGCGGAATTGACGGCGCTGGTGCGGCTTGCCGGGGACGCGCTGGCGCGCTACCCGCACCAGCTCTCGGGTGGCCAGCGGCAGCGGGTGGCCCTCATGCGGGCCTTGATGCTGGACCCCGGCCTGCTGTTTCTCGACGAGCCGCTGGCGGCGCTGGATCCGCTGGTGCGCGCCGAGCTGCAAGACGAGCTGGCCGACATCTTTCGGCGGCTGGGCAAGTCGGTGGTGATCGTGACGCACGACCTGGCCGAGGCGGCCATCCTGGGTCACGTCATCGTCCTCATGCACGACGGGCGGATCGTTCAGCAGGGGTCGATCGACGATCTGGTGCGCCGGCCGGTGACGCCGTTCGTGACCCGATTCGTGCGCGCCCAGCGGCGCTTCGACGGCGCGCCTGCCGAAGGCCGCCGGTGAACGGGCGGCGCCTGTCTTTGCTGGCGGCACTCCTGGCGCTGGCGCCGGCCGGCGCGCGGGCGGCCGGCCGCCCGCTTCGCGTGGCCTCGAAGGCCTTCACGGAGTCGGTCATCCTGGGGGAGATCGCGGCCCGCGCCGCGCGCGCGGCGGGCGTCGACGCGGAACATCGTTCCGGGCTGGGGGGGACCCGCCTGCTCTGGGATTCGCTGGTCGACGGCGAGCTCGACGTCTACCCGGAGTACACGGGAACCATCATTCAGGAAATCCTGGCGGGCGACCCGTCGGTCGGCGGCGGCGATCGCCGGCGGCTGGCCTCGGCGCTGGCCGCCCGCGGGATCGGCATGACGGCGCCGCTCGGGTTCGACAACACCTACGCGATCGGGCTGCTGGCGACGCGGTCGCGCGCGCTGGGAGTGGCGCGGATCTCCGATCTGCGCGCGCACCCGGAGCTGACGTTCGGGTTCAGCAACGAATTCGTGAGCCGCCGCGACGGCTGGCCGGCGCTGCGCCGTCGCTACGGCCTGCCGCAGGCGAACGTTCGCGGGCTGGATCACGACCTCGCCTCCGCAGCGCTGCGCGCCGGCACCATCGACGCGACGGACATCTACACCACCGACGCGGAGATTCGCCGCTTCGGTCTGGTGCCGCTGGCCGACGACCTGGGCTTCTTCGCGCGTTACCAGGCGGTCTTCCTGTTCCGCCTGGACGTGGCCCGTCGGTTCGGGCCCGAAGCGGTCGCGACGCTCCAGGGGCTGGCCGGCCGCATCGACCAGGGCACGATGGTGTCGCTGAACGCGCGCGCCAAGATCGATCGCGTGCCCGAGGCCGAGGTCGCCGCGGCCTTCCTGAGCGGCCAGCCTCGGACGCCGGGACTGCGCGGGCGCGGACAGTCCTGGTGGACCATCGGGGCACGGATCGTCGAGCACCTGGAACTGGTGGGCCTGTCGTTGCTCGCGGCCATCCTGGTGGCCGTGCCGCTGGGCGTCCTGGCGGCCAAGCGGCCGCGGCTGGGGCAGCCGGTGCTGGCCGCGGCGGGGGCGATTCAGACCGTGCCGACGCTGGCTCTGCTGGTGTTCATGATTCCTTTGTTCGGCATTGGGACTGTCCCGGCCGTGGTGGCGCTGTTCCTTTATGCGCTGCTGCCGATCGTGCGGAACACTCACGCCGGCCTCACCGGGATCCCGCAGCAGGTCCGCGAATCGGCGGAGGCGTTGGGACTGCCCCCCGGGGCCATCCTGCGCCTCGTCGAGCTGCCGCTGGCGAGCCCGCTGATTCTGGCCGGCATCCAGAGCGCCGCGGTCATCGACGTGGGCGCGGCCACCTTGGGGGCGCTCATCGGGGCGGGGGGGCTCGGCCAGCCGATCTTCACCGGGATCCGGCTGGACGACGTCGGTCTGGTCTTGGCTGGGGCAGTGCCAGCTTCGGTGCTGGCGCTGGTGGTGCAGGGGCTGTTCGAGCTGGTGGCGCGGCTGGTCGTCCCGCGCGCCCTCCGCGCCACCAAGCCGCGCTGAGGCTGGGGCCGCCGCGCCGGGCAGGCCGCCGCGCCATTCCAGGATCGCGCAGGCGAACGTCAGGCGCCTTGCAGATAGCCGCGCGCCTCGACGACGCGTCCGCCGCGCACGCGCATCACGTTCACGCCGGCGCGCACGGCCGCGCCGGTGCCCGACAGCCGCCACCGGATGGTGGCATGCTCGCCGGCGATCACGACCTCATCCAGCGTGAAGGAGAGGGCGGGGTCGGTGGCGATGCCGCGCCACAACGCCAGACAGGCTGCCTTGCCGGCGTGCCGGACTCCGTCCACGTTCTCGATCGCGCAGTCGTCGGCCACCAGCTCGTCGAGCGCGGCCGGATCGTGGCGCTGAAAGACGTCGTTGAAGCGCTGGATGACGTCGCCGGTCGGGGGCGGCGGCGGGACGGGCCGGCCGCGCTCTTCGACGAACAGCCTGCTCTCATCGGCCAGAGCCCGCGCCACGGAGCGACGTTGCTGCAACCGGGTCGCGTAGGCGGCCAGGGCCGGCCAGCGCGACAGCCGGATGGGCGTCACCTGCGTCCAGTTCAGGAGGGTGATGAGGTACGCGTCGGCCACCGAGAAGGTGTCGAGCACGAAGGCCCGCTTTTCGAGGTGGCTGGCCAGCGCCGGCAGGCGCCGCTCGGCGTTGGCCAGCGCGTGGTCCTTGGCGCCGTCCGGCGCCGTCCGCTCGAGGAGCGGCGCGAACACCGCCTTGTGCAGCTCGGTCCCGATGAAGCTGAGCCACTGCTGCAGCGCCGGCCCCTGGTGAGCGGGGGCCAGCACGCCAGGCGGCGCCAGGGCCGCGACCTGCTGCAGGATGGCGGCGTTCTCGGTCAGGATGGCGCCGTCGTCCAGGCGCAGGACCGGCACGTACCCCAGCGGGTGGACCTCGCGCAGGTCGGTCCCGTCGGGGGCGCGGCGCGTGGTGTGGTTCACGTGCTGGTAGTCGGCCGGGATGGCGGCCTCGTAAAGGGCGATGCGGGTGGCCATCGAACAGGCGAGCGGGCTGAAATAGAGCTTCATGACCTCACGGTGGCCGACCTCGCGCTCGGACTCCAACGCATACTTCTGTTACCATCTATGCATGAACCGAATAGATCAGGGCAGGCCGGTGCTGGAGGTGCGCGATCTGCAGCTGGTGGCGGCGCTGGCGGAATCGGGCAGCACGGTCCGGGCCGCGTCCCGCCTCTACCTCACGCAGTCGGCGGTCAGCCGGGGCTTGCTGGCCGTCGAGGACAAGCTGGGCACGAAGTTGTTTCAGCGGGTGGCGCGCGGGGTCGTGCCCACGCCGGCCGGCCAGCGGCTGGTGGCCGGGGCGGGGACAGTGCTGGCCCAGCTGGCCGAGCTCGAACATCACGCGCGCGCCGGGATGGACGGGCGGGTCACGCTCCGGGTGGTCAGCGAGTGCTACACGGCCTATCGCTGGCTGCCCTCGACGCTGGCGGCGCTGCGGCCGCGCATGGGCAGCCTCGACATCACCCTGGCGTTCGAGCACACCGCCTCACCGGTGGCGGCGCTGGCGGCCGGCCAGGTGGACGTCGCGCTCTTGACCACCGGCCGGCTGGCGCGCGGGTTGATCGAACAGCCGCTGTTCTCCGACGAGATCGTGTTTCTGGTGGCCGTCACCCACGCGCTGGCCGATCGCGCCGCGCTGACGCTGGCCGATCTGCGGGCGTTTCCGCTGATCACGTCGACGTCGACGCCCGAGGCCGAGCGGCGCTGGTTCCTGTCGCGCGTGTTCGCCAAGGCGCCGCCGCGGGTCGACTTCCTGCGTTTCCCGCTGACCGAGGCGATCGTCGATGCGGCCCGCGCGGGCATGGGCATCGCGGTGATGTCGGAATGGATCGCCAAGCCTTACCTGGCGGCGGGCGATCTGGTCGCCAAGCGGCTGCGCGGGCACAAGCTGGAGCGGCCCTGGCGGATCGCCTTCCGCCGCGAGGTGGCGGATCCGGCGCGGCAGTTCATGACCGCGCTGGCCGGTGCGCCTCCGCGCATTGCGCCCTGATTTTGGCCGGCCCGCAATGGCGATCGCTGCATATTATCGGGATTCCATAACTTCGCTGCCACAAACGAGAACTCATGCGCGTGATCCGCGATGTTGATCGCGGGAATCGTCTTACATGAAATCTGTTCGCCCCCTTCCGAAGTCATTTGTTTTGAGCTGGTCACTGTGCGCCGCGCTGACGCTGGCGGCCTGCGCCAACGGCGATATCTCGGGGAATGAGGGAGGAGAGGGCGGGGCGTCGCCAGGCGGGTCAGGCGGCAGCGTCGGATCCGGCGGGAGCTCCTCCGGAGGGGCGAGCGCTCGCGGCGGAACGACCGGAACCGGCGGCTTCAGCAATTCGGGCGGCGCCGTCGGTTCGGGTGGCGCGACCGCCAGCGGGGGCGTCACGGGCTCCGGCGGGACCCTTGGCACCGGCGGCAGCAAGAGCTCGGGCGGGTCGACCGGGTCGGGCGGCATGTTGGGTTCGGGCGGAAACATGAACGTGGGCGGACGCGGGGCCTTCGGCGGCAGCGGCCGAGGCGGCTCGCAGGGCAGCGGCGGCGCCACCGGCGGCAACATGGGGAGCGGCGGCTCGTCCGGGATGTGCACCGTGGGCAGCCGTCCCGGCGGCGGCTCGTCGCACTGCTCGTCGAACCAGTCCGGCAGCGTGGGGAGCCAGCAGTGGACGATCTGGTCCAGCGGCAGCGGCGGCTGCCTGACGACGTACGGCTCGTCCGCGGCGTTCAGCGCGACCTGGAACAACGCGGGCGACTTCCTGGCGCGCGTCGGGCTGGCGATGGGTTCGTCCAAGACCCCCGACCAGTACACCAGCATCGCGGCCGACTTCGCCGAGAAGAAGTCGGGCAGCGCCGGCGGGTACTCGTCGATCGGCGTCTACGGCTGGACGGTCAGCCCGCTGGTCGAGTTCTACGTGGTCGAAGACTCGTATCAGTCCCTCGGCAGCCGTGGCACCAAGAAGGGCACCTTCACCATCGACGGCGAAGGGACGTACGACGTCTATTACCACCAGCAGGTCAATCAGCCGTCGATCCAGGGGACGTCGACCTTCGACCAATTCTTCAGCGTCCGGCAGGGCGCCCGCACCTGCGGGCACATCTCGCTCTCCAAGCACTTCGCGCAGTGGAAGACGTTCGGCCTGACGATGGGGAAGATGGAAGAAGCCAAGATCCTGATCGAGGCGGGGGGCGGCAGCGGCAGCATCGACTTCCCCACTTCCAACGTCACCGCCCAGTAGCGGCGGGGGGGCGCTAGAAACGTGAGTTGACGGGCTCCGGCTTCGTCTGATCTGTTGTCCGGCAGAGAGGTGAGATCGATGAAGCCGAGAGCCCTGTCGTGCGCGGTGGGTGCCGCCCTGTTGCTGGCGGTTGGAGTGAACGGTTGCTCGAGCAGCGGCGCGACTGACGTCGCCGGGAAGGTTTGCCAGAAGGCCGACAGCTGCAGCGCGCTGTCCGGAATCAACGCGGCCCAGTGCAAGGACGTCATCGACAAGTCGTTGACGTCGATGTCCAGCGGGGCGCGCGCGGACGCCGAGAAGAGCTACAGCGGCTGCCTGGCAATGCCCGACTGCGGCGCCTTCAGCGCCTGCATCTCGGGCGTCATGCAGGGCTCCAGCAACGGGACCGGCGGCAGCGCCGCCGGCGGCTCGGGCGGGACGTCGGTTCCCGGAAGCGGCGGGGCCACGTCCAGCGGGACCGGCGGCAGCGCGAACCCGGGAGACGGCGGGACGTCACCCGGCAGCGGGGGCAGCCTGGCGGGCGGTGGGGCGGGCGGCGCCTCGCGCGGCGGCAGCGGCGGCGGCGCCGTCGGAGGCAACCCGGGCACGGGCGGCGGCACCGCGATGGGCGGCGCGGCCGGCGGCGGGGCGGCGACTCCCGATCTCATGACCTCGGCGCAGAACGCCTACTGGGTGGCCGGCCCGGTGACCAAGGTGGCCAGCGGCACGGCCGATCTGAACGTCGACAAGAACACCACCTACCAGCGCTGGGACGGGTTCGGCGGCTGCTTCAACGAGATGGGGTGGGACGCGCTGTCGGTCCTCGGTTCCGATCAGGTCAAGAGCGCGATGACGCTGCTCTTCGACGCGACCGGCGGCGCGAACTTCGAGTATGGGCGCGTTCCGATGGGAGCCAGCGATTACGCGATGAGCTGGTACACCTTGGACGACACCAGCAGCCCCGATTACTCGATGGCCCAGTTCTCGCTGGCGCGCGATGAGCAGAAGCTGATCCCGTTCATCAAAGCCGCGTTGCAGGTGAAGCCCGATCTCCGGTTGTGGGCCAACCCGTGGGTCGTCCCGTCGTGGATGATGGACAGCAGCTCGAACATGAAGAGCGACGCGCAGACCCTGAGCGCGCACGCGCTCTACATGGCGAAATTCGTCGAAGAGTACGCCAAGCAAGGGCTCACCATCTCGGCGGTTCATCCGCAGAACGAGCCGGGCTACGCCAGGGTTCACTGGACGCAGTCGGAGCTGATCACCTTCATGAAGACCTACCTCGGTCCGACGTTCGCGCAGCGAAACCTGAACGTCGAGATCTGGTGCGGGACGATGTCCAAGGATCCCGACGACACCAACATCGCCAAGGCCGTGGCGGCCGATTCGGCCGCGCTTCAATACGTCAAGGGGTTCGGCGTGCAGTGGAACCTGCAGGCCGCCGTCGCGACGCTGGCGCAAAAGGGCCCGGTCATGCAGACCGAGCACCGCTGCGGCAATTACAACTTCGCCAGCCCGTACTGGGACCAGAGCCGTTACAACGCCAACATGCCGCAGAACGATCACCTCTACGGCGAGGAGAGCTGGCAGCTGATCCGCGACTGGATCGTGTCGGGCGTGAACTCGTACAGCGCCTGGAACATGGTGCTCGACACGGTGGGCAAGAGCCTGGACGGGTGGCCCCAGAACGCGCTTCTGGTGGTCGACCGGGCGAACAAGAAGCTGATCGTGACCGCCGCCTACTACGTGTTCCGCCACTTCTCGGCGTACATCGCCCCCGGCGCGACGCGCGTCGCGGTCACCGGCAGCAACGACGCGCTCGCGTTCAAGAACCCCGACGGCAGCGTCGTCGTCCAGATCTACAACAAGGGCAGCTCACCCAAGACGATGACCATCGGGATCGGCAGCGCGCTGTCGCAGGTGCTGTACCAGTTCGCGGTCCCGGCCCATGGTTGGGACACGCTTCACGTTCCACCCTCCTGACGCGCGTTGGTGGCCGCCCCCGCCGGCTTTACCTTTCCTTGGAGGGAGGTGGCCAATGACCAGGTCAAGAGCGAAGGGGACGTGGCGGGTGGCGGTCGGGCTGGCTGCGGTCGGGCTGGCCGCAGGGGCGGCGTGGGCGCAGGCGGGCAGCGGGCCGGTGCTGGGGCCGGCGCAGCTGGTCGCGACGCTTCACCAGGTGAACCAGATGGAGATCACCGCCGGGCAGATGGCCCAGCGCAACGGGTCGTCGGCGGCCGTCAAGGACTACGGCCAGACGCTGGTGCGCGACCATCAAACGGCCGACGACCAGATCACCAATTACGCCAACAGCAAAGGGATCGCGCTCAACGACGTACCGGCCGACATCCGCAAGCAGCAGCAGGTGTTGCGGGCCAAGATGGCCGACCTGCAGAACATGAGCGGCCCGGCGTTCGACCAGCAGTTCGCGGTGGCGATGGCCAGAGCCCACTCCAAGGTGATTGACCTCGTCGAGGACGCGCGGCCGCGCGTCACCGACCAGGGGCTGATGGTGCTGCTCGATCGGCTGGTACCGACGCTGCGCAAGCACCGTCGCATGGCCGAGAACATCCTGAACGGCGCCTCCGCAGGCGCCGCCACCGCGGCGCAGCCGGGCGGAGCGGCCACCGCGCACCCGACCTCCGTTCGCTGACAGGCGGCCCGGGCGCGCCGGGCCGAAGCGACGCCCGCGCGTCCGACCTCCGCGCTCGATGACAGGCGGGGCCGGCGCAGCGGGGCGGAGCGACCCGCGCCCGGACCTCCCTTCGCCGAAAGGCGGGCCGGGCGCGCCGGCGAACGATCGACCTGATCCTCGCCGCGCGCGCATCGCGCGGCCTCGCGCGGCCTCGCGATGGCCGGCCGGGGTCCGCGAGCTCGACGATCTGTCGGGACGCAGTTCTCTCTGGACGGCTGGTGGGCCGGGCGGCCGCCGTCCGCGCGCCGGGACCGGGTTCGGGCCCGACCCGGCGCGGACCGCGGGATCCCGTCGGTCCGGTGCCCGATCGAACAGACGCCCCCCCCAGGACGGCTCTTTCCGACTCCGCGAAGCCCGGCTCCGTCGATGCGGCGCCGCGCGCCGCGCAGAGGATCTGGCGCCGTTGTTGCATTTGGCTGCCGCTCGACGACGGAAATCGACCTCGACCTGAAACAGATCTCGATCTTCAGCATCCTCTTCAGCGGCGCCCGGCCGCGCGGGTCTTCCGTTCGTCTGGAAAACCAACACCTGTTCGGATTCAAGACAGCACCAGCACCGTGTGGATCGTCCGCCTTGCGCTTCGGCGCCCGTACACCTTCGCCGTCCTCGCCTTGGTTCTGCTCATCGTGGGACCGCTGGTCGCGCTGACGACGCCGACCGACATCTTCCCCAGCATCGACATCCCGGTGGTCGCCATGGTCTGGCACTACACGGGCCTGTCACCGCAGCAGATGTCGGAGCGGATCATCACGCTGTCGGAGCGCTCGCTGACCACCACCGTCAACAACATCGAGCACATCGAGTCGCAGACGCTGAACGGCATCGGCGTCATCAAGATCTTCTTCCAGCCGAAGGTCAACGTCGCCAGCGCCGTCGCGCAGGTCACCGCCATCGCGCAGACGCAACTCCGCCAGCTGCCGCCCGGGACCACCCCGCCGCTCATCCTTCAGTACAACGCCTCCAGCGTCCCCATCATCCAGCTCGGCCTTTCGGGCGAGGGGATGTCGGAGCAGCAGCTCAACGACTATGGCCTCAACGCCATCCGGACGCAGCTCGTCACCGTCGACGGCGCCGGCATCCCGTACCCGTACGGCGGAAAGCAGCGGCAGGTGCAAGTCGATCTGGACCTGCAGGCGCTGCAGGCGAAGGGGCTCTCCCCCGTCGACGTGGTCAGCGCCATCGACACGCAGAACCTGATCCTCCCCTCGGGCACCGCCAAGATCGGCCCGTTCGAGTACGACGTCGAGACCAACAACGCGCCGCCCAAGCTGGACGAGCTGAACGACCTCCCCATCCGCGCCGCCAACGGCAACGTGGTCTACGTCCGCGACGTCGCCCACGTGCGCGACGGGTTTCCGCCGCAGACCAACATCGTGCGCGTCGACGGCCAGCGGGCCTCGCTGCTGTCGATCATCAAGACCGGCGACGCGTCGACGCTGGACATCGTGCAGGGCATCCGGGACAAGCTGGACGTCATCCGGCCGCAGCTCCCGACCAACCTGAAAATCACGCCGCTGGCCGATCAGTCGCTGTTCGTCCGCTCGGCCGTCGACGGCGTCGTTCGCGAGGCCATCATCGCCGCCTGCCTGACGGCGATCATGATCCTGATCTTCCTCGGCAGCTGGCGCAGCACGGTCATCATCGCCGTCTCCATCCCGTTGTCGATCCTCTCGTCGCTGATCGCGCTGTCGGCGCTGGGCCAGACCATCAACATCATGACGCTGGGCGGCCTGGCCCTGGCCGTCGGCATCCTGGTCGACGACGCCACCGTCGAGATCGAGAACATCAACCGCAACGTCGACCAGGGCAAGGACGTGGTCCAGGCCATCCTCGACGGCGCGCAGCAGATCGCGGTGCCGGCGCTGGTGTCGACCATCGCCATCTGCATCGTGTTCGTCCCGATGTTCTTCCTGTCGGGCGTGGCGAAGTTCCTGTTCGTCCCGCTGGCCGAGGCGGTCTGCTTCGCGATGATCGCCTCTTACATCCTGTCGCGGACGGTGGTCCCGACCATGGCCAAGTACCTCTTGCGGGGCCACGAGCACGAAGCCGCCGCGCGCGAACGTGCCAAGACCAGCCGCAACCTCTTCATCCGCTTTCAAGCCGCCTTCGAGCGGGGCTTCGAGGCGCTCCGGTTGCGCTATCACGCCGCGCTGGAGCTGTGCCAGCGCCACGCCAACCCGTTCCTGCTCGGCTTCATGGGCCTGGCGGTGGCGTCGGCGGCGCTGCTCTATCCGTACTTGGGCCAGGACTTCTTCCCGTCGGTCGACAGCGGGCAGTTCAAGCTGCACCTGCGCGCGCACACCGGGACCCGCATCGAGGAGACGGCCAGCCTGTGCGACCAGGTCGATCGCACGATCCGCGAGGTCATTCCGCCCGACGAGCTGGTCACCATCATCGACAACATCGGCCTGCCCTACAGCGGCATCAACACGACCTATTCGAACTCGGCGCCCATCGGGCCGGGCGACGCCGACATCCTGGTCTCGCTGACCGAGAATCACCACCCGACGGCGGCGTACGTCCAGCGCTTGCGGGCAGTGCTGCACAGCCGATTCCCGGGGGTGACGTTCTACGAGCTGCCGGTCGACATCGTCACGCAGATCCTGAACTTCGGCTTGCCGGCCCCGCTGGACATCCAGATCGTGGGCAAAAATCTGGCCGGCAACCGCGCCTGGGCCGAGCGGCTCCTCGATCGCGTCAAAGCCGTGCCGGGGACGGCGGACCTGCGCATTCAGCAGCCGCTGGACAACCCGACCCTGCAGATCGACGTCGACCGGACCAAGGCGCTGCAGATGGGCCTCACCCAGCGCGACGTGGCGACCAGCCTGCTGACGGCCACCAGCGGCAGCTTCCAGACCTCGCCCAGCTTCTGGCTGAATCCGCAGAACGGCGTCAGCTACGACATCGCCGTGCAGGCCCCGCAGTACGCGCTGGACAGCCTGCAGGACCTGGCCAACATCCCTCTTTCGCCGCCGGCGGCGGGCAGCGGCGCGAACCCCGTGGTGGGCGCGCCGCCGGGCGGGCGGCCCACGCAGATCCTGGGCAACGTGGCCGCCATCAGCCGGGCGGCCACGCCGGGCACGGTCTCTCACTACAACATCGCGCCCGCCATCGACATCTACGGCAACGTCTTGAACACCGACCTGGCCAGCGTCGACGGACAGGTCGAAAAGTTGATCGACCAGGCCCGCAAGGATCTGCCGCGCGGGTCGCGGGTGTTCGTCCGCGGCCAGGTGCAGACCATGCGCCGGTCGTTCGGCGGCCTGGTGGCCGGGCTGATCTTCTCGATCGTGCTGGTCTATCTGCTCATCGTCGTGAACTTCCAGTCGTGGCTGGACCCGTTCATCATCATCGCCGCGCTGCCGGTGGCGCTGGCGGGCGTGGTCTGGTTCCTGTTCATGACCCACACCCGCATCAGCGTCCCGGCCCTGACCGGCACGATCATGTGCATGGGCGTCGCGACCTCGAACTCGATCCTGGTCGTCAGCTTCGCGCGCGAGCAGCTGGACGAACTGCGCGGCGACGCGCGGGCGGCGGCGCTGGCGGCCGGCTTCGTTCGATTCCGCCCGGTCCTGATGACGGCGCTGGCGATGATCATCGGCATGGTGCCGATGGCGCTGGGGCTGGGCGACGGCGGCGAGCAGAACGCGCCGCTGGGGCGGGCCGTGATCGGGGGCCTCATCTTCGCGACGGTGTCGACGCTGTTCTTCGTTCCCACCTTCTTCCACGTGCTGCACGGCCGCCTGGAACGCCGCCGGCGGAGGCGCCTGGATGCGTCCGTCGCCGCAGGAGATCCCGTTCATGAGTCATGACGCCGCTCCCCCCCACCCCGGTGAGAACCGGCCCATCAGCGGCCGGAAGGCGCTGGCGTTCGCCGGCTTCCTGATCGCGGGGGCGGTCGTGGTCGCCATCCTGGGGATCGTGCCGCGCGTGCGGGCGCGGACCACGCTGCAACAGCAGACGGCGGCCCTGGCCGTGCCCGACGTGCGCGTGGCGCGGCCGCTGCCCGGGAAGCTGGCCGAGGAGGTGATCCTGCCCGGCAACGTTCAGGCCTTCACGGAGGCGCCGATTTACGCCCGGACCAGCGGCTACCTGAAGTCGTGGGCGGTCGACATCGGCGGGCACGTCAAGAAGGGCCAGCGGCTGGCCGTCATCGCCAGCCCCGAGGTCGAGCAGCAGCTTCAGCAGGCCAGGGCGGACGTGGCGACGGCCCGCGCCAACCAGAAGTACGCCGAGACGCAGGCGGCGCGCTATCAGGAGTTGCTGAACGAGAACGCCGTCTCCAAGCAGGACACGGACAACTTTCGCGCCCAGGCCAGCTCGACCAGCCACCAGGTCGCGGCCGCCGAGGCCAACGTCCGGCGCCTCAGCCAGCTCACCGAGTTCGAGAACGTGTACGCGCCCTTCGACGGCGTCGTCACCGCCCGCAAAGTGGACATCGGGACGCTGATCGAGGCGGGCGCCGGGCGCGAGCTGTTTCACGTGGCCTCCGACGACACGTTGCGCGTCTACGTCAACGTCCCGCAGGTCTATTCGCGCGCCGCCACGCCGGGGGTGACCGCCGGCCTGACCGTCCCCGAGCACCCCGGCCGGACGTTCGTGGGACAGATCGTGCGCACCTCCAACGCCATCGATCCGACCTTCCGGACGCTGCTGGTCGAGGTCGACGTCGACAACCGGCGCCACGAGCTGTTCCCGGGCGCCTACGCGCAGGTTCACCTGAAGCTGCCCAGCACCGGCCGGCCGGCGCTGGTGATCCCCGTGCCGACGCTCATGTTCCGATCCGAGGGGCTGCGGGTGGCGGTGGTGCGCGGCGATCGGGCGCGCCTGGTGCCGATCATCATCGGCCGCGACGACGGCAAGGCCGTCGAGGTGGTGAGCGGCCTTCAGCCCGACGATCTGGTCGTCCAGGACCCGCCCGATTCGCTGATCGACGGCGAGACGGTGCACGTGGTGGTGGCCGAGGCGAATGCGCCGCACCCGTCGAAATAGCGCGGCCGCCGCGCTGGTGGCGCTGGCCGCCGCCGGCTGCGCGGTGGGGCCCGACTACCGGCGCCCGGACGCGCCCGTGCCGGGCGGCTTCAAGGAGCAGCAGCCGCCCGGCCAGTGGAAGACGGCGGAGCCCGCCGCGGCCGGCCTGGGCGGCAAGTGGTGGCAGCTGTTCGGCGACCCCCAGCTCGACACGCTGGAGGACAAGATCGCCGTGTCCAACCAGACGCTGAAGGCGGCCGCCGCCCAGTACCTGGCGGCGCTGGACCAGGTCCGGGTGGCGCGCGCCGGCTATTTCCCGACGCTGGGCGCGGGCGCGTCGGCCAGCGCCATCGGCGTCTCGGAGAACCAGCCCACGTTCGTGCGCGGCGCCTCCAAGCGGGACTACAACCTGTTCGTCCTGCAAGGACAGGCGCAGTGGGAGCCCGATCTGTGGGGCCAGGTGCGGCGGACCGTCGAACAGGCCCGGGCCAGCGCGCAGGCCGGCGCCGCCGATCTGGCCGGCGTCGAGCTGAGCCTGCGCGCCGAGCTGGCCGCCGACTACTTCCAGCTTCGCGGGCTGGACGTTCAAAAGCAGCTGCTCGAAAACACGCTGGTCAGCGACGCGGACGCGCTGCGGCTGGCGCGCGTCCGGTTCGCGGGCGGCGTGGCCAACGCCGTCGACGTCGCTCAGGCCGAGACCCAGTACCGGACGGTCAAGGCGCAGGCCATCGACACCGGCGTGGCGCGCGCGCAGTTCGAGCACGCCATCGCGACCCTGGTCGGCGTGCCGGCGTCGTCGTTCGCGCTGCCGGTCGACCCGTCGACCATCACCGTGCCGCCGGTTCCGGCCGCGGTCCCCTCGGCGTTGCTCGAGCGACGGCCCGACGTGGCCGCCGCCGAGCGCCGGACGGCCGCCGCCAACGCCCAGATCGGGATCGCGGTGGCCGCGTATTATCCGAACCTCACGCTCAGCGCGACGGGCGGATTGGAGAGCGGCGCCCTCGGAACGCTGCTGAACCTCCCCAGCCTGTTCTGGTCGCTGGGGGCCTCCGCGCTGGAGACCGTCTTCGACGCCGGCCGCCGGCACGCGCTCACCGACCAGGCGCGCCACCTCTACGAGGCCCAGGTGGCCACCTACCGGCAGAGCGTGCTGGCTGCGTTCGCGGACGTCGAAGACAACCTGGCGGCGCTGCGAATCCTGGAAGACGAGGCCCAGGCGCAATCCGCGGCGGTCGACGCCGCCCGGCAGTCGCTGGCCCTCAGCAACAAGCGCTACAAGGGCGGCGTGACCACCTACCTCGAGGTGCTGACGGCGCAGACCATCCAGCTCTCGAACGAGCGGACCCAGGCCGACCTCGCCACCCGCCGCTTGCTGGCCAGCGTCCAACTGGTGAAGGCGCTGGGCGGCGGCTGGCAGCCGCAACGCTGACCGGCCGGCGGCACCGTCGCGGTCACGCCGTCCGGCGCCGCACGCGCGCTCCGCCGCGGATCATGTCCTGAAACGTGTCGGTGAACTCACCGTTCCCGGGGTCTTCCTCTACCTTGCCCGGAAGGGCGGCCTGCAACCGACGCTGCGCGCGTTCATCGACCTGGCGCGCCGCTCGTTCGGCGCGCCAGTCAACCCGCGCGCGCCTGCCGGTCCCGGAGCCCGGGCGCCGAAGCGTCCTCGGCCGAGGCGCCGCTCGACGCGCCGGTGAGCCGCGCCGCCGCCAGCTGACGGGCGCGCCAGATGGTGTAGAGGACCGGGATCACCTCCAGCGTCAAGAAGGCGCTGGTGGCCAGGCCGCCGATCATCGGCACGGCCACGCGCTTCATGATCTCCGCGCCCGCGCCGTCGGACCAGAGCAGCGGCAGAAGGCTGGCGGCCATGGTGGCGATCGTCATCACCTTGGGGCGGAGCCGGCGCACGGTGCCTTCGGCGTGCGCCGCCACGATGTCGTCCCGGGTGCGGATACGTCCCTCGCGCGCGCGCCGGTGATAGGCCTCGTCGATGTAGACGACCATCAACACGCCGGTTTGGGTGGCCAGTCCCACCACGGCCAGTAGCCCCACCCAGACCGGCGCCGACAGGCGGTACCCGAGGAGGTAGAGGCTCCAGAAGCTGCCGACCAGCGCGAACGGCACCGAGACGAGCACGATCAGCGCCTCGGTCAGGCTCCGGAATTGCCAGAACAGCAGTCCCAGCATGGCCAGCAGCACCAGGGGCGCGACGATCCGCAGGCGCCGCCGCCCCGACGAGAGCAGCTGGTATTGCCCGGTCCACTCGATCCGTTCGCCGGGCCGCAGCTTGGCGTCGCCGGCGGCCAGGGCGCGGTCGACGGCGGCGCCCGCGCGCGCCACGTACCCGTCGAGGTCCGCCCCGTCGGGCAGGTCGACGTAGACGTACCCGGACAGCTCGCCCCGCTCGGCCCGCAACAGCGCAGGGGCCAGCTCGAACTTCGGTCGGCCCAGAAGGCCCAGCGGGACCGGCTGCCCCGTGCCGTCGCGGCCGGCCCGCACGGTGGCTTCGCGCACCAGGTCCTGCGCGGTCTTGTGCAGCCAGCCCGGGTCGACGGACAGCCGCACCGCCAGCCGGCGGCCGGTCTCCGCGTCGGCTTGCCCGTCCGGCCGGGCCTGGCCGAGACCGCCGCCCGCCACCACCAGGTCGGCGACTCGGGCCGCCCGGCCGGCGTCGACGTCGTAGCGGGCCAGCGCCGCCGGATCCAGCGCGAACGCCAGCCGCGTCTCCCCGCCCAGGTCGTCGGTGATGGCGCTCCGCGCCGGCGGCACCTGGCGCGCGGCCGCGGCCACGGCGCTGCCCAGCGCCTCCAGGCGCGCCGGATCGCGCGCGACGATCCGGATCCCGACTGGGGTGCGCACGCCGGTGGCCATCATGTCGATCCGCGCGCGCACCGGCCCGGTCCAGGCGTTGGTCCAGCCGGGACGCTGCGTGCTGCGGTTCAAGCTGTCGGTCAGCTCGGCGGGCGTCATAGGGGACGCCTCGGGCCAGAGGCGTCCGAAGAGGCGGCGGAGCGGGGCGGGCGCCCAGCCCGAGTACCAGCGGCGCCGCGCCAGCTTCGGCCACTCGTCGCGCGGCTTGAGCCGCACGGTGGTCTCCGCCATCGACAGGGGCGCCGGATCGGTGGCCGTCTCGACGCGGCCGATCTTGCCGTAGACGTTGGCGACCGCCGGGTGCGCCGCGATGTCGCGGTCCTGCTCGGCCAGCTCGCCGGCGGCTTCCGCGTCCCCCAGCCCGGGCGCGGTGGTGGGCATGTAGAGAAGCTGACCCTCGTCGATGCGGGGCAAGAACTCGCTGCCCAGCCGCGGCAGGATCGGCAGGCACGAGAGCAGCGCCAGGCCTGCCGTCAGCAGCGTCAGCGCCGGGCGGGCCAGGGCGAAGTGAACGAACGGTTGATAGACGCGGACCAGCTTGCGCATCAGCGGGTTGGCGAGCTCGGGGACGACGCGCCCGCGCGCCAGCAGACGGTCGCGCAGCGCCGGTGACACCGTCACCGTCACCAGCGCGCCCGCCAGCACCACCAGCGTCTTGCTGACCGCCAGCGGGCGCAGCAGCCGGCCCGTCTCGCCGCCGAACGCCAGCACGGGCAGGAAGGCCAGGGCGGCGATGATCAGCGACGTGAGGATGGCGGGCGCGAACGAGCCGGCCGCGGCCACCAGCTCCCGGCGCTTGTCCTGGCGGCCCAGGCGGAGCCCGGCCCCGCCGACCTCGAGCCGCCGGTGACAGGCTTCCAGCGCGACCAGCTCGGCGTCCACCGCCATCCCCAGCGCGATCGCGATGCCGCCCAGGCTCATCACGGTGGCGGGCACGCCCAGCAGCCACATCCCGGCGAACGCCAGCACCACCACCAGCGGCAACGTCGCCAGCGGGATCAGCGCGCTGGCCGGGTGCAGCAGGAACATCAAAATCACCAGCGTCACCATCGCGACCTCTTCGGCGAGCGCGCGGACCAGCGTGCCCTCCACCCGGCCGGTCAGCTCGGAGCGATCGTAGAGCACGCCGAGTTTCGTGCTGGCGGGCAAGTGGGTGCGCTCCCGATCGATGACCTGCTTGGCCCCGGCGATCACGGCGGCCGGATCGGCGTCGCGCCGCGCGATCACCGTCCCGACGACGATCTGCCCCAGCCCGTCGACGTCGGCGATGCCGGTCGGCATGGCGGGGGCCAGGCGGGCGCTGGCCACCCGCGCCAGCAAGGGACTGCGACCGACGGCCGCCGTGATCTCGGCGGGCGTGGCGGCCGGGTGCCCGGCCAGGAGCGCCGAGAGCGCATCCACCGCGTCCGAGGTGGCGGCCCCGGCGGCATGGAGCTGCTCGGCCGAGGTCTCGACCAGCAGTTCGTCCCGCTCTCCGCCCAGCGAGGCCACCTCGGCGACGCCCGGCACGGCGGCCAGGGCCGGGCGCAACACCTGGTCTTGAAACTCGCGCAGCGGGCGAAGGGGGCCGCCCGCGCCGGCCTGCTGCGCTTCCAGCATCGGCATGACGTCCGGCTTTTGCGGGATGAGCGCGTACTGGAACACCCAGCCCGTCGCGGAGGCGGCCGGTCCCACCTCGACCTGGGCGGCCCCCGGCAGCCGCGGCCGCAGGGCGGCCACGCGGCGGGCGATCTCGGCGCGGCCCCCCGAGAGCGCCGCCGTCGAGTCGAACACCACGTCGACGTAGGCCATGCCGGACATCGACGTGCCGCGGACGGCGGTCGATCCCGGGACCCCCTCGAGGGCGCCGGTCAGCGTCTCGGTGACGCGGGACGCGACCTCGGCGGCGGAGTGCCCCATCCAGTCGACGACCAGCACCACCTGCGGATCGGACAGATCCGGAATCACGTCCCGGGCCAGCGCGCGTTCGGCCAGATGGGCGCCGAAGCCGGCCAGCGCGGCGGCCACCAGCACCAGGGCCGGGCGGCGCGCGCAGGCGGCGACGAGCCGAGCGATCACAGCCCGACCCCCACGCCCGAGCGGCGCTCGTAGTCGAGCACGAAGGTGTGGCGCGCGACGACGCCCTCGCCTCGAACCACGCCCCTCACGATCGCCGCCTGGCCGTAGAGGCGGGAGCCCACCTCGACGGGCCGCTTGCGGAACGTCCGGCGATCGGCGGTGACCAGCACGTAGGGACCGTCGGGCGCGTCGACAACGGCCTCCTCGGCGACCACCAGGTCGTCGCGCTGGCGGGTGGCCAGCTTGAGCAGGCCGGTCTCGTTCGGCGCCAGCCTGGTGCCGGGCGCGGCGGCAAAACGCACCAGCACGGTGGCGTCGTCCCAGCGCTGGGGAGGGCCGGGCAGCACGCGAACCGGCAGCCCCAGGGGCGCGTCCGCCCGAGGTCCCGAGGACGGCGAGAACAGCCCCTCCTCGCCGGCGCGGATCAGTTGGCTTTCATCCAGGTGATAAAGGGCCACGCCGGTCGCGCCGTCGCCGTCGGCGGCGGCGGGGGCGCGCATCTCGAGGCTGCTCTGGAAGCGCTTGGCGTGCGAGATCGCATCCCACCCGCGCAGGCGCTTGTCCGCCGGCAGCGTCAGGGTGGTTGGCTCGCCGGCGGCCGCGCGCGCGGTGGCAGACGGGACCAGCGCCATCCGGCAGATTGGACAGTCGCCCGGGACGGGTGCCGTCACCTGCGGGTGCATCGGGCAGACATAGAGCGCCGGAGCGCGCGCGCCCAACGGGGGCGGCGCGGCGCCGTTGCGCCATGCCACCAGGCTGGCCGCGGCCGCGGCGGCGGCGATGGCGGCCAAGCCCAGGCGTCCGATCAAGACGGCTGTCGTCGACGAAGGGCGGTCATTCATCTGTGTCCCCTTTCACGCACGGCGGCCCGCGGGAGGGGCGGCCGTCGAGCCGCCCTCCCGCGGGCCAGGTCATTGATGCCGTGGACCCGCCACGAGGGCGGTGCCGCAAGGCAACGACGAGCGGCAGCGAACCGTGCCCGACGCCGTGCCGCCCGGAGGCGGCCCAGCAGCCCGTGGCGAAAGTCGGCCCGAGCCGAAGTGGGCGCCCAGCCCGTTTCGGCGACACGGAGACTTTCGCCACGGTCTGCTAACTAGAGCACCAGCGCCCAGAAGGCCGCGTTGGGCGGGCTGTTCGCCGTGCTGGCCTGGTGCGCCTGCAGGGCCCGGTAGACGTGGCCGCCGAAGAACACCCGGTCGCCGATCTGATAGATGATCTGGGCCGCCCAATCGCCGTTCTGGTTGTTGATGCGTTCCCAGAGATCGGGGCGCGTGTTCGGCGGCTGGCCGGCCACCGAGGTGTGGGCCACGCGCGCCTGGTAGTCGACGCCGTTGAAGTCGACCAGCCCCTTGTTCACGCCGGGCGACCCGCGGAACCCGACCGGGTAGGAGACGCCCGCCGCCCAGGTCGGGATCACCGTCATGGGGCGCATCATCTCGTTGTCCTCGTGCTCGAGGAGGTGGCAGTGCCAGATGTAGCCCACGCTGTCGGTCGGGTCGAACGGGAACAGGTTCTGTCCCGGCGACCCGGCGCCGGTCGGGAGGTGCTGCGGGTTCCAGCGGACGCGGATGCGCGTCACCTGGTGGGCCGGCGTGCGGACGGTGTCCTTCCAGCCGGACTCCTCCGGGCGCGGTCCCTCGACGGGGCCGTTGAAGTACGGCGTCGGATCCAGCTTCAACGTGGGGTGCGTGAACGGCGGGTTGCCGTTGACCGCCTTCCAGTCCGCCAGGTAGCGGACGTCGTCGAACGGCGTCCGCTCCACGACCTGGAACTCGATCAGGTGGATGTGCTTGTTGTGCGTGAGCGGCGTGGTGTTGATGAACATCCAGTCCTCGGTCGACCCGATCGTGGGCAGCTCGGTCGTCAGGGTGTGGAACAGCTGCCCGTCCAACTCGGCCTGCAGGATGTTGCCCGCCTCATCGGTTTGCACGTTCTGCACCAGCAACCGGGTGGGCCGGTTCGCGGTCAAGGTGGCGATGCTGTTCAGCGTCGAGGGCAGCGTCTTCGGCCGCACCGGGCTGCCGTCCTGGACCGTGAACTGCATGACCAGGCCGTCGTTGTTCGGATCCGGCGGCCCGCCGAAGGGCGGCTGCAGCGGCTCGGTGTTCCGCATGATGATCTTGGTGCCCGGCGCGTACTGCGAGAAGTCGACGATGAAGTCGACGCGCTCGGTGACCCCGATGAGCAGGGCGTTGGTGGTCATGGGCGTGCGCAGGTAACCGCCATCGTCGCCGATGACGGTGAAGGGCGCGCCGTTGGAGAGCTCGAACTGATCGAAGCGCTGGTTGGACGAATTGAGGATGCGGAACCGGTACGCGTGGCGCTTGACGTCCATGTTCGGCCAGACGGTGCCGTTCACGACCTGGGTGTCGCCGTCGAAGCTCAGGATCCAGTACGGATGCACGTCCGGGGTGGCGCCCAGCGTGCCGGGCGGCGGGTTCTGCGCCGTCGGGTAATAGATCGAGCCGTCGGTCCGGTACGAGCGATCCTGCACGATCATCGGAACCTCGAACTCGCCGGTCGGCAGCGGGGTGTTCGCCACCGGCCTGATGCCGAGCAGGTTGTCGACCAGATAGGTTCCGGTCGCGTTCGACGGGACGTTGATGTTCACGGCGATGTCGAAGTCGGCGCACGAAGCGCCGACGGCGCTGGAGATGTTCGCCGGGACCGGGAAGCTCAAACGCGAGAACGTGTTCAACGGCTTGCCGGTGAAGTCGACCTGGCCGACGAACTGGCTGAAGACGTTCTTGCTGGGGCAGTCGACCACCAGCTGGACCTGTCCGTAGAAGTAGGGGTTCGGCTGCTGCGAGGGCACGAAGAAGTCGACCGACAGCGTCGAGGCCAGCGCCTGCGTGAGCGGGAACGGCCGACTCTTGAGCGAGACGAAGTTCTTCGCGGCGACCGCCATCGAGAAGGAGCCCTCGGTGTGGCGGCTGTCGAGGCTCGGTTGGATGCCGGCGACCGACGAGATCCAGACGTACGGGTCCTCGAAGTGAAGCGTGTCCGCGTTGCCGATCTGGTCCAGCGGGTTGGCGGGGTCACGCAGGATCGAGTAGCCCGACAGCCCCATCCCCACGTCGAGGCGCGTGACGCCGAACGAGTGGTCGTGATACCAGAACGCCGCCGACTGGTTGCTGCTCGGCTGGCTGTAGGTCGTCGACACGAACTCCGGGCCGTGGATGCCGTTGGCGGTGAACCACAGGTCCGGCGTGCCGTCGTATTGCGGCAGCACCTCGATCCCGTGCGTGTGCGTCACGTGCGGGATGGGCGACTGCGCCTGCGGGTACCCGGGCGGGAACGATAGGAACGGCGGCGACGGCTTGGGGAAGTTGTTGGGGTTGGCCCAGTCCAGCGTCGGATCGACCGGCATCGGATGGGGGCCGGTGAGCTGGTTGCTGAAGCTGATCGTCGCGGTGACGCCCCTGGTCTGTTCGAACTTCGGGCCGGGCGACGTGCGCCGGAAATTCTCGTTCTGCCCAAAGCCGTCGACGGTGTCGCCGCCGTAACCGAACAGCGTCGTCTGCGGGAACCCGGCCGGGAGCTGCTGCGCCATGAACTGGGCGACCGAGACGTTGTAGCTCTTGCCGACGACGTTGCCGTGGGCGTCCTTGGTCAACGCCGGCACGTAGGTGGCCAGCCGTTGCAGCTGGGTCTGGAACTTCGGGATGGTGTTTGGATCCAGCTTGGGCGCCTGCGTGGCCGTGGTGCCCCCGGTGCCGCTGGTGGTGCTGGTGGCGCTGGTGCCGGTGGCGGTCACGGCCGCGATCGCGACCCGTGTGTTCGCCGGCTCGTTCGGATCACCGCCGCATGCCGGCACAATGGCCAGCAGGACCGCGATCGGTGCCCGCCTGGCGAACGGTCCCCTCGCGTACGATTCGTATGCCATGAGCGCCTCCTTGATCGTGCGCGCCTTGCCCGGCGTCGCGCGTGGCAAGTCAGTCGCTGGAGCTGGCCGCGAGCAGGCAAGGCTGGCGTCGATCGCGCTCCGTCTCGGCGCCATTCGCGGGCGAGCGCGGCAGATCCGCGCGAGGCGGCGCGGGAAGCGAAGCTGCCGGGCGCGGCCTGTCCGCCGGCGGCCTGGCGTGGCGCCGTCCGACCGGAGCGCCGGCTGCTGGTCGGCGCGTCAGCTCTCGTCAGCTCTCGTCGCCGAGCGCTTCGAGGACCTCGCGCCGCCCGCGCACCAGCCGCGATTGCGCCGCCGCGAGCGACGTTCCCGTCGCGGCGGCGATCTCCGTCAGGCTGTGACCGAGGATGTCGTGAAGATAGACGACGCTGCCCTTGTCCGCGCCGACGGACAGCAGGGCCCGCTGCGCGCGATCGAGCTGCCGCCGGATCTCGGTCAGGCGCTCGGGTCCCAGCGCCGGATCGCGCAGCTCCGACGCGCCGTCTTCAGCGTCTTGCCCGGCCGGCGCGATGAACACCCGCCGCTCGCGCATGCGCGCCCGGATGGCGTTGACGGTGACGTTGCGGGCAATCACCGCCGCCCACCCGTCGTCGGAGCACTCGCCGCGAAAGCGCCCCGCGCTCAGCGTCGCCACCACGCTCAACAACGACGACTGCACCAGGTCTTCGTACTCGGGGTCGCGCGCGCCGACCAGACGGCGCACGACCGCACCGACCACCTGCGTGACGGTGTGAAACGAGTCGAGGCCCCCCCAAGCCCCCCCTCGGCTGTTCTGCGAGGACGCCATCCTTCCGCCGGCCGTACGGGGTCCTGCGGACCCAGTTCATAGGGAGTCGGCTCAGGCCGGCGGAGCAGGCGTCCGCGCGCAAAGAATTAGTGCGCGAATGTGGCGGAGGGCCGCAAATGCGGCTTGCCCCCCGTCAAAGGGACTTGAGGTACTGAACCAGATCGGCCTTCTGATCGGCCGAAAGCCCCAGCGACTTTCTCGAGTCGTAGGTCTCCACCACCGCCTCCAACGTGGGCGCCGTGCCGTTGTGGAAGTACGGCGGATGCTGCCAAACACCTCGCAGCGGCGCGGTCCGGTATTTCTTGGTGGCGCTGCGCGAGGCGTAGCTCGGCTCGCCGTTTGGTTCGGGCTCGCTGACCACCTCGCTCGGGTCGTGCAGACGGCTGTTGGCGTCGGTGAACAAGCTGCCGCTGTGGCAGGTGGCGCACTTGCCAGGCCCTTCGAACACCATCTTACCGCGGTCGGCGGCCGCCTGGTCGAAGCTCCCCGCCGGCGGGGGCGGGGCCGGGATGCTCAACTGATATTCTTGCAGCGCCGGCAATTGGGACGAGACGAGGTCGTCGGTCCCGTTGGTGACGTTCACGCCGGTGCGCGGCTCCATGAACGTGCCGTGGCCGCCCATCTGGGTGACGGCGACGTAGCGGTTCCAGTACTCCAGTTGATCGCCGTCGCCGGTGACCGTCACCTTGTTGAGTCCGAGCAGACCGTAAGCGGGTGGGATCACGACCGGGCCGTTCAGGCCGTCTTGGTTGTAACGCGGGTCGTATTTGCCGGGGCCCCACGAGTTGTAAACGGCCTTCTGGTCGGCGGTCAGCGCCGGCGACAGCGCGATGATCGCGCCCGGATTCAAGCTGGTGTTGGGCCAGGCGTCCAGCCGCTTGCCGATGCCCGGCATGAACGAATCGTCGACGGTCGAATGGCAGAGCGCGCACGTGATGCCGACGTGCGTGAGCGTGTCGGTGCCGTTCACGTTCTCGACGGTCCCCTTGACGCCGACCACCGCGCCCAGCTTCAACAACGCCACCGTCGTCGCCGGGTCAGTCAAGCTGATCGAGCCGTCCTGGACGCCGGCCACCACGTCGGCCGGCAGGGCGTCCGCGTCCACCTTCAAGCCCACCTTCAAGGCGGTGGTCGGATCGACCGCCGACTGGATCACCTCGTTGAGGTGCAGCGTATCGGTCCAGAATGTCTCGTCGCCGAAGGTGTCGGACCGGAAGATGTCTTGTCCCTGCATCGCCTGCGCGGCGTTGATGGTCGGCGTCTGGCTGTCGTTGCCGCAGCCTCCGGCAGCGCCCGTCAACCCCACCAGGCCCCCCATCACCGCCGTCCCCCAGATCGTTCGTGACTTGCGCATGCTGTCCTCCTCCCACCCGCCCAGAGTGGTCACTGGACTTGAGGTGACAGCAAATGTCGCGCCTGAGCCGTGAAAATGCGGATCCTGCGCGCCCCCGGAAGCCGGGACGATTACTGGGTCAGGGAGATGTCCCGCATGACCGTCACGCGTGAATCTGTGCAGGAGGTGCGGCTCGGGCCGAAGAAATGGGCGCGCGGTTTGGTGTCGCCCATCCAGTAATACCGAAGCCAGCGGTCATGCCGAAGGTCCCGTCGCGCCGCTTTGATACAGCAGCCGCCGTGATCCAAGCCAGGTCAATCAGCATGGCGGGCTGGTCGTTGATCGCACTTCGGGCTGTTCGATCTGTCCAAGAACGGCACCATCTTCGTCGCTCCCTCGGCGGCCAACGGCGGCATCTGGGACGCCACCTCGGACACGGCGTTCGTCGACGAGATCTTGAAGACGGTCAAGGCCGATCTTTGCATCGACACCTCGCGCGTCGAGCTGGAAGGGTTCAGCCAGGGCGGCGCGATGATCGCCGTGTTGGCGTGCACGCGTCCCGGCGTCTTCCGCGCCGCCGTTGGGCCCTCGCGCGGCGGCCCGACCGCTCCGTCGACCTGCCAGCCGATTCCGTACCTCGGGTCGCTGGGATTGCACGACGTCAGCGGCAACTCGCAGGCGACGCAGACCGACGCGTTCGCGAAGTGGGACGGGCGCGCGATCGAGAGCTTGCCCACCGCGCCCACCGGGGGTCACGTCTGCGCGGCATACAAAGGCTGCGCGGCCGGAGACCCCGTCATCTGGTGTTCCTTCAGCGGGCCGCACACCGCTTCGCCCACGGACTCCGGGCAAAGCGTGTCGTGGACGCCGTCGGAGGTCTGGCCGTTCCTGTCCCAGTTCTGACGGGTGGCGGCCCCCACCCCCGCGAACGAGGCGCGCTGGCCCGCCCGGCCGCGCCGGTGAGCTCGGCGACGGTCATTGCCGGTGCGCGGCTGAGGGCGGCAGGGGCGGGCGCCCGGACGACGGCGTTCGCCGTGCTCAGCCCGCGCTCCCGGGGCGGCGCCAACGATCTGCCGGCGGCGCCGTCGGAGGTCCCCGTCCCAACGACGCCGCCGGCATGGCTCCCCGGGCCCGAACGTGATTGTCGGGTCCCGAATGAAATTGTCACTCCGTTCGCGAGGCCGCGCGGTGCGCGACCCTCCCGGGGTGACGAATCCAGACGCGCCGGGCGCGCCGATCAGATGCGCGGACGGCGCTTCGCGGGCCTGAGCCGCCGCCGGAACGCCAAGAGCGCGAACGCGAGCCCCAGCGCCAGGCCGGCGCGCGAGGTCGCGGATCCGCCCGCCACCACGCAGCTGCAGCCGCTCGAGTCGGAGCCGCCGGTGTCCGCGCTTCCGCCGCCGGTACCGGTTTCCCCGCCCGAGCCGGTCGCCGCGCTTCCGCCGGTGGCGGTGGTGGTGCCGCCGCTGCCGGTCGTCCCGCCGGTGCTGGCGATCTGCCCGCCGGTTCCCTGGACCCCGCCCGTCGCCGTCGCGCCCCCCGTGCCCGGAGTCCCGCCGGCCCCGCTGTGTCCGCCCGTTTGCGCCATGCCCCCGCCGCCGCCGGATCCTCCGGCCCCGCCGGTCCCGCCCGGACCGCCGCCTTGGCCTCGCCCGCCGGCGGCGCCGCCCGTTCCGGTGGCACCCCCGCCCCCGCCGCCGCCGCACTTGGCGATCTCCGGATCGACCGCGCCGGTCTGGTCCAGGCCCAAGAACGGGACGACGAACGACGAATTGAACAGCGCATCCGACGGACCGTGGTCGCCGCCCATCGACAGGAACGCATCCAGCACCACGAAGCCGCAGGCGTTCTGCCACTGTTGTCGCGTCGCCTGGTGCTGCCCCAGCGTCACGGTCGTCGTGGTGTTGGGGTCGGTGTTCAACCCCAGCACGTCACTCCATTCGACGATGGCCTGGGTGAAGTTCGGCGGGTGGATGGTCGTGTCCGCGCTTCCGTGAAACAGCTGAAGCCGCGGGCGATGACCGGTGTATCCGGGGTCCATCATGTCCACGATGGCTCCCCACTCGGCGCCGGTGTGCGTGACGCTGCCGCTGGCGCAGGCGCCGCTGTAGCCCGTGGCGGTGCTGGATTCGCCGGAGCCCCGGCACCCGGCCGGCATCCCGGCGAACGCCGAGCCCCCGACGAAGACGTCGGGATAAAGCGCCATCAAGAGCTCCGTCATCATGGCTCCCGACGAATCGCCGGTGGAGTAAACGCGCTTCGCGTTTCCGTTGTGCTGGCTGATGGCGTACGTGACCATCTGCTTGATCGCGTCGCTGTCGCCGCCGCCGCTGCGCGTCCACGCCTTGTTCGACTCGACGTCCCAGCAGCGGCCGCCGTTGTCGGGGACGACCATGATGAAGCCGTACTTGTCGGCGGCGCCGACCAGGCCGCCCCCTTGGGCCTGGCTGAAGACGGAGGGGGCCGACCCCCCGCAGTAGTGGATTAGCGCCAGGACGGGCGGGCTGGAGACGACGTTGGTCGGGACGTAGATGTACATCGACACGTCCGAGGGCAGTCCGGCGCCTCCCCAGCCCGTGACTTTTTGCAGGGAAGCCGCCTCCGCGGCCGGCGCAAGCGCCAGGCCAAGGCAAGCCGCCAAACATGTGATGAATACGCTGCGGGGTCTGATCATGGCAGGTTCCCATGTCTGCAACTCCGAGCCCGGAATTGTTAAACTTTCCGGCAGGCATCCTGTCGGGTCGCCGGTCGCGGTCGGCGGGAGCGGGGAACGATGGAGCAGCCGCGGGCGCGCCGCGGGCCGTTCGTTCATTTCGTGCGCCGGGCGCCGTCACTTTCGACACAAACGCCGCCCGCCGCCGCCGGTATGCCAGCATGAACCGAGTGGGCGTCTTCATTCGTGGTGGGCTCCGTGCGCGCCTCTAGTTCCCGGAGGTTGCTGGTCCTGGTGGCGCTGGCGTCCGCGGGCGGCTGCTCGGCCAGGCCGATCGTGGCGGTCGATCCGTATCCGTGCGCCGGCGACGGCGCAACGGGCTGCGGGCCGGGGCTGCTCGACGGGCTGGTCGGCTACTGGCGCCTCGACGACGGCCCCGGCAGCGCCACGGCGCGCGATTGGTCTTCGTGGGGCAACGACGGGACCCTGGTCGACCTCGATCGGGCGGGCGCCTGGGTGGCGGGCGGCCCGGAAAGCACCGCGCTGGCCGTCCAGGGCAAGGGGCACGTCGAGGTCGCCGACTCGTCGTCGCTCGACTCGATCACGAACCAGATGACCGTGGCGGCTTGGATCTACCTCGAACACGCCAACACCGACTTCGCGACGGCGATCTCGCGCCAGATCGGCAGCGGCTTCGGGCAGCTCTATCACCTGTCGATCAATCCGATGCAGCAGCCGGCGTTGTACGTCACCACGCCGTCGCAGCTGGTCTACCTCACGGATTCCGCGGCGGCGCCGCTCGGCGCCTGGGTTCACGTGGCCGGCACCTGGGACGGCGCCGAGGCGCGCCTCTACGTCGGCGGCATCCAGGTCGCGCGCGCGCCCGTCGCCGGCGCGTTCGCGGCCGAGAGCAACCCGCTGGTCCTGGCGGGCAACGCCAACGGGCCGGACGGGAAGGTCGCCGAGCTGGTGCCGGGCCGGCTGGCGGACGTCATGTTGTACCGGCGCGCGCTGGCGCCCGACGCGGTCGCGCGTCTCGCCGCCGGCGCGCTGTGGCCGGCCGCCGCCGTTGGGCCCGCCGGCGGCGGCCGCTGAATTCCTCACAAGAGCGGCGCGTTCGCAGCAGCTTCACGTGAGAAAGGGCGGGGATCGGGGCCGGTGAGTGCCGCGCCCCTTCCTCGGAGTGTCCATGCGCAAAGATCTGATGGTGTTCGCCGCCGCGGGGCTGTGCGCCGCGGCCCCCGCGTCGGCGCGGGCCGCAGGCTCGTACACGGCCAGCTGGGCCTCGGTCGATCAACACAACCCGGCGCCCGAGTGGTTCCAGGACGCCAAGTTCGGGATCTATTTCCACTGGGGCGCCTTCGGGACGGCCGCGTTCGAGAGCGAATGGTACCCGCGGAACATGTTCAACAAGAGCGACCCCGCGTACAACCACCACCTCACCGTCTACGGCGATCCGTTCTCGACCTGGGGCTACGACAAGTTCATCACGGGCGCCAACGACAAGAGCGGGCACTTCGTGCAGTTCGCGCCCAAGCTCTCGTCGGCCGGCGGGAACTGGGACCCCGACGCGTTCGCGCAGATGCTGGTCGACGCCGGCGCCTGGTTCGCGGGCCCCGTCGCCGAGCACCACGACGGCTATTCGATGTGGGACAGCAAGGCCAATGCGTGGAACTCCGTCGCGTACGGCCCCAAGCTGAACATGGCTGCCATCCACGCCGAGGCGTTTCGCAAGAAGGGACTGAAGTTCCTGATGGCGATGCACCACGCCTACCACTTCACCGGCTACTACCAGTACGTGCCGCAGCAGACGGACCCGATGCTGAAGCTGCTCTACGGCCAGCAGGGGGCGACGGTCGAGAACCAGCTCTGGCTCGCCAAGCTGAAGGAGATCGTCGACGAGTTTCAGCCCGACATCATCTGGGAGGATTTCAACCTGCCGCAGGTGCAAGAGAGCATGCGCCTCCAGTTCCTGGCCTACTACTACAACGCCGCGCTCTCCTGGAACAAAGAGGTCGTGGCCACCTACAAGGACGGGTACGACGACAAGTGCTGCGTTTACGACTACGAACGCGGCGGGGCGGGCGACATCACGAATCCGTTCTGGCTGACCGACGACGCCGTCAGCCCCAGCAGCTGGTGCTACACGAGCGGCATGGGCTACTACACGGCTCAGCAGGAGATCGACACCTTCATCGATCACGTCAGCAAGAACGGCAGCCTGTTGCTCAACATCTCGCCCATGCCGGACGGAACGATCCCGCAGCAACAAAAGGATCTGTTGAGCGCCTTCGGGGCGTTCCTGAAGCAGTTCGGCACCGCCATTTACAACACGCGGGCCTGGACCGTTTACGGCGAAGGGCCGACCAAGATCGGCGGCGGCTCGTTCTCGGGGCCGGTGGCGGGCACGGCCAGCGACGTCCGTTACACGGCGTCCAAGGACGGCGACGCGGTCTACGCCATCTTGCTGGGTTGGCCCGGCAACGGAAAGCAGGTGACGCTGGCGTCGGTGACGCCCAGCCGGTTCGCGATCGGCTCGGGCAAGGTCTATTTGTTCGGGCCGGCCGGCGGCGCGGCGATCAGCCTGCCGTTCACGCAGGACGCGGGCGGCGTGCACGTCACGTTGCCGGGCACGCAGCCGTACACGGCGGTCGCGTACGCCCTCAAGCTTTCTAAGAGCGGCACGGTGCCGGCTCCCACGCCGCCCATCAACAACGGAATGACCGGCGCCGTCGACGGCGGCGTTCCGGGCACCGGCGGCGCCGGCGCTGGCGGCGGACCGGCGACCGGCGCGGGCGGCCAGGGCGGCCGGTCGGGCGCGGGCGG
>JAICYS010000253.1 GCA_025934105.1 Myxococcota bacterium | reverse complement strand
GTGGTCCTGCCAGGCGAGGACGAACGGATCGCCGGCACCGCCGCCACCCGCGTCCGGGCTGTCCGAGTTCCCCCCGGCTGCGGGCGAACCACCGGTGCCGGCGGCCTGCCGAGAGGCGGAGGATCCGCAGCCGGCCAGGCTCACGAGGAGAGCTGCCAAGAAAAGATCGCATTTAAAAACCATCGGATTTCGTTACAACGCCGCCACTCTCGAGATCTTCGCGTTTGGTGGGAAGACTGCGGGCGGCGGAGCGCAACCAGCGGGGCCCGATCGGCCGCCGGCGGGCGGCCTCGCCTTGGCCGCGGCAGGGGGATAGAATGCCGCCGGTTGCGTGGGCGCGGCGATCGATCGCCGGGGCGTGAGTGCCGCCGTGGCGACCGGAATCGCGGGACACGCGGGAGGACGACATGCGAACGCACGGCGGATGGATCGGGGCCGGAACGACGACGTTGCTGGCTGCTCTGGCGTTGGGGGCGAAATGTCCGCTGCCCATCCCGGCGCCGCCCGGCGGGGGCGCGCGCGACGGAGGGGGCACCGACGCCCGCGCCGTCGACGGCGGGGCGGCCGGCGGCCAGGCCGGACGCGCGGATGCCGGCGCCGACGCGAATTCCGCCGGCGGCGCAGGGGGCGGCCTCGGCTGCGTCGAATCCGACCCCAACGGTGTCTGGACGACCGAACACCCGGATTTGCCGGTCATCGGCGTGGCGGCCCTCGCTTCCAACGACGTCTGGGTCTCGACCGCCGACAGCGTTCAGCATTGGGACGGGACCGCCTGGACTTCGATGCTGAGCCGCACCACGAACGAAACCTTCGGTTTGATCTGGGCGTCGGGTCCGACGGACGTCTGGGTGGCCGGTGACACCGTCCGCCGCTGGAACGGTTCGACCTGGACGGACACGGGGTTCGCGATCTCGGATCCGATCGTCCAGCTTTGGGGTCTCGGCCCCAACGACGTCTGGATCGTCGCGGCCCGCCAATTCGAACCCGTCCATCCCGTGTACCACTGGGACGGCCTTGATTGGGTGGAAACGGGAGGCGCGGCGGGTGTGCCGGCCCTGGGAGGCCGCGGCACCATCGACGCCGTCTGGGGCTCCTCACCGGACGACGTCTGGGGTTTTGGGTCGGTCACCAGCACCGACGGCACACTTTACGGCGCCATCCTCCGTTGGACGGAGGGGCAATGGCAACCGTTCGGCGACGTCGCCGATCCAAGCCGCCTGGGGCTGAACTTCCTGGGCGCCACCGGCGCGGGCGCGCATGACATCTGGCTGACCGGTTACGACAACGTCAACGCTGCGGCGCTGTGGCATTTCGACGGCACCGCCCTCGTCGAGGTCGCAGGGTTTGCATCGCTCGGCCTGGCCGGCTTCCCCTGGGCCTCCTGCGCGGGCGAGGTCTGGCTCCCGGTGACGGACGGTCGGCGCGCGCTGCTCGCGCACGATCGCGACGCCGCGTCGTCGGTCGTGGAGCTTCCCGGCAGCGCCGCGGCCGTGGTGACCGGAATCGCGTCAGGTGAGGTCTGGAGCGGCGGTCAAGCCAGCGCCAGCGGCGCGCTGTTTCATCTGCACAGCACGACGGACACGCAACCGGTCTGCGGCGACGTCCGGCTGGAAAGCGGAGAGCAGTGCGATCCGCCCAACGGCGTGACGTGCGATCAGAACTGCCAGCGTATCCCGACCTGCGGCGACGGGAAGGTCGACCCCGGTGAAGATTGCGATCCCCCTGCCCCGTACACCTGCAGCGCCACCTGCCGCCTGATTGCGCCGTGTGGAAACGGACGCCTCGACCCCGGCGAAGAGTGCGATCCGCCGACGCAGACCGGGAACCCGCAGTGCGATCAGACCTGCCACATCGTTCTGTGCGGCAACGGGCGAATCGACCCCGGCGAGGAGTGCGACCCGCCGCGCAGCGGGCCGGGCTTGGCGACGCCCTGGTGTGACAGCACCTGCCACATCCCGCTGTGCGGCAACGGCGTGATCGATCCCGGCGAGACATGCGACCCGCCGGTGGGGTCCTGGACCCCGGGCCAAGGGACGCCGACATATTGCGGCTTCGACTGCACGACGCATGACGCCTGCGTCGAATGCCACCAGATCTGCGACGCCGATCCGCAGGGATTTTCGGCGTGCGAGCGCGCCCGCTGCATCAAAGGCATCTATCTGCCGTGCGGAGTGTGACGGGGGGACCGGCCGCAGAACGATCAGCCAGGTCGATCGATCGAGAGCTCGGCCCCGCCTCTCCGGCCGACGGGCGGGGACACCCGTCGAGCTCGCGCCGTTCGGACGCTCCGCCGGCCGAGCCCGCGGGCGCGCCGCCTCGGCCGGCGCCGGACGCCACGACAGATCGGAGGCCGGGCTGACCAGGCCGCGCAGGTGATCTCCTGTCCGCCGCAGGGGCGCCCCGGCGCAACGCCCGGCGCGCGGCGCCGCCGCACGATCGCTTGCGTCCTTTTTCGCGGGTCACCGTCCTCAGTGGTGGAGGAACAAATGGACGCACGACAGAACGATCGAGTCAGGACGCAAGTGCGAGCGGCTTACGGCAAGGTGGCGGAGGGCGCCGGCGCCTGCAGCGTCGGCTGCTGCGGCACGGAAGGGGCTGGCAGCCTCGCGCTGGGGTACACGCCCGAAGACCTCGCCAGCGTGCCGGAAGGAGCGGACCTGGGCCTCGGCTGCGGAAATCCCCAGGCCATCGCCGCGCTTCAAGCCGGTGAGACCGTGCTGGACCTGGGAAGCGGCGCCGGGTTCGACTGCTTTCTGGCCGCCCGGCGCGTCGGCCGTTCCGGCCGGGTGATCGGCGTGGACATGACGCCGGAGATGGTGGTCAAAGCGCGCGACAACGCGCGCCGCGTCCAGATCGGCAACGTCGAGTTCCGGCTGGGCGAGATCGAGCACCTGCCCGTCCCCGACGCGTCGGTGGACGCCGTCATTTCGAACTGCGTCATCAATTTGTCGCCCGACAAGCCCGCGGTGTTCCGGGAAGCCTTCCGGGTGCTCAAGCCCGGTGGGCGCCTCGCAATCTCCGACGTCGTCGCGACGCGGTCCATCCCGCCGGAGTTCGCCGCCAGCGTCGAGGCGCTCACCGGGTGCGTGGCCGGCGCCGCGCAGATCGACGAGATGCGCGCGCTGCTGGCGGGAGCCGGCTTCGACGGGGTGAAGATCGAGCCGCGCGAGGACAGCCAGGCGATCGTTCGCCGCTGCCTGCCCGGCGCGGAGGACTTCCTGACCTCCGCCAGGATCGAGGCGCGAAAGCCGGCTGGCGCCGACTGCTGCCGGCCTTCATGCTGCACATGAGGAGATCGGCGTGATTCCAGCGGACGCACGCGGCGCGTGGCGCGACATCCAGGCGCGGCTGAGGCCGTACGTCGCGCGCCGCGTCCCCTCGCCGGCCGAGGTGGACGACATCGTCCAGGAGATCCTGGTCAAGGTTTACAAGGGCCTCGCCACTCTCCACGACGACGAGCGCTTCGGCGGGTGGGTCTATCGCATCGCCGAGCGCGCCATCGCCGACGCCGCCCGCACGCGCGCCCGGATCCCCCTCGCCGAGCCCGTCGACGTCGCCGACGACCCCGACGCGAACGCCGGCGAGGCCGCGGACCTCCAGTTGCAGCTTGGTAAGTGCGTCGCGCTGTTCGTCGCGCGCCTTCCCTCTCCATATCGTGAAGCCGTCACACTCACCGAACTGCAGGGCCTCAAACAGAAGGAGGCGGCCGAAATGCTCGGACTGTCGCTTTCAGGGATGAAGTCGCGGGTGCAGCGCGGTCGGGACCGCATCCGCGCCATGTTCGAGGCCTGCTGCGAGATCTCGCTGGATTGCAGGGGGCGCGTGATCGACTGCGAGTCGCATGACCTGGCCCAGATCCCGGAGGACTGCCGGGCCGCGGCCGTGTCGTGGTCCGCGCGCCACGGCAACAAGCCGGCCAGGTAGAACGAGTCTCGCGAACGAGCCGCGGCTTGCCACCGCGCTCGAAGGTCGACACCACCCCGATCGCGCATGGCGAGTGGATTGTGATAGTCGCGCTTCAGGAATTGATCGACGAGCGATTCTGGCGCGGTGCCGGCCTTTTCCACATCAAAGTAAAACTGGGGAACGGATCGGCGAACGTACGTAACTATGGGGGTGAGTCCCCTCGACGGTTCCCTCGAAGCTCGGGCCATGGCATCCGGTGCGCCCCGCACGACAGCCGAGCGCCGTCAGGCGAAGATCGTTGCTCGAGAGTTGGCCGGCGCTCTTCAAGCCGGCGGCCGTACCCGACAGTCTGCCATGTTCGCCGGAACCTGCTGGGAGCTCCTCTGCGACCTCGAGACCCCCGGGGCCCGCTATGTGGTGCTCCGGCAACCGCGCCCGCCTGCGGTCGGCGCGCAAAAGCTGACGGACCGAGAGCGGCGAGTGGCCGAGCTTGCCGGCCGCGGGCTCAGCCCGAAGGAGATCGCTCATGAGCTCAGCGTCAGCCACAGCACGGTCAGGGTTCTCTTGATGCGCGCCGCTCGAAAGTTTGACGTTCGGACACGCCGTGAGTTGATTGCGAAGATGACCGCTCAGGAACGACGACCCCGCCCGCCCGGCCGCTGACGATGTTTACGGCGGGTGCCGTAAACACAATTTCCTGTCCGTTCTCCTGCGCCCGAGGGCACTATCACGCGCCCGCCCGCGTCGGCGACGTGGCGCGACCACTCGAAGGAGAACAGGCAATGCAGACAAAAGGGGTGCTTTCGGCGGCGGCTCTGACCGTTGCGCTGATGTCCGGCGCGCATCGCGCTCATGCGAACGACTCCGTGATTTTCGGCGGCGGTCCCATGAAAAACCTCTACGTCGACCTGGTCTTCTGGGGCCCGAACTGCACGCCCGGCGGCCCGACGAACGCCTGCTTCGTCCAGGATCCGGATCCGCAGAACGACGATCGCCAGACGGTCATGCGCTGGGTGACCAACCTGGCGAATTGGTTCAGCGGCGGAATCGGCGCGGACGGCTCGCTTCCGCCCGTCGGGATGGAGCCTGCCCTGCACTACTACGGCCCCTCCGGCATCACGCCCGGCATGTGGGTCAACGATCCCATGCCGATTCCCAGCAACTACTTGCAAGGCAGCGGCACCAGCCAGCCAGACGAAAGCCTGTTCACGCCGATCGTGACTCTGGCGCAAAACGGAACGCTCGGACCAGGGCTCGATTTCAGCGGCAACGCCGCCAATTGGCCGGGGTTGCCGGTTTCCAGCAACCGATTGACGCTGGTGATCACCAAGGGCACCAACAACTTTTGCGTCTCCAATCACCAGCTTTTTGGGTGTGAGGACGCCACCGGGTACCACGACCAGATGTCCGGCATTCCGTTCGGCTTCGTGGAGTTCGAGTCGGGCTCCGGTATCCTCTCCCACGAAGTCATCGAGGCCATGGCGGATCCGTTGCCGACTCCCGGTGATTGGAGCGGATTAGGGGCGAGCGGTTGGGGCGAAGACACCAGCGACTTCAGCTCGAAAGAGCCGGCCGACCAATGCGAAAACGCGAGTAACGGGAGCCCTTTCGCCTGGATCACGGTCGACTCGCTCTACTCGGTCGGTGGTGTTTCGACGCCCTGGGCGACTTGCCGGCTCACCATCCCCGAGCAGCACGCGCCGCTGGCCGGCACGCTCGAGTACGGCCTGGGCCAGCAGCCGCTGCTGGTGTTCTACGTGGACCCGAATGGACACGTGCAGGCGCTCGAATGGGAGTTCGCGGGCCAACCTCTGACGATAGGGCCTTACGACTATGGACAGCCGTCCGCGACGGTAAAGGCCGTGGGAAAACCGGCAGCGGTGTATTCCTTCTCGGGCGGTGGAGAATACGTGTTCGTCAAGGGCTCCGACGGCGCCGTATGGATGCGACACAACGACACCTGGACATCACTGGGCGGCTTGATCTACGGCGATCCGTCGGCGACCGTTTGGACCCGGAACGGAACGACCTGGATTCACGTCGCCGCCCTGGGACTCGACGACCACCTTTACGTCCAGGGCGTCTACCAGGGCGCGCCCTACGGATGGGGTCAGGTACCGAGCGGCTCCGTTCTGTTTGTCGGGTCCCCGAACATCACCAGCCGACAAGCAGACACGCTCGACCTGTTCGCAGTCGGCGAAGACGGTCAGATGAAGCAGGCCGAATACAACCAATCGTCGGGTTGGGGATCGGTCGGCAGCGTCAACTGGGTGGCGGGGCCCAACAACACGGCCTTCGTCGACCCTCCCTTTGTGACGACCCCGGCGGTCGCCGTTCTGGGCGCCAACTCGCTCCAGGTGATGGGCGGTTACGCCCCATATCTGGGTGACCCGGGCATGTACGTCGCGACATGGAAAGGTTCCAATTCATCCCCCTGGCTGACCTGGAACCGGGACGTCTATCCGGCCTCCTGGACGACCTGGGTCACGCCGTTCATCGACGCCATGCCGAAGAACCAGAGTCTCTTCAGCCTGCAGGGTACGCCCGCGATCGTGTCCTCCGGGAACGGCCGCGTCGATGCGTTCGCCACCTCCCGGGGCGGCGAGCTCTGGTGGTTCTATTCGGCCGACGGCGGGACGGTCTGGTACTCGGTGAAGAACGGCGGCTCGACGGTCGTGACGAACACGCCGGGCATCCCGTACCAGCCCTCTCCCCCGAACGTGTTCCCGCTGGTCACCAGCGGCGTCACGGGCGATCCCCTCGCGATTTCGCGAGGCCCCAATGAAGTCGAGGTCTTCTATCGCTCTCAGCTGGGCAGCTTGATCCACCTGACGTTCAACGAGACCAACAACACCTGGACCAGCGAGGGCGTCCTCGCCGCCCTGACCCGCGGGATCGTCTACGATCCCCCCGCGCCAGGGGGATCGGCGACCCAGTGCTTTGCGGGCGGCTGGTGGATGCATTGCTGCCCGACGGGCTATGTGATGGTCGGGGCCGACGTGGGCGGCAACGTGTTCAAATGCGCGCCGCTCGCGACGCCGTCGGGCACCCCCACGGGGGACAGCGGCACCTGGCGCAACAACATGCATTCGTGTCCCTACGGTTCGGCGATGGCCGGTTTGCGCGCGGATCACGATGTGCTGGCCTGCGTCCCCGTCACCGGCAGCGGCGTCGTCAATGAGCGGATCGACTGGCAGACCCAGGACGTCCAGCAGCCCATGCACGCCTGCGACCCGGGCACTCCCACCGCGGTCATGTCCGGGATCGACGTGGCAAGCGGCCAGTTCAACTGCGCCACGACGGCCCAGATCCAGTAGGACACCGGGGCGCCAGCGGGCAGCCTCCGTCGAAGAGCCCGTTGCAGCTGTCGTCCACCCCGTTGCCGCAGATCTTGGCGGCGCCGGGGTGGATGGTTGGTCTGCCAGCTCGAAGGGCGTCCCGCATCTACCCAACGGCTGTGAAGCTCGAGATGAGCAACGACGCCCGCAAGCGCCCGGCACCGAAAGGGCGCACTTGACCGAACGGCATTGCCGCTAGTCCCCTGGATCTTTGATTTCCACCATAAGTCCACTCACTCGCCGTGCACCTGCTGGGTCCGGAGGGCAAAGCGGCGCATCTTGTCCAAGATTTCGTCGGCGGTCTTGGTCCACTTGAAGGGCTTGCCCTCGTCGTT
>JAICYS010000177.1 GCA_025934105.1 Myxococcota bacterium | reverse complement strand
GCCCGGCTGCTCGCCGGCGGGGAGGGCCGCCAGGTTCACGAGCACCTGGCGGCCGGGCGCCGCCAGCGCCGCCAGCGCCTCGGACAGCGCCGGCGCGCGATCGGCGGCGCCCAGGACCACCGCGCCGGGCAGCGCCGCCTGCGCGCCGATCGGATCGATGACGCAGGACTGGTAGCTTTGCTCGCCGAGCCGCTGCAGGACCTGCCCCAGCAAGGCGGACCGGGCGGCGTCCTCCTGGCCGACGCACAGGATCGTGCCGTCGCGTGACTGGACCGAGAAGGGCGTGGCGTCGTCGCGCACGCCGAGCGGGATCCGATGGCGCGGCCGGCGCGGGGTCAGCAGGCGCGCGTCGTCGGCCAGCAGCGCCTGCGCCAGCTCGACGACGCCGGTGCCGGCGCCGCCCCGGGTGACCACGTCGGCCGCGTCGGCCAGGCTGGGCACCGCGTCGGCGACCGCGACGGACAGCTCGCAGTGGGCCAGGAAGGCGTGGTCGTTCTCGCCGTCGCCGATGCCCACCACCTCGTGGCGCGACAGCCCCAGGTCGGCCAGCGCGAACTCCAGGCCGCTGGCCTTGTTCACACCGGACGGCAGCACCATCACGGCGCCCTTGTTGAAGATCACCTGCAGCTCCAGCCCCAGCGCGCGGATCGCCTCGACCACTTCCAGCTCGTGCGGCTGCGTGGTCGCGACGATCACCGCGCCGCGATCGAGCGGCGTCACGCCCCGGGCGCGCAAGCGATCGAAGAACTCTTGCGGCGGCGCCGGCGCCAGCAGTCGCGGCTGGAACGCAGGCGGCTTGCTGTAGGTGGCGCCGTTCTCGGCCACGACCCCGTCGAAGACCGACAGATCCGGGCAGACCTGCTGCAGGTCGTCCAGCCGGCGGCCGGTGACCAGCAGGACGCGCCGGCCGGCCGCGCGCAGCTTTTCCAGCGCGCCGCGCGTCTCCGGCAAGATCTTCCCGTCGCGCGCGAGCGTGCCGTCGTAGTCGCAGGCCAGGGCGTGGTAGCGCACGGAGTCTCCCTGAATTTAGGTCGGCCCCGGCCCGTCGGGAGAGGGCGGGTCGTGCGGGTCGAGCTGCGCGCCGACCACGGTGTCGGCGGGATCGCCCGCGCCGGCCTCATTGGCGGCCAAGAGCGCCCGTGCCTGGTCCCGCAGCGCCGGAAGCCGTCGCGAGAAGTAGAGCGACGCCAGCACGCAGACGCTGCCCCCGATGGCCACGGTCGCCGGCGCCCCGATCCGCTGCGCGGACGCGCCCGAGAAGAAGGCCCCGAACGGCGCCAGGCCCAGGAACGTCATCGAGAACAGCGACATGACGCGCCCCCGCATCTCGTCGGGCGACAGCGTCTGCAAGAGCGTGTTCGAGGCCGCCGTTTGCAGCACCGTCGCCAGGCCGGTGCAGAACAGCAGCGCCAGCGACAGCCCCGGGCGGCGCGACACGGCGAAGCAGATCAGCGAGACCCCGAAGCCCCCGGCCGCGCCGACCGCCCAGCGCCCCAGCCCCTTGACCGCGCGGCGGCGGGCCAGCATGAGGGCGCCGCAGAGCGCGCCGACGCCGCTGGCGCCCATCAGCACGCCCAGCCCGGTGGCGCCCACGTGCAGCACGCGGTCGGCGAAGACCGGCATCAGGATCGCGTAAGGCATGCCGAACAGGCTGACCACGCCCACCAGCGCCAGCAGCGCGCGGATGGGGCCGTGGCGCGCCGCGAAGCGGAAGCCCTCGCCCAGGTGGTTCAGCATCGAGGCGGGCCGGCGCCGCGGGCGCGGCGCCACCCGGATGCGCAGCAAGGCGATGATGACCGCCACGTAGGACAGGCCGTTCAGGATGAAGCACCAGCCTTCGCCGACCGCGGCCACCAGCACGCCGGCGACGGCCGGGCCCAGCATGCGGGCCGCGTTCACCATCGACGAGTTGAGGGCGATGGCGTTGGCCAGGTCCTCGCGCACGACCATCTCCAGCACGAAGGACTGCCGCGTGGGCATGTCGAAGGCGTTCACCACGCCCAGGCCGGCCGCGATGGCCATCACCGCGGGGACGGTGACCCGGTGGGCCACGGTCAGCGTCCCCAGCAGCAACGCCAGGACCATCGCGGACGTCTGCGTGGCGACCAGGACCCGCCGCCGGTCCAGGTGGTCGGCGGCCGCGCCGCCGAGGGGGCTCAGCAACAGCACGGGGAGCTGTCCGGCGAAGCCCACCAGCCCCAGCAGCAGCGCCGAGTCGGCCAGGCGGTAGACCAGCCAGGCCTGCGCGACCGACTGCAGCCAGGTGCCGATCAGCGAGATCAGCTGCCCGCCGACGAACAACCGGTAGTTTCGGTGGCGCAGCGCCCGGAACGTCCGCGATCGTTCGAACAGCGAGGCGGCGCTCACGGATGCGCGGCGTCGCGCGGCTGCGGCGCCCGGTGGCCCGCCGCGGTCGGGCGCCGGTCGGGGGCCGCCGGTTCGGCCACCGTCTTCGCATAGAGGTCGCGAAACAGGTTGTCCGGGTCGGTGCGCGCCTTGACGCGATCGAAGTTGGCGCGGTTCCAGACGCTCCAGAATTCGCGCTCGGTGAAGTGGTTGTGCGAGATCAGCGTCTTGAGGCCGCCCATCTCCAGCAGCTTCTCTTCGATGACCCGGTAGTCGTTCGACCCGGGCCGCTGCCTCATTCCGTAGACCGCCAGGTCCAGGAACAGATCGTCGGTGAGGCCGTCGTAGAACCGCGGGTCCAGCCACTCGTAGTCGCGCACGCGGCGATAGGGGACGCACCAGAGCGGGTAGAAGTGGAACTCGCCGTCGAACCAGCGCAGGAACGGCTCGACCCGCGAAAACGGCAGGAACAGATCGATGGTCACCTCGGGCTTCGACGGCAGCAGCCAGGGGAGGCGCTCGGCCAGGCGCAGCACTTGCGACGACCCGATCAGCTTGCCCAGCAGCAGCCGCCCCAGCAGCGACTTGGGGTGAACGTTGGTGACGCCTCGGTCGTACCGGAAGAAGTAGTCCTTGGTCCGCAGGTAGTCCTCGGCGCGCGAGGCCGTGCTCTGGTAGTACACCTTGACCCAGTCGTATCGGTTGGCGTAGGGCGCGGCGTCGACGAAGGTCCCGGCGTTCAGCACGTACAGCGACGGGCCGTGCGCGAACCCGTCCATGAAGTCGAGGTCGCGGCGTTCGAAGTGGCGGCGGATGGCGGCCTGAAAGTCGGCCAGGGTGGCGTACTTCTCGTAGACCATCTTGACGAACGGTTTGGCGGGGATCAGCCGGAACGTCAGCGCCGAGAGGATGCCCAGCGTGCCGAAGGTTCCGTGCAGCATCTGGAACAGGAGTCGATCGTCCGGGTCGGCGTCTTCGGGCGTCACCTCCAGCACGTCGCCGCGCGCGGTGATCACCTCGTCGCGCACGCACGAGTCGTGAAACCCGCCGTACTGAAACGAGCTGGACTCGATCGAGCAGCCGGCCACCGCGCCGCCCACGGTGATGGTGCGCAGCTCGGGAACCACCGTGGGCATGAGGCCGTGCGGCAGCGTGGCGTCGGCGAGCTGTTCGAACGTGACGCCCGCCTCGGCGACGCACAGGCGGCGCTCGGGGACCAGCTCGAGAATCTCGGTCAGGCCGGTGAGGTCGACCTTGTCGTCGGCCCGCTTGGGATCGCGCGCCTTCGGGACCTGGTGCGACGCGGCGGCCTTGCGGAACGACACGGGCCGCCCGGCGCGCGCGAACCGGCGCACCTGCTCGACGATCTGCTCCAGCTTGCGCGCGTGCCGGTCGGCCGCCGCGCGGGCGTCGATCCTGGGTGTGCCGTCGCGCATGCCGGGGGCGGCGATCAGGCCAGCGGCGGCAAGGCCTGTTCGTTGGGCGCCTGAACGCCGGTGCGTTCTTCCAGCTCGTCCAGCTCTTCCAGCAGCTTGGCCGAGAACGCCTGCAGGTCGTCTGGCTTGCGGCTGGTGATCCAGTTGTCGTCGACGGCGACCTCCTGATCGACGACGCGGGCGCCGGCCTGCCGGAGATCTCCCTGGACCGTCTTCCAGGCGGTCAGCGTCCGGCCGCGGACCAGCTCGGCGGTGAGCAGCAGCTGCGGCCCGTGGCAGACCGCCGCCAGCGGCCGCTTGGTGGCGTCGAAGTCTTTCACGAACTGCACGAACCGATCGTCGGCGCGCAGCTTGTCGGGGGAGTACCCGCCCGGGATCAACAGCGCGATGTACTGGTCGACGTCGGCGTCGCCGATGCCGCGGGTGGTGGTGGCGGTCTCCTTCCCCTTTTCGCCCTGCAGCTTCTCTCCGGCCTTCATGCCGATGATGTCCACCTGATACCCGGCCTGGCGCAGGCGATCGGTGGGGATCCGGAACTCGGAGTCCTCGAAACCGGCTGCCAGCAGACAAGCGACCTTCCCGTGCTTCGACCCGTTTTCAGCCATGGCTCCGCTCCTCGCGAATCTGTGGGAACCCGACGAGGTTCCTTGAACTGCCACGGCGACTCCGCCGGGCGGACCCCGGCTTCGTCGACGCGCTATCAACGTGGCGTCGGCGTCCGGGAAGGCAATCGCGCCCGGCCACTTTATTGTTCGGGTGCCCGCAGTACGGGAACGCCGTACCGCTCGAGGATGGCGGCGATCTGCGGGCGGTGGGTGCGGATGACGTCGTCCAGCCGCCGGCGGAGCTGGTCGTCGCCGCGGCGCACGCCCATCCCGACGTCGAACGCGAACTTCAGCCCACCCGGGTCGGCCGGCGCCGTCACGGGCGCGATGGCCAGCGGGACCGGGCTGGACTTCGCGAACCAGCCCGCGATGGGGCCCCAGACCACCGCCACGTCGACGCTGCCCTGGGCGACGGCTTTCACGATGGGGGCCAGCGGATCGGGCCGCCCGTAATCGCCGTAGACCGGGAAGCCGACGACGCCGTCGACCAGCCCGCGGCGGCCCAGCGCCTCGGCGGGCGGCGAGTTGGCGTAATCGTCGCCGATCACCTGGATGCCCACGCGGAGCTTGCGCAGCGCCGGGTCGTCGAAGGAACGAATCTTCAGGTGGCGGTCGCGGCGCGACACGAACACGTACGACGAACGAAAATACGGGATGGTTTCGACGGCGCGCTCGTAGCCGACCGGCGCGGCCATCATCACGTCGCACAGGCCCGCCTTGAGCGTGTTCCGGACGAAGCCGCGCCGCTGCGGATGCCAGGTGTATTGCACGGGCGCGCCCAGCGCGTCCCCGACCAGTCGGGCCATGGCGTTCTCGAGCCCTTCTTCCTTGCGGTTCGAAAACGGCATGTTGTTCGGATCGGCGCACACGCGCAGGGGCGGCGGCGCCGCCGCCGGCGTCACCGCGGCCAGGGCCGCCACCGTCACCAGCAGCGCCGTCACGTCAGTACCCGCTGGCGGGCGGCTCGTCGCCGATCTTCTTGCCGTTGCGCCAGGTGTTCTTGCACAGCGGGTGGGCGAAGACCGACGGGCCGTCGGTCTTCGTGTACCAGATGTCGTCGGCCAGCGCGCCCCCGGGCGGATTGAGTCCGGCCTTGTCGCGCATGCGCTTGGCCATCTCGTGGTCGGCGCAGGCGGTGTCGCCGCTGGCGCCCAGGCCGCCCACCCGGGTCTTGCCCTTGTACAAGGGGACGCCGCCGCCGAACACGATGGTGCCGCCGCACAGCTTCGGCCCGCTGCCGGACTTTTCGGGCGTCTGCAGGCAGGCGGGGTTGAAGACGTTGGCGTTGGCGGCGCTGTAAAGCGAATGTCCCGGCTGCGCCATCGTGTAGAGGCGCGCCGTCGACAGCGGCATCGTGTCGGTGCTGAAGGCGTTGGCCGTGTAGGCCTTGGCCTTGGCGATGGCCTGGCTGCCCGGCCAGGCCGCCGTCGGATCGTCCGTCGACACGGCCACCGCGCAGATCTCGCCTTTGCGGTCGACCACGGCGGCCCATTCGCTGTGCCCCTCGGCCAGCCCGCCCACCTCGGGGGCGGCGGCTTCCTTCAACAGCTTCTTCAGCTCGGCGGCCGACGGCAAGTCCTTGCAGCCGCCGCCCGCGCGCTGGCCGGGCGCCTCGCTCTTGACGCCGTTCGAGCCGGGCGTGGTTTCGGCCGGACTCTTGGCCTGGGCGAAGGCGACAATCACCAGCGCGGACAGGGGCAGGATCGCGAACACGGTTTTCACTTGAGACCCTCCAGGTAGGCGACCAGGTCGTGCAGGTCGGGACCGTTGAACCAGGTGAGCTCCGGCATCCGGACGCCCGGCTTCAGCGACGGTGCGTTCAAGATCCAGGCGTGCAGGGTGGCGACGTCCTTGGGCAGCCACCCGGCCGCGATGCTCTGCCGGCTGCCGATGTGGGTGAGATCGGGCCCGGCGCTGGCCAGGGCCCGCGTCCCCTGAATCGAGTGACAGACCGGGCAGGGGCCGCCCATGAACACCGTCTCGCCCCGGGAGGCTTGCGGCGAGGCCGGCGGTTGGGCCGGCTGGCGCATGCGCGCGATCCAGGCGGCGAAGTCGGACGGCGCGTCCGCGACCACCAGGAAACGCATGCGGGCGTGCTGGAGGCCGCAGAACTCGGCGCACGATCCCTGGTACGTGCCCGGCTGCCGCGCGCGGATCTGGATGTTGTTGACCAGGCCCGGGATGAGGTCGACCTTGCCGTGCAGGCGCGGCACCCAGAACGAGTGGATCACGTCGGCGCTGACCAGCTCGATGTCGACCGGGCGATCGGTGGGCAGGTGGATCTCGTTGGCGGTCTTGAAGTGCTGGGAGGTGTCACCCATCCGGTAATCGACCTCCCACCACCACTGGTGGCCGATGACCCGGATGTCCGGCCGGCTGGTGCTTCCGTCGCTCATCGGGAAGGCGCGCAGCGAGCCGATGGTGGCGACGAACGCGGCGGTGAAGGCGATGCCGGGGATGACGAACCCGCCGATCACCACCCAGCGCATCCCCCCGCGGGCGTGCACCGGCCCGTGCTCGGCGAAGCTGCCGGTTCGACGGACGGCGACGATCACCAGCAGGATCGCCATCACCAGCGCGACGGCCGTGGACCCGACCAGCGCCGGCCAGCCCAGCTTCGCCAGAATCTCCGCGGCCGGCGCGGCCGGCGCCAGGATCGACCGCGGCGCGCTCATCGGGGCGCCTCGGGCTCGTCGGGCGAGCGCATCGACTGGATGTAGGAGGTCAGCTCCCAGATCTGCTTTTCGGGGATGCGCGCGCCCCAGCTGGGCATGCCGCGCCCGCGCCCCTCGGCGATCGAGTTGAAGATCCGGTCCGGCGTCCCGCCGTAGAGCCAGGCGGGATCGCGCAAGCTCGGGCCCATGCCGCCGCCGCCGCGGCCGCCGTGGCAGCCCGAGCAGTTGAACTGGTTGAAGAGGTGATAGCCCTCCATCCGGGCGGTGGCGTCGCCGCCCAGCGGGTTCGCGAGCGGCGCGATGTCGCCCGGCCCCGGCACCGGTCCGACCGGCTGGTTCACGACGGCGCGCCCGACGGATTGGTCGTGGACCACCGTGGCGCGCCCCTCGCCGGCGTTGTCGCCCTTCGGCATGCAACCGGCGCCCGCGGCCATCGCCGCCACCAGCGCCCAACGAAGACTGTGTCGCTTGCTCGTCATGGCCGCCTCGCTCACAACCCGAACACGTAAAGCGTGTCACCGGGGGCGGTGTACTTCTTGATGTCCTTCATCGCGCCCACCACGCCCAGGCCGGCGTAGGGATCGTCGGCCGAGATCTCGGGCGAGGCGACGGCGCCCATCCAGCCGCCCACGCCCGAGTAGACGGCCACGTACTGCTTGCCGTCCGGGCCGGTGTAGGTGATGGGATCGCCGACGATCCCCGAGCCGGTGTGGAACTGGTAAAGGATGGTGCCGTTGCGCGCGTCGACGGCGCGGAAGTCGCCCTCCATCGTGCCGTAAAAGATCAGGTTGCCGGCGGTGGCCAAGACCCCGCTGTAGACCGGCAGCGCGGCGTCGCGCAGCCCCCACGCCTTCTTGCCGCGCACGGGATCCCAGGCGATGAGCTCGCCCTGGTAGCCGCCCGGGCCCGGGTACATCTTCACGTCGGCGCCGAGGTAGGGCGTGCCGGCGATGTAGTTGGCCGCCATGCCCTCGTAGTTCATGCAGGTGTTGTGCGCCGGGATGTAGACCAGGCCGGTCAGCGGCGAGAACGCCGACGGGATGAAGTCCTTGGCTCCGGTCGACGACGGACAGATGTCCTCGACCACGCGGTTGGTGTGCGTCTGCTTCTTCGGGTCTTCGTGGGCTTCGCCGGTCTGGAGGTCGTAGCCGGTGGCCCAGTTGGTGGATTCGACGTACTTGTCGGCGGCCAGGATCTCGCCGGTGGCGCGGTCGAGGACGTAGAAGAAGCCGGTGCGCCCGGGATGCAGCAGGAGCTTGCGCTTCGGCTGCCCCTTCCAGTCCATGTCGACCAGGATGTTCTCCATGATCTCGTCGTAGTCGTGCTTGTCGTGCGCGACGAGCTGCGTGGCCCAGACCACGTGCCCGTCGTCGGGCCGCCTCGCCATGATCGAGCACGACCACTTGTTGTCGCCGGGGCGCAGGTCCGGATTCCAGACGCCCGGGTTGCCGGTGCCGTAGTAGATGAGGTCCAGCTCGGGATCGTACGAGACCCAGCCCCAGACGGTGCTGCCGCCCAGGCGCCACTGCTCCGAGGGCCAGGTGGTGACGCCCTGGTTGGGCGCCCGGTCCTTCGGATAAAACGCGTGAAACTCGGGCCCGATGAGCACGTCCTTGTCGGGGCCGGTGTTGTAGCCGCGCCAGACCTCCTTGCCCGTCTTGACGTCCAGTGCCACCACCCACCCGCGCACGCCCAGCTCGCCGCCCGAGTTGCCGACGATCACCTTGTCCTTGACGACCATCGCGGCCATGGTCGTCGTCTCGCCGATGTCGATGTCGCCCACCTTGGTGCGCCAGACCTCCTGGCCGGTGTCGGCGTCGACGGCGACGGTGGTGGCGTCCAGCAGGTTGTAGATGATCTTGCCGTCGGCGTAGGAGGCGCCACGGTTCACGACGTCGCAGCAGGCGATCCCCTGCGCGCGCGGATCCGGGTGGGGCTGGTACACGAACTTCACCGCGCCGGTCCCCTTGGTCAGATCGATGGCGATGAGGTTGTTGGGGTAGGGCGTGACGATGTACATCGTGTCGTTCACGACCAGCGGCTGCCCCTCGTGGCCGTGCGGCGCGCCGGTCGACACGGTGGTCACGACGCGCAGGTTCGAGACGTTGTCGGGCGAGAGCTGCTTGAGCGGACTGAAGCGCGTGTTGGCGTCGTCGCCGGCGGGCAGCCGCCAGTCGCCGTTCGGCAGCGGAGAGACCAGGTGGATGCTGGGGGGCTGCCCGCCCAGATCCGTCACGGCGCCGACCCGCTGGGTCTGCAGCTTGGGGGGCACCGACGCGCTGTCCTTGGAACAGCCACCGGCCAGAGCTCCGGCCAGCGCCAGGCACGAGATGGTGAAGGTGACTCTCATCGACGTCCTCGGGTCATCTCAGGGTGTAGAGGTACGCGGCCACGTTGCGGGCGTCGCGATCGCCGAGGCCCACGGCGGGCATCGCGGTCCGCGGGTCGACGCTTTGCGGGGAGCGGATCCAGGTGATCAGGTTGCCGGGCGTGTTGGGGACGCGCCCGGCGATGAAGCTGCGCGCGGCGAAGTGATCCAGCGGTGGGCCGATCACGCCGGCGGCGCCGGTCACGCCGGAGATGTCGTGGCAGACGCCGCAATGCCGGGCCTCGACGACCTGCCGGCCGGCTTCGGGATTGCCGGCCATCGTCACGCCGTAGGGCGGGATGAAGCGGCTGCCGCGGCACCCCGCCAGCGCCAGCAGCGCCAGCCCGGCCAGGGCCGCCCGCGTCACCGCGCCTCCCCGCAGACGCGAATCACGATGGCGGAGAGGCCGGCCAACACGATGCCGACGGTCAGCGCGGCGCCGGCCAGCAGGGCCACCATCGCCGTGAACCGCTTCTGCTCGGCCATCGTCTCGGCCAGCGTCGGGAACTGCTTGCCTTCCGGCAACGGCGCCGTCGACCGCAACGTGCGGACGGACCGGACGATGGCGCCGACGGCGACGGCCAGCGCCGCGACGGTCAGCGCCAGCACGATGCCGCGCGCCACGCTCAACGGCCATTGCCGCTCGGCGGAGGGGCAGGCGTGGCCCACCACGTACCAGGACACCGACCCCTGGGCCATCCAGACCAGCGCGGTCAGCGCGGCCAGGATCCAGGGGCCGTGCCCGACGCTGGAGCGGACCTTTTCATCGCGTGCGTTCATGGCAGGCGGCTCCAGTGCGGCAGCACGTACAGCAGGCCCACCACGAACACCCAGACCACGTCGACGAAGTGCCAGTAGAGCGCCGCGTTGTGCAGCGGCCGGTGCGGCGAGTCGGGCGGGTCCAGCTCGGGCAGGCAGGCCACGAAGATCAACATCAGCAGCCCGGCGGCGACGTGCAGCCCATGGAGGCTGGTGATCACGTAGAACAGCGAGCCGTACGCGTTGGATCGCGGCGTCAGCTCTTTGAGGTGGTCGAGGTACTCGAACACCTGCACCACCACGAAGGCCGCGCCCAGCAGGATGGTCGAAATCAAGAGAGCGCGCGCGGCCAGGTGCGCGCCCTTTTTCACCAGGTGCTCGGCGGCGTAGATCGTCAGGCTGGAGGTCAGCAGGATCGCCAGCAGGATCAGCGCCAGCTTCAGCTTGGGCGGGTGCGTGGGCCAGTATTGTTCCAGCCGGCCGACGTAGAAGTAGGCGAAGAAGAAGCTGACGAAGAGCAGCGCCTCGGTGACGATGGTCAGCGCCATCGCCCACGAGCCACGGCTCTTGTCGGGCGGCAGGTCCCGGATGAGCGGGCCGGCCAGTTCACCCTCGCCGGGGGGCGGCGTCGAGACGGGGCTCGCGTTCATCAGACGTCCACTCCGTGTTCCAGCTTCTTCTTGCGGCTCTCCGGCCAGAGCCAGCCGGCCGACACCGCGACCAGCGCGCCGGCCAGGATGAAGGCCGCCGTCAGGCTCCTGGCGATGAGCGCCGAGAAGGTGCCGACGATGGTGAGGGCCAGCAGCAGCGGCAAGATCGTCTCCGCGTCACCCTTGGTGATGGCCTCCGGCACGGCGTCGATGGGGCTGGTCGACAGCGTCTGTCGGCCGTCGTCCAGCGCGCGTTCGTTGCGCGGGTCGGCGAACTCGTCGTGCTCGTCCCACAACGGGTTCAACGACACCACCGTCGGGATGCGGACGAAGCCGTAAGAGGCGGGCGGCGAAGCGGTGGCCCATTCGAGGGTGTCACCGGCCCACGGGTTGGGGAGGGCCTTGGCCCCGGCGCGCAGCGACCGCGCCATCTCGACCAGCGTGAGCAGGACGCCCGCCGCCAGCACGAAGGCGCCGATCGACGTGAGCAGGTTGGCCGTCGTGAAGCCGTCGGAGGGCAGGTAGGTGTAAACGCGGCGGCGCATCCCCAGGATGCCCGACAGGTGCATGGGGAAGAAGCCCAGGTTGAAGCCGACGAACATCAGCCAGAAGCTGGTCTTGCCGACGCTCTCGCGCAGCATCTTGCCGGTGAACTTGGGCCACCAGTGGTAGATCGCGCCGAACACCGGGAACACGTTGGCGCCGATCAGCACGTAGTGCAGGTGCGCGACGACGAAGTAGGTGTCGTGGACCTGCCAGTCGAACGGGATGATCGCGGTGATCACGCCCGACAGACCGCCGATCACGAAGGTGGCGATGAAGCCCAGCACGAACATCAAGGCCGTGGTGCGCACCGGCCGCCCCAGCCAGAGCGTCGCGATCCAGCAGAAGATCTGGATGGTGCTGAACAGCGAGATAGTCATGCTGGCGGCGCTGAAGAAGCTCATGGACATCTGCGCCATGCCGGTCGCGAACATGTGGTGCACCCAGACGCCCATGCCGACGACGCCGGTCAGCACCGTCGACGCCGCGACGATCGGGTGGCCCACGATCGGCCGGCGCGCGTAGACCGGCACCATCATCGACACCATGCCGGTGGCCGGCAGGAACACGATGTAGACCCACGGGTGGCCGAAGAACCAG
>JAICYS010000394.1 GCA_025934105.1 Myxococcota bacterium | reverse complement strand
GCGTCACGGCCCACCCCTTCGCGCTGCAGGTTGTTGAGGTGCACGCCGTGTGGCGCGCGCCCGGCGCCGGGGCGTACGCCCCGCGCATTGACGATCCCCCGGCGCTAGCGGCTGAGGCGGCCCGCGCCGGCCGACAGGCTCGCGGCCCGTCCGCGGCCGAAGGCGCCGATCCTGGGCGCGCGCCGGGCGGGGAGCCCGCCCGCCCGCTGCGCCGCGACCAAGGCCGCGGCGAGGAAGGTTCGGGCGCGTCCGGAGCGCTTGGCGCCGATGCGGCCGATCCGGACCTGGAAGTCGTGGTCCTCGCTCACAGCGTCACCATGGAAAGGGTGCAAAAAGCGACGTCGCGCCAAGAGGTTAAGCGCAGCCGCACCCTGCCGCAGCCTTCAGAACCCTTTTCCGGATCGTTGAATTCCTTCAGCTTTTCCCCTGAAATCGCCGCCCGCACCCTGTCGCTTTTATCTTGCCGTCGATCCGTCCTTTGGGTGGGTCCCGCCGAACCTGCGAAATCCCACGACGGACTGCGATGGAGAGGCCGGCCCATCAGCGGTGCTCCCCTGTCGGGGTAAGCGCAACGAACAAGCGGTCCTGCGTCGTCGACCGGGGGATCGCCCCATCCCTGCTGTCGAGGCCGATCGGAGCGAAGAGCGACGGCCGAGACCGCAGCGCTGCGGCGGCCGAGAGTCCTGGCGGGCTCAATCCTGAGAGCGCCGCCACATAGGCCCGCGTCTCCGCCGGCAGGGGCTGGCCGTCGATCAGGTGCTGCTCGTAGCGACCGGGGCCGGCGTTGTAGGCGGCGAGAAACCCGTTCGCGCCATAGCGGTCGTAGAGCTCGCGCAGGTAGGCCGCGCCGGCCAGGATGTTGTCGTGCGGATGGAAGGGGTCCGCGCCCAGTCCGTAGCGCACGCGCAGCTCGGCATAGGTTCCGGGCATGATCTGCATCAGGCCCATGGCGCCGGCCCGGCTGACCGCCTGCGGCTGGAACGCGCTTTCCAGGCGCATCACGCGTCGGATCCAGGCGGGCGAGATGTCGAAACGGTGCGCCGCCTCGGCAATCCAACCGTCGATCGAGGCCATGCTCGGCGGGGCGGCGCTCTGAGCGAGCGCAGCGCTCGGCAAGCCGAAGAGGGTGGCCGACGCCAGCAGCGTCCCGATCCACCGCAAGCGCGCCGCCGGGCTCGCAGCCGTCAAGGGCAAGGCGCTGGCGCGCCGGCCTGACGGCCGCCCTTGACCGCCGCTCCGCGCGACGGCCGTGTGAAAGGCGGTCGGGACGAAGGAGCGGTCTTGTGGCTCCTGGTCGAACAAAGGAGCTGGGACAAGGCCATCGTTAGGACGCATGGGGATCGCTCCCGATCAGCCAGAGGGGCGTCAGGCGACCGACCACCGCGCGGCGCGGCAGCGGGCCGAAATAGCGGCCGTCGAGCGAGCCCGGCGCGCGGTTCAGCAGGAAGACTTCGGACCCTGTCAGTGGACGGCAGCCGCGCCAGGCGGGCAGGCCTCGCCCCCAGCGATCGACGGCGGCGACGTCGGCGACAGGCCGTCCATCGACAGTCACCTGGTCGCTCTGGCCGCAGACGCAGGACGGCGGCAGGGCGGCGACCTGTTTGATCAGCAGGGCGCCGGCCGGCAGGTAGCCGCGCGCCGACAGCCAGGCCGAGAGGGCGGACGGCGGGCGCACGGCGAGCCAGTCGCCAACGTGCAGCGTGCCGGGCGGTCGGAGGCGATAGAGACCGAGCGGCGCGCTGGCGGTGGTGTTCCAGACGAAGGTCGGCCGGCCGGCGGTGAACGCCGCGGCGGCGAGCCCGACGGTCGCCAAAGCCGTGAGCCGGCGCGCTTTGGCGGCGCGGGTCATAACATCAGCTCCGCGCGCAAACGCCAGGCGCGGTGGCGCAAGGACGTGTAGGGCTCCGGCTCGCGCCGCGCGCTCAGACGGTTGTGCACCTGGCGCCAATGGTCCGGCGCCGCGTCGGCGGGTTCGACGCCCAAAGCTTCCACCTGGTCGATGGCCGCCAGCACCCGCTGCACACTCGGCCAGCCGGCGATATGCAACAGGAGTTCGCCGCCAGGGTCGATGCCTGGGACGGTGCTGGCGGCTTGTCCGCAGCCGACCGCGCGTACGATGTCGATGCGGGACTGCACGGTCCCGCGCGCGTTGGCGCGCCAGCGGACGAAGGCGAAGACGGCGTCCGGGGCGAAGCCGACGCGACGCCGCCGGCGGTCGAGGATCTGCTCCTCGCGCACCGATCCAAAGCGGATCCAGCGCTCGATCTGGTTCTCGTACCAGACCAGGTCAACCCAGGTGAGCGGCGGCCCCGCCCTCGCTGGGCAGGCCGCGGCGGCGTCCGGCGAAGGCACGGGGATGGGCCTTCAGCGGGCGTCGAAGCTGCGCGACTCTTGCAGACGGCGCGCCGGATGGATGACGTCGGCGCCGGGGTCGGCGGTCGAGGACTTGGCCCCGCGGGCCGCCCAGCTCTGCAGGTCGGCCACCGCATAGACGACCCGCCCGCCGATCTTCATGTAGGTCGGCCCTGTGCCGTAGGTGCGGTGCTTCTCGAGCGTTCGTCCGGAGAGTCCGAGGAAACGCGCCGCTTCGGGCGTGCGCAGCAGGCGGGGCGGCAGGGTGCCGGTCGGTTCAACCATCTGACGTGCTCCAAGGCTTCTCCTGGATGCTGCGGGACAGCGCAGCGAAGGCCCGGACACTGTGTCGGAGTAGGAAAGCGGTAGGGGATGGCGAAGACGGGGGGCGGCGTTTTCGCCACCCCCTCAGGCGTCCGCGCGGTGGCCGAGCAGCCGTCGATAGTTGCCCGCGGCCATGGCCAGCCCGCTGCGCACCAATCGGATCGTCGCGTCGCGAAGGGACGACGTCTTCCAGGCCTCGCCGGTGACTCTTTCGCCGCCGAACAGGGCCTCCGCGACGGCGCGGTAGCTTGCGCCCGCCGCGCGGGCATCGAGCGCCCGCAGGCTCATGGCGGCGCGCTCCAGACGATGATCGTGGCGGCTTGGCGAGGTGCGACCGCCGGCGGCCTGGCGCCAGAAGGCGAGCGCGGCCTGGGCGCTACAGGACGCCGCCTCGCCGAGCGGCAAGAGGCAGATGAGCGGCGTTCCGATCGCCACCGGATGCGGCAGCCAAACCCTATGCTGCGCGGGTCCGGCGATGAGCAGGGCATGCAGGCCGTCGTCGGCGGCGCGGGCGACGAAACGACCGCCCCAGCGCTGTGGATCGAACACCAAAGTGTCCGCCCCCGCGCCGGCCGCCGGCGCCAGAGTGACCGTGCGCGCGTAGACCTCAGGGCGCCAGAAGACCGGCTGCTGGCGGGCGGTGAGCGTCGGATCGGCGGCGAAAGCTCAGCCCCCAGCGGTCCAGGCGCACGCGCTCAGCGTCCGTCTGGCCG
>JAICYS010000124.1 GCA_025934105.1 Myxococcota bacterium | reverse complement strand
GGGTCGAGCGGCCCCGGATCGGCGCGCCCCGGCGCCGCGCCGCGCCGACGCCCGCCCCGCGCGCCGCGGGGGCCCCCGCGGCGCGGGCGGCCATCCCCCGCGGCCGATCGCCGGTGAGCTCGGCGAGCGGCGCGGCGGTTCCCTCCGACGCCAGCACCAGGGCCACCTCCGAATCGGCAGACAGATGCTCGATGACGGCGCGGGCCCGGTCCCGCGCCACCGAAAACGGGGTTCCGGCCGGTCCGTGGCGGCGCATGCTGGCCGAGTCGTCCAGCACCACCACCGCGCTCTGCGAGCGGCCGGTGGCGGCCGGCAGATCCGAGCGCACCAGCGCGAACGGCCGCGCGAACGCCAGCGGCAGCGCCGCCGCCAGCGCCGTGCGCGCGATGAGCAGCAGCTTGTCGCGCAGCTTGCGCCGGGCCGCCACCTCGCGGTCGGCCCGCAAGAGCAGCTCCATGGCGGCGAACCGGACCGGCTGCGCGCGGCGCCGGCCGATGCGGTGAATCAGCGCCGGCAGCACCGCGGCCAGGACGCCCAGCAGCAACGACGGCGCCAGGAAGTGCACGCTACTTGCGCCCTCGCTGCCGCGCGAAAAGAAACCCGCGCAGCACCTCCGCCGGGGGATCGGCGGTGGTGGCGAACTGGTACTCGACCCGCGCCTCGATGCAGGCGCGCCGCCACCGTTCGCGCAAGGCCGCCGACGCCTTGCGGAAGGCGATCGCCAGATCGCGCGGATCGACCAGCAGGCGGCGGTCGTCGCCCGGCTCGATGGCCTCGAACTCGGTCAGGTCGTCGAAGGGCAGCTCGATCTCGTCGGGGTGAAGGATGTGGAACAGCGCCACGTCGTGACCGCGCGCGCGCAGCTGGCGCAGGCGATCGGACAGCTCGGCGGGCGCGTCCAGCAGGTCCGAGAACAGCAGGATCAGGCTGCGCCGGTCGGCGATCTCGGCGACGTACGACAGGGCGCGCGCCGGATCGGTGCGCCCGGCCGGGTAGACCGCGTCCAGCGCGGCCAAGAGGTCGCGCACGTGGCCGCCCCGGGTGCGCGGCGGCAACATCTGGCGGGTCTCCGCGTCGAAGATGAGCAGCCCGGCCGGATCCCCCTGCTGCGCCAGCAGGTAAGCCAGCGCCGCGGTCAGGTAGCTGGCGTAGGTCAGCTTGGTCGGCCCCTGCCGCCCGTATCCCATCGAGGCCGAGGCGTCGAGAAGCAGGAAGGTGCGCATCTCGGTCTCGTCCTCGAAGCGCTTCAGGTAATAGCGGTCGACCCGGCCCACCGCCTTCCAGTCGATGCGGCGGATGTCGTCGCCCGGCGCGTACTCCTTGTGCTCGGAGAACTCGATGGACGACCCGGCGTGCGGGTTCTGGTGCAGCCCGGCGAACGCCCCCTCGACGATGACACGCGCCCGCACGCTCATCGATTCGAGCCGCGCGATGTCCAGCGGATCGAGCGCCAACCCGGGCATGGGGACTAGCCGTGCGGGACGGCGGCGATGAGGGCGTCGACCAGCTTGTGGGCCGTCCAGCCGTCGGCTTCGGCGTGGAAGTTCGGCAGCACCCGGTGCACCAGCACGGGGCCGGCCAGGGCCCGGACGTCGTCGACGGCGGGCGCGTAACGTCCGTTGAGGATGGCGCGCGCCTTGGCCGCCAGCACCAGATACTGCGACGCGCGCGGGCCGGCGCCCCAGGCGACGTACTTCTTGATCAGCTCGGGCGCGCCCGGATCGCTGGGGCGGCTGGCCCGGCAGATCGCCACCGCGTGCGCCACCACGTGCGGCGCGGCCGGCACGCGCAAGACCAATTCCTGCAGCTCCAGGATTCGCTCGGGCGAGAGGACCTTGCGCAGGGCCGGACGATAGGCCGTCGTCATCTGATTGACGATCTGGATCTCTTCGTCGGCCGACGGGTAGCCGACGTCGATCTGGAACATGAACCGATCCAGCTGCGCCTCGGGCAGCGGGTAGGTCCCCTCCTGCTCGATGGGGTTTTGGGTCGCGAACACCAGGAACGGCTGCGGCAGCGCGTAGGTCTGGCCGCCCGCGGAGACGCGCCCCTCCTGCATCGATTGCAGCAGCGCCGCCTGGGTCTTGGGCGGCGTGCGGTTCACCTCGTCGGCCAGGACGACGTGCGCGAAGATGGGGCCCCGCACGAACCGGAAGACGCGGCGGCCGCTGGCGCGGTCCTCTTCCAGCACGTCCGTGCCGGTGATGTCGGCCGGCATCAGGTCGGGCGTGAACTGAATCCGTCCGAACGACAGGGCCAGCGCGTCCGCCAGCGTCTGGATCAGCAGCGTCTTGGCCAGCCCAGGCACGCCGACGAACAGGCAATGGCCGCGGGCGAACAGGGCGATGAGCAGGTGCTCGATCACCTGATCCTGGCCGACGATCCGCTTGCCGATCTCGGCCTGCAGCGACCGGCGGGCGGCGGCCACCTCGCGGACTGCGTCCAGGTCGCGCTCGGCGTCGGCGTCGGAAAAGGGGGTGGCGGCCGGGTCCGACATATGCGGCGGCCAGAATGCCACGCGCGGCGCGCGCTTGCCACGACGGCCGGCCGGCCGGGCGGGCCGGGCGGCCGAAAATTTGACCCCCGCCTACGTGGGCGCGGGTTTTCTTACCGTCCGACGCGAGGGAGCCCGGCGGGCTGCCTGGGGTTAGCACGGCACCCCCCTTGCTTTAGCTGGGCGCGGAAGAAACAGGACAGAAACACAGTCGAAAGGAGCTGAACGGTGAAGCTGCTACTGGTCGACGGGTCGACAATTTTTAGGATGGGGTTGCGTGCCGTGTTCTCCGCGCCCGAGGCGGGCGCTCTGTCGGTGGTCGGCGAGTGCGGTGAGGGGGGAGAGGCCGTTTCGCTGGCAGCCGCGCTGAGCCCGGACGTCGTGCTCACCGAGCTGCATTTGCCGGACCGCAACGGAATCGCATTGACGCGCGAGCTTGGGCGAACGTCGCCCAGCACCCGCGTGCTGGTGCTGGCCGCGCACGCGCCGGAGGCCATCGTTCACCAGGCCATCGGAGCCGGAGCGGCCGGCTACGTGTTGAAAGGACAGCCTCCGGCGGAAATCCTGGAGGCCGTGCGGGCGGTCGGGCGGGGCGAGCTGGTGCTCCCGCCGGGCGTCTCGCCGCCGGCGCCGCGGCCGGTCGGCCGCAGCGACCGAAACCGTCCCATCGTCCACGCCATCGAGCGCCTCTCGCAACGCGAGCGGGAGATCTTCGACCTGGTGGTGTGGGGCGCGTCCAACAAGCAGATCGCGGGACGCCTCGGGATCAGCATCAAGACGGTCGAGACCCACCGCGGTCACATCAACGGAAAGCTGCGGGTTCACACCAGCGCCGACATCGTGCGCCTGGCGTCCCTGTGGGGCATGATCGCGCCGCAGCCGGTTTCGAACGGCGTCGCCGCGCTGCCGCAGTAACGGTCAAGCGGGCCCGCCTGGGCCCGCGCGTTTTCATTCGCTGCCGACCTTCTTGGCCAGGGTCTGGCGCGTGATGCCCAGGTGCTGGGCGGCCAGCGTGCGGTTCCCGCCGCAGACCTCCAGCACCCGGCGGATGTGGGCCAGCTCGACCTCCTCCAGCGTGGGGATGGAGGTCGGGGCGGCATCGGCGGACGCGGCGATGTCCGGCGCGGACAGCGCCGCGGACAGCAGCTCCGACGGCAGGTGGGCGGGGCGCAGCAGCTCGTCGTCGTGCAGCAGCGCCGCCCGGGCGATGACGGCGCGCAGCTCGCGGACGTTGCCGGGCCAATTGTAGCGATCGAGCAGGCCCGCCGTCTCGGGCGCCATGCCGCGAAACTTCCGCCCGAACTCACGCGCGGATTCGGCCAGGAAATGCTCGGCCAGCGCGCGCACGTCCGGCACCCGCTCGCGCAGCGGCGGCAGGTGCACCGTGATGGCGTTGATCCGGTAGAACAGGTCCTCGCGGAAGCCGTGCGCCGCGACGGCGGCGGTCAGGTTGCGGTTGGTGGCCGCCACCACCCGCGCGTCGACGCGGCGGACCGCGGTGGCGCCCACCCGGCGGAACGTCCGCTGCTCGAGAAAGGTCAGCAGCTTGGCCTGGGCCGCCGCGCCGAGGTCGCCGATCTCGTCCAGAAACAGCGTGCCGCCGTCGGCGATCTCGACCAGCCCCAGCTTGCGCTCGCGCGCGTCGGAGAACGCGCCACGTTCGTGGCCGAAGAGCTCGCTTTCGACCAGGTTCTCGGGGATGGCCGAGCAGTTGAGCTCGACGAACGGCCCGGCCGACCGCGGCGAGCCGTCGTGCAGCATGCGCGCGATCGCCTGCTTGCCGGTGCCGCTCTCGCCGGTGACCAGCACCATTGGCACCGGGCTTTGCGCGATGACGTTCACCTCGGACAGCAGCCGTTCCATCTGCGGCGAGGCGTGAACGAAGGCCGCGCCGCCGCCGCGCCGCCGATCCTGCGCGGCCAGGTAGGCGACCCGCTGTTCCAGGCGGCTGGTGCGCAGGGCGTTGCGCACGGCTGCGACGATCTCTTCCAGCTCGAACGGCTTCTTGATGAAGTCGTAGCCGCCCAGCTTCATGGCGGCCACCGCGCTCTCGATCGACCCGTGCGCCGAGATCAGGATGACCTTGGTGTCGGGCGCCTCTTGCCGCATCCGGCGCAGCAGGTCCAGCCCGTCCGCGTCGCCCAGCACCAGGTCCAGCAGCACCACGTCCGGGCGCGCCTCTTGAAACCGCGTCCAGGCCTCGCCGCCCGAGGCCGCCTGGGCCACCTCGAAGCCTTCGCCGGTCAGCAGCGCCCGCAACGACTGGCGGATCAGCGCCTCGTCGTCGGCCACCAGGACGGTGGCGGTCATCAGCGCACCACCGGGATCAGGATCTCGAAGGCCGCGCCGCGGCCCTCGGGGCGGGGGGTGGTGGCGATGTGGCCCCCATGTTCGAGCACGATGTTCTGGCTGACGGCCAGTCCCAGTCCGTGCCCGTCGGGTTTGGTGGTGAAGAATGGCTTGAACAAGTTGCGCTCCTGCTCGGGCGCCACCCCGGCGCCGCGGTCGAGCACGCGGATCGCGACCTCTTCGCGACCGTGCGGTGACGCCCGATTGGTTTCGATCTCGACGGTGTCACCGGGCGCAGCCTCGGCGGCGTTCGCGATCAGGTTGACGATGGCTTGGGTGATGAGCTGCGGATCGACCTCCAGCGGCGGCAGGTCGGGCGCTTCGCGCCGGGTGATGAGGGCGCCGTGGCGCGCCAGCACGGGGCGCGCGGCCTCGACGGCGCTGTCGATCAAGCTGCTGACGGTCGCCAGCTCGAACCGGGGCGCCAGGGGGCGGGCGTAGCTCATGAGCCGGCGCATCAGTCCCTCGACGCGCGACATCTCGCGGTCGAGCGCGCGCGCCGTTTCGACCACCGCTGCCCCGCCGGGGACGGCAGTGCCCTGGCGCTCGAGGAGCTGGACGGCGGCCTTCATGCCGGCCACCGGGTTCAGCACTTCGTGGGCCAGCTTGGCCGCCAGCTCACCGACGGCGGAGAGCTTTTCGCTCTGAACCAGGCGCCGCCGGTGCTCGAACAGCGCGGCGTCGGTCTCTTCCAGCCGCTCGACGATGGCGCCCACCTGGTCCCCCAGCGTCTCGAGCCCGGCACGCCCCGGCGCCAGGTGGATGCGCGTCCGCTCGGCGGCGGACTCGACCTGGACCTCCAGCTCGTAGATCGGTTTGGTGATCCGGCGGGCCCACAGGAACCCGACCAGCAGGCTGGCCACCGCGCCGGCGATGCTGGTCCCGACCAGGACGCCGGCCAGCCGCCGCACCGCCCGCTCTTCCCCGGCCAGGGTCCGCTCGGCCTCGGCGCGGGCCGCGCGCCGGAAATCGGCGAAGAGATCGCGCAGCTTCTGGGCCTGCACGTGGTTCTGCAACAGCACCGTCTTGGCCTGCTCGAAATCGCCGGCGTCGTACAACGTCACGGCCTGGCGGCGCGCCCGGTCGTAGGCCCCGTACTCGGCCTGGATCTGGTCGAGCAGCCGGCCCGAGGCGCTGCCCACCCGGCCGTGCATGCCCCCCAGCCAGGTCTCGAAGGCCGGGCGGTTGCTCTCGAGCTCGGCCAGCCAGCCGCGGTTGCCCGTCAGCAGGTATTCGGCGACGAACCCCTTTTGGTAGAGGAAGGCGCTGGTGGCGGCGGCGTCGTCGATCAGCGCCAGCTGGCGGCTGACCGCGACGCGCGCCACCGACGACGCGTTCCCCAGCGAGAACAGGCCCACTGCGCAGACGATGCCGACCGCCAGCGCCGTCCCGACGGAGGCAAGCGCCAGCCGGGCCGAAAGCCGCGCCGAGCGCGATCCGCGCATCGGCGCAGTATGACCCGCCAGGGCGTCAGCGGAGGACGAGATCGTCGCGGCGGTTCTTGGCGTGGGCGTCGTCGTCGTGTCCAGGGTACTTGGGGCGCTGCGACCCGTAGCTCACCGTCTGCAGCCGCCCCTTCGGCACGCCCAGATGGAGCAGGTAGCTCTGCGCGGCACGGGCCCGCTCTTCGCCCAGCGCCATGTTGTACTCGATCGTGCCCAGCTCGTCGCAGTTTCCTTCGATGCGGACCTTGGCGCGTTGGCTGCCGCGCAGGTTGGCGGCGACCTTCTGGAGGACGTCATGTGACTCGGGGCGCAGGAGCGCCGAATCGAAGTCGAAGTAGATCGAGGGCTCTTCCTTGCGGGGCGGCTCTGGCGCTTGCGCCACCTCGGCGGGGGGCTGCGGCGGCGCGGCGCGGCGGACCGCGACCGGGGGCGCCTCCGGGTGAGCTGGCGGGGCCTTCTGCTCGTGCGAGCAGGCGAGCCCGCTCACCCCGATGGCGAACGCGCACAGGCCGAACCAAGTCCGTGACCCAGTCATGCTGAACCTCCCAATAGTGAGCTCTGAGGGATCTCGACGAAGGACCAGAACTGGCTGCGCAGAAGCTGGAGGCGGTCGAACCCCTGCTGGCCGCTGGTGGACACCAGGTACTGCAGCTTCGACAGCAGGGTGGCCGGCTCGGAGCGGGCCATCAGGGCGCGCGAGGGCTGGACCACCGGCCGGCGGTCGTCGCTGTCCCAGACCACGTGCCCGACGACGATGAACTCTCCGCCGGTCTTTTGCTGCGGATGAAAGCGGGCCTCCAGCACGCGCATGGCGTTCGCCCCAATTTGCAATCGACGTGCCCTGCCAATCCCCGGGGCCGCCGCGGGGTTGCGGGCCGCCGGCGGTAAAGGAGTACCCGCAGGACGGGCGGGGCGTCTCATTCATTGACGGCTCCACCGCGGCCGAGGCGTGTTATTCAATGCGCCGAGGAGGTTGCGTATGCGACATGTGATGGGGCTCCTGCTCGGGGTCACGATGGTGGTCAGCCTCGCGCCGCGCACGGCCGCCGCCGCTGGCAAGATCGTGGTCAGCGACGCCGAATGGGGCACCTACGGCTCTGAAAAGGAGCTGAACACGGCCCTCAAGAAGCAGGGCAAGACCACCTTCAAGGGCGACGGCTCTTGGAACCTGAACATGATGGTGTTCCTGGGCAGCGCGGCCGGCGCCGACAAGATCAACATCGTCTACTACGACCTGTCGAAGAAGCCGCCCGAGCAGGTGAACTTCAACGAGATCGGGGTCAAACCCGACCAGAAGATCGTCCAGATCAACGGCATCAACCTGTCGAAGGACATGGGGTTCGTGAAGGGGCACCGGTACGACGTGCGCGCCACGCGCATCATCGGCGGCAAGGAAAAGGTCTACGCCAAGACCTCCATCACGCTGAAGTGAGGGCGCTGCTCGCGGCCACGCTGGCCGCGGCGGCGTGCGCGCGGCTGACTCCCTTGCCCGTGCCCGGCGGTCAGTCCTTTGGCGACGCGCAGCGCGCCGCCGCCGACCGCGCCGCCGATCTGGTGGCGCGGCTGACGCGCGACGAGAAGATCGCGCAGCTCATGACCGACGCGCCGGCAATCCCGCGCCTGGGCGTGCCGGCCTACGACTGGTGGAACGAGGCGCTGCACGGCGTGGCGCGCGCCGGAACCGCCACGGTCTTCCCGCAAGCCATCGGCCTGGCGGCGACCTTCGACACCGGCTTGATGGGCCGGGTGGCGACCGCGATCTCCGACGAGGCGCGCGCCAAGTACAACCTGGCCCAGGCCCGCGGCGACCGCAGCCGCTACCACGGCCTGACGTTTTTTTCGCCCAACCTCAACATCTTCCGCGACCCGCGCTGGGGGCGCGGGCAAGAGACCTATGGCGAGGACCCGCGGCTGACCGCCGCCATGGGCGTCGCCTTCATCGCGGGCATGCAGGGGAACGATCCGCGCTGGCTGAAGACCGCCGCCACGGCCAAGCACTTCGCCGTGCACAGCGGTCCCGAGGCCGACCGCCACGCCTTCGACGCGCGCGTCTCGGCACACGACCTGGCCGACACCTACCTGCCCCAGTTCGAGGCGGCGGTCCGGCAGGCCCGGGTGGCGTCGGTGATGGCCGCCTACAACCGCGTCAACGGCCAGCCCTGTGCCGCCAACGCCTGGTTGCTGGGCGACGTTCTCCGGCGGGACTGGGGATTCGAGGGGTACGTGGTCGGCGACTGTGGGGCGGTGGGCGACATCTTCGCCGGCCACCACGCGGCGGCGACGCGCGAGGCGGCCGCGGCGGCGGCGCTGCGGGCCGGGACCGACCTCGACTGCGGGGGCGACTTCGGCGCGCTGCGCGGCGCGCTGGCCGAGGGGCTGGTCACCGACGGCGACCTGGATCGCGCGCTGGTGCGGCTCTTCACCGCCCGGTTCCGGCTGGGGATGTTCGACCCACCGGGCGCCGTCCCGTGGGCGGGCCTGGGCGAAGCGACCGTCGATTCGCCCGAGCACCGCCGGCTGGCGCGCGAGGCGGCGGTGAAGTCGATCGTGCTGCTCGAGAACCGCGGTGTGCTGCCGCTGGCGCGCTCGATCAAGCGGCTGGCGGTGATTGGTCCGACCGCCGACGACCGGGAGGTGCTGCTCGGCAATTACGCCGGCAAGCCGGCCCACCCGATCACCCCGCTGGCCGGCATCCGGGCGGCCGCCCGCGCGCGCGGGATCGCCGTCCGCTACGTCCGCGGGGCGACGCTGGCCGGCTCGGGCCGCTCCGGCGCGCAGATCGTGGACGCGCTGGCGGCCGCCCGGCGCAGCGACGTCGTCGTGGCGGTGCTGGGCCTCGACCCGCGCCTCGAGGCCGAGGAGGGGGACAGCCGGTTGAACCCGGCCGGCGACCGTCAGGACCTGGGGCTGCCCGGCGCGCAGCGGCGCCTGCTGGAGGCGCTGCTGGGGACCGGCAAGCCGGTGGTGGTCGTGCTGACCGGCGGCAGCGCGCTGGCCGTGCCGGCGGCGGCGCGCGCGGCGGCGCTGCTGGACGTCTGGTACCCCGGACAGTCGGGGGGCGACGCCCTGGCCGACGTCCTGTTCGGCGACGCGAACCCGGGCGGCCGCCTGCCGGTGACGTTCTACCGGTCGACCGCCGATCTGCCGCCGTTCGCCGACTACGCCATGCGCGGGCGGACCTACCGCTACCTGGATCGCCCGCCGCTGTACCCGTTCGGGTTCGGCCGCTCGTACACGACGTTTCGCTACCAGAACCTGGTCGTCGCGCCCGGCGCGGCCAGCCTGTCCGTCGACGTTCAAAACACCGGCCGGCGGGCCGGCGACGAGGTGGTGCAGGTCTACGTCCTGCCGCGCGGCCTGCCGCCCTTCGCGCCGCGCCGCTGGCTGGCGGCCTTCGCGCGCGTCACCCTGGCCCCCGGCGAGCGCCGGACCGTCGCGCTGTCCATCCCGCCCGAGGCGCTGACCAGCGTCGACGAAAGCGGGAGCCGCCGCCCGCTGGCGGGGGCTGTCGACCTGGCCGTCGGGGGCGGACAGCCCGACGCCGGCGGCCACTATCCAGACGACGCCCGGGGCCTCGTGGCCCCGAGCGTCGCCGTCGAACCTGCTACCGGAAAAAGTAAGTGAAGCCCAGCGCGCCGATGGTCTGGCCGCTGAGGCTGAACGTCGTGTCCTGGTTGTCGCCGAACGTGATGGAGAACCCGACCCGGCCCGAGAAAGCGAAGTTCGGCGACAGGAACAGCCGCGCCTCCGCGCCCGGTTCCAGCGCGAAGTTCGTGGACGAAGGTCCGCCGACGGGAGAGTCGTAGATCATGCGGAAGTCGCCGCCGATCGAGAAGTCGGCCATCGAACCGCGCGACAGGTGATACCAGCCGCCCACGCCGAACCGGAAGTTCGAGTCCGAGGTGCTGTTCTGGTGCGACCGGTGCAGGTAGCCGAGACCCGCCTCGACGTGGAACATCGGCTGGTCGTAGACGAACTCGGCGTCCGTCGCCGGGCTGCTCAACCACTGCACGGCGCCGAAGCCGATGGCGCCGCCGGCCAGCACCGGGCCGGACGACGGGGGCGGGGTGGCGGGCGGCGGAGCGGTGGGCGGTGGCGGTTCCTGGGCCAGAGCCTGGCTAGAAAGCACGCAGACAGCCAGCGCGCCGAGCATGAGAGAGGTCAAACGGACCTGGGGCTTTTTCATTGCATCTCCTCGCTGTTTTCAGGCGCCCGGACTGCTCCGGACGCGCAGCGGGGCCAGTATCACCTCGAGCGTCCGCCGGTCAACTTTGCGGAACCGCGCGTCAGTCGGCCGAGTCGAGCTCTTTGCAGAAACGCTGCTCGCGTTGGATCAGATCGGCGGCCGCCTTGACGCGCCCGTAGGCGTCGGCCAGCGCGCAGTGCACGCGCGGGTCGAACGGGTTCTCGGCGATGGAGGCGCGCAGCAGGGCCACGGCGCCCGCCGGATCGCCCAGCGCCAGGTGCGCCTGACCGGCGATGAGGTGGGGCCACGGCAGATCCGGGTAGACCGTCTGGACCGAGCCCAGCGCCTTCAACGCCTTGTCGGGCTCGCCCAGCGCCAGGTACGTGCGTCCCAGCTTGACCGGGAAGATCCAGCCCGACGACGGATCGCCGCGCGTGCCGCCCGCCACCGCCTTGGCCCCCTTTTCGTATTCGGCGGCCGCCGCCCGCGGGCGTTCGCGGGCCAGCAGCATGTTGCCGAGGCGCAGATACCGATAGGGCGCGCTGGCCTTGAGGGTGGACGACAGCGCGTCCTCCTCGGCCGGCTTGCGGCCCGACGCGATGGCGTTGGCTTTGCGGATGTGGGTGGTCGCGATGTCGATGGCGGGGAAGGTCCGGTAGTGCTGCGCGACCATGAAGGCCCGCCAGCCGCGCTCGAACTGGGGCCAGCTCTCGCCGGCCGCGGCCGCCACCGCGGCGCGCGCGTCCTCGCCGGCGGCGACGCGGGCGATGGCGTCGCGCAGGGCGGCCATGCCCCCCTTGCTGTGCAGGTAGGCGACGGCGTTTTCGACCTCGGCGAAGGCCAGCGTGGCGTCCTCCGCCGACGGCAGCTTGGCCATGGACGGATGCATCGCCTCGAAGCTGATGAGGCGCCCCGAGCGGAGCGCCTTGGCCAGGAGGTGCTCCATGGGCGGCGCGATCCGCCCGCCGGCCGGCTCGCGCCAGCGCCGCTCGAGGAACTTGGCCAGGCCCTCTTGCAGCCAGACCGGCGCGCGGTCCCCCGACAGCGTCGAGACCGCGTAGTGGACCAGCTCGTGGTTCATGCTGTCTAGCCACGGATAGCCGTAGGCCAGCGCGCGCGGCGTGGTCACCATCAGCCTCGCCCATTTGCAAAGCGCGATGGTGCCGGTGCGCGCCACCTCGGCCACCGACAGCGACGACACCGCCGCCAGGTCGGTCGGGCTGCGATAGAGCTCGACCCGGATGGGCATGGGCGGCGTGAACCCCAGATCGTCGTGCAGCGCCGCCACCGCCGCCTCGACGGTGTCGCGGGCGTAGGGCGCCAGCACGGCGTCCTCGGGCGCGTAGCGGATGATGGCGTGCGCCGACCGTTCCTCGCGAAATTCGCGGACCGCGTCCCGCGCCGCCTTGGCCAGGTCGTCGAGGGTGCGCGCCTCGGGCAACGACGCGGCCGCGTCCAGGGCCCGGACCGCGCCGTCGTAGTCGCCGGTCAAGAACTTGTAGTAGCCGTCGACGTACTTCGTGGCGGGCGCGTCGGGAGCCGCCCGCCGCAGCGCCGCCAGCGCGGTGGCCGCCTCCTGGAAGCGCCAGCTGTCCAGCAACGCTTCGACCTCGCCCGCGCCCGCCGCCGGATCCGTCCGGGGGGGAGGCGGCCCGCCGGCCGCCGGACCGGCGGCCAGCAGCAGCGCCAGCAGCGCGGCCAGCCGGATGCGACTCATTTGACCAGCTCCTCGTAATACCGGCGCACCTCGTCGCGGTACCGCTCGGGCGCCTTCTCTTTCATGGCATCCAGCAGCTCTTGCCGCCAGGCCCGCGGCGCGCTGGATTCGTCGGCGCCGGGAATGCGCACCGGATCGCGGTGGCGCTCGCCGCTGCCCATGGTCCGTTCCTGCATGCCGTCGCGCAGCTTGGCCAGCCGATCCGCCGCGTCGCGCTCGGCGGTGGCGGCGGGCTTCGACTCGTCCCGCCGCAGCGAATCGCCGGCCTCGCGCATCCGCGCGCTGGCGCCCTTCAGATCGGAGGCCGCCTTTTCCATGCCGGGCATCTTGCCCAGCCGGCGCGCGGCCTCCTCGGCCAGCTCGTCGGTGCGCTTGCCGATCGCCGACTGCTTGTCGGCCTGCGACCGCGCCGCGTCGCGCTGCTCGGGGGTCAGCGTCTCGGCGCCCTTGGGCATCAGCTTGGCCAGATCGTCGGCGATCTCTTGCGCCATCGCTCGGGCCTCGCCGACGGTGTCGGCCCGCTTGTCGCGTTCGGGCTCGCTGGCGCCGCGGCGGGCGCGCTTCGCCTCCGCCATCTGGTCCAGGTGCTCGCCGGCGCGCTCCAGGCTGCTCTCGGCCCGTTCCGCCTCGCTCTTGGCCTCCGCGACGTCCCGCTCGGACAGCAGGCGGCGCATCTGCGTCGCGCTCTCGCGGGCGCGCTCGATCTCCTCGGCCAGCGGGCTCTCGGGGCTGCCCGTCGGCACGCCGGCCAGCCGCTGCTTCAGGCGATCGATCTTCTCGGCCTCCCGCTTCATGAGGTCGTCGAGCTGTCCCTTCAGCCGCCGCTGCAGCTCGGCCTCCTGCTTCTCGGCCAGCGCCTGCGTCTCGTTTTGCAGCCCGCGCTCGTCGCCTTCGAGGTCGCCGATCCGCTTCATGAGGTCGGCCACCACCCGGTTCTCCTGCGGGAAGCGCTCGGCGCCGAAGCCGTCCAGGTTCTGGTCCAGCATCTTGCGCATGCCGGAGAGCTGATTGCCGAGCTCGGCCAGCGCCTTGTCCAGATCGGCGTCGTTGCCGTGCTCGAGGAGATCGTCCAGCTTCCGGGCCTGGGCCTGGATGTCCTTCAGGTCGGGCATGTTTCGCCACTCCTCGGGGACCTCGTTGCGGGCCTGCACCGCCGCGATCTTCTGCGCCAGGTCGGCGATGCGGGCCCGCAGCTCGCGAGCCTCGCGCGCCAGCTGCCGCCGCAACGCCTCGTCGTGGGTCTTCTTGTAGCGCGACAGCAGGTCTTGCAGGCGCGCGTGGGCGTCGGTGAGCTCCTTGCCCAGGCTGGCCAGGTCCTCCAGCCGCTCGCGCCCGATCAGATCGTCCAGCTTGAGGACGTCGGCCTCCAGCTCGGCGACCTGCTTGGCGGCGGCCGCTTCCAGGCGCGCCCGCCCGGCGCCCCCTTTCGCCCGGGCCGCCGCCAGCGCTGCGGACTCTTCGCGCAGCCCGCGCTCGAGCCGATCGGCCATCCCGGCCAGCGCCGCCCGCAGCGTCTTGCCCAGCGTCCCCTCTCGGCGATCCTCGTCGAGGAGTCGGCCCACGAGCGCCTGGTGCGCTTCCTGCGACGCGTGGACGCCCGCCAGGGCGGCGACCCGGCGCTGGGCCGCCTCGGCCGCCGACCCGCCCTCTCCCTTGCCGTCGGACTCCAGCCGCTCGGCCAGGTCGGCGATCAACCGCTCCAGCAGATCCCGCTGCCGCTCGATCCGGTCGTCGATCCCTTCGTGCGGGTTCTGGATGACGACGTAGAGCGTGCGCGACGAGCCGACCTTCGGCCCGGAGATGGCGTCCCGATCCCGCGCCTCGATCCGATAAGCGATGCGTTCGGCCGGCGCGCCGCCGACCACCGGCCCCGGGTCCCACAGCGTCCGGCCTTGCACGGCCCTGGCGCCGGCGCCGTCGCGCAGGTTGGTGCGCTGCTCGGGGCGATCGCCGACCCGGTACACCAGATCGACCGCCCCCAGCCCGAAGTCGTCGGTGGCGGAAAAGCCGATCTCGATGGGGCGCGGCGTGGCCAGCTCCAACCGGTCGGCCGGCCCCTGGATGTCGACCCGCGGCGGCGCATCCGGCTCCGCGGTCAGTTGGTGCGGGCGCTCCTCGCGGACGGCCCGCCCGAACGTCGGCTCCAGCCAGAACCGGTAGACGGCGTCCTCGGTCAGCGTCAGATCCGCCGTCAGCTTGTCGCCGGACAGCTTGGCGCGAATCTCCGAGCCGCCGGTTTCGCCGACCAGCAGGGCCGCGTGCCGGGCCGGCCGCAGCGGGTGGGTCTCGATGTGCGCGCGCGTTCCGCGCACCGCCGCCAGGTCGCCGGTCGACCCCTCGACGGTGCGGGGCGGCAGTCCGGTGTAGGGCGGGTACGTGTACGTGATCCGGACGTCGCCCACCAGCGGCGCCGTCGAGACCGCGGCGCCTTCGAAGCGCGACGGGTGGTGGACCAGCGTGCGCAGCCCGCGCGCGGCCAGGGGCCAGGCGACGATCGCTCCGACCAGCAGCGCCAGGATCAGGCCCGCCAGGGCCAAGGCGCGCGCCGCCGGCCTCAGCGGGACCAGCCGTTCCGGCGACACCGGCCCCAGCGCGTCGGCCACCTGGCGGCGGAACGCGCGGACCAGGACGGGCGAGCCGGCGGCGCGCTCGTCCGACGGGGCTTCGGCCAGCTCCACCGCCGACAGAAGATCGCTGGCCAGCCGGGGCGCCAGCCGTCCGGTGCGGCGCGCGGCCGCCTGGTCCCCGCGGAGGAGTCGCGCGGGCCAGAAGACCCCCAGGCCCACCGCCGTCAGGGCCAGCACCACCGCGAAGGTGACCGTCACGAGCGGCCAGAAGCCGGCCGGCCCGACGGCCGTGGCCGTCAGCCCGAGCAGCAAGAGACCCAGGCCCAGCGCCCCCAGCCCATACCCGGCCGCTTCGAGACCGGAGCGGAGCAACAACCGCCGCCGGACCCTCGCCAAGAACTTCTCGATCTCGTCGCGCTCGCGCATCGCGCGCGCCAATCCTAACAAGTCTGGCGGGCAGTTGACCGGCTCAGCCGCCCGGAACACCATCGATCATGGCTGATTTGCTTCGCCTGGCGCGGGTGGGACTGGCCGTCGCGGGCCTGACGGAGCTGATCGCGACGGGCTGCAGCTCCAGCCTGCAAACGGGCGGCGGGACGGGCGGGTCGGCCCAGGCCGGCGCGGGCGGCGGCGGAGGGGGCGCGGGGGGCAGCGCCGATGCCGGCGTGGACGGCCTTTGCCACGACGAGTTCTCGGGCGGCGCCGCGGCGCCCTGCTGTCCCGATCCGCCGCCGGACTGCAGCACCGAGCCGGATGGCTACCCCGGGAACCACTGCGTCGATCGCCACAATCAGTTCTGCAGCTGCGCCTGCTGGTCCGGGCAGTGGCAGTGCGGCTGTTGAGCCTCCAGAAATGCAGCTGAGCCGGGTGCGGCAGCCGATCGTGCGCTGCTCGGCCCTTCGACCCTGGTAGTATTCGCGAGCTTTGCGTCCGCCGCCCCTGCCACAGGGCCTCGGTCCGCCTCCCTTGCCGCCGGGCGTCGGCGCGCCGCGCCTGCCGCCCTCGGGACCGGTCGCGCGCCTGCGGGCCTGGGTCACGGCTCACCCGCGGGCCAGCCTGGCTGGCGCCCTGGTGCTGGTCTTCCTGCTGGTCTACCCCTTCGCGGTCGGGGCGCTGGCCGCCCACCTGTTCGCGAGCCGCGCGGGCGCCAAGCTGGGGCGCCCGGTGACGGTCGGGCAGGGGCGGGCCGGCCTCTTGCGCGTCGTGCTGTCCGACGTGACGGTCGCCGGCGCGCCGGGCGGGGCGCCGCTGGCCACCATCGCGCGGCTGTCGATCCCGTTCGGGGCCGCCGTCGGCCTGCACACGCCGATCGAGGTCAGCGGCCTGCGGCTGCAGGCGGTGCGCGGTGGTGACGAGGACAACGTGAGCGAGGTGCTGGC